>CAKZSU010000001.1 GCA_937921305.1 uncultured Patescibacteria group bacterium
CTGTATTGTGTCTTGCATCAAATAATCAAGTGGTTCGTTGTTCGTCGCTTTCAAGTTCTCTTTTGCCACCTACGCCAACGCCATTACCGGAAAATTTCTTGAATATATTGCTTAACCCTCTTCCAACGCCAACGCCAATTACTTTATATTTTGCTCCGACAGGACCTAGCGGAGGTACAGGAGTATATGGTCCAACGGGGGCAACCGGCCCAACCGGCGCAACCGGGGCAACGGGTGAAGCTGGCCCAACCGGCGCAACGGGAGCCACGGGAAGTCAGGGACCCACGGGCGCAACGGGGGTACAAGGACCAACGGGGCCAACTGGTGCTACAGGATCAGCTGGTCCCACAGGACCAACAGGTGAAATGGGAGCAAATGGACAACCACTGTTCACACAAACCAATAACCTTATTCATACATATCCGACGGTAGATTTTTCGCTCGCTTTAGGAGATGTAGGTGGCGGACTTACAGAAACTACCGCGACAAATTCAGCGCTTATTGTCCTTCATGCGGCTGGAGCACATGAAGGAGATATTTGGGCAGGAGATCTTCGTCTTGGGCATAATTCCACAAATCCAACCATTACCACTGCTGACACTAACGAAGATTTATTTCTTGATCCAAATGGAATAGGAAGAGTCTTTATTGGTTCAAATGCATCAACAACAACACCAAATCTTCTTGTTCTTGATAGAAAATCAAACGCAGGAGATCCAGTTGGTGTCAATGGTGCTATATATTACAATGAAGTACTTGGTAAATTTCGGTGTTATCAAAATGGTGGGTGGTATGATTGCTTGGGGTATAGCCCGCATCGCGATGTCATCATTGTTGATGAATTTGTATCTGGACTAATATCAAGCGGAAATGTTGGAGATTTAGGGTGGCTTCTTGCTGCTGGTGTTGTTTCAGGGCAACCTCCAACAGCGGGAAATATTGGTATTCTTCGATTACTTTCTCCGGCCGTTGCTGGGGCTCGTGGTGTATTACAACTTTCTCCGGGAACAGCCGGTATTATGATTGTTCCCGGATCTACTGGCGATGTTACCATCACTATGCGTTTGTCAAATTTTTCTGCGCCAGACGCGAACCTTACTATGCGTGTTGGATTATTGAATAGCAATGCTGCTGGCGAAGTAACGAATGGAATTTTCTTCCGGGCTATAGGTATAGGAAATTGGTTTGGAGTTGCTCGTTCTGCATCTGTAGAGACGGTAGTTAATTGTGGTGTCGCGCAAACAACATCTATGAATGATTTTCAAATTCGCATTAATAATGCTTTTTCAGCAGTTCAGTTTTTTATTAATGGCACTCAATGTGGGACTGATGTGACAACAAATATTCCAACAGTTGCTTTGTCTCCCACTTTTAAGGTAGATACGACAGATGCTGTGAGTCGTGGGATAAATATTGATCGATTTGTGTTTACACGTTCACCAATCGGCGCTGATCTTGCAGAATTTTACTATACAAACGATCAAGACATGGAACCAGGGCATGTGGTTTCGATAGATACAACCTATGAAGCAGGTGTTAAACGAACAACAATGCTATACGAGACGGGGATGTTGGGTGTGATTTCAAGTGTTCCCGGTTTAACCCTCGGAGATCATCGCGGACCGGCGCGGAGTGTTCCAGTTGCTTTAAGTGGAAGAATTCCTGTGAAAGTATCAACAGAAAATGGTCCTATTCAAGTCGGCGATCTTCTTACTTCATCATCTCTTCCCGGTGTCGCGATGAAAGCAACCAAAGCAGGACCGATCATTGGACAAGCGATGGAATCATTTGATGGAGAAGGCATTGGAACGGTGTTGACTTTTATTAAAACAGGATACGGTCTTGGATCGCATGCCGATACATTGGAGTCATTGTTGCCCGGTGTTGTGACAGAAGCGACGCGATTCTTTACACAAGAACAAAAAGCAGCAATCATTGAGCGGTTTAAGGTATATCACGCACTTTCAAATATTTCTATGAGCGAGCCAAGCGCTGTTGTCACAGATCGATTATACGCAGGGGTAGATGTTGTGACGCCAGAGTTGATTGCGCAATCAGCATATCTTGAGACACTTCGTCCAGCTTCAGCATCAGGCATGTTATCCCTTCTTCTAGAAGAAGAAGGAACATTCCAGATTCTTGGAAAAGAAGGAACTCTTGTCACGATCACCGGTGACGGATCATTGGTATTGAACGGCCGTGTTCGAATCGATGACCTGTCTGTTGGTCGATTGGCGATTGATTCGCTTGACGGCATTGCGACTCTTTCCGGTGATCTTTCAGTACTTCGTTCTTTTGTTGAACAAACAACATCATGGATAAACACGTCTGTTTTGTCTTACCAAACAGATTCAAGTTCCAGCGCAACATTCTTCGGGTCGCTTGGCGTATTTGAAACGGTTCGCGTTCGTTTCCTTGCAATGATTGAAGGCGCGTTTGAGGTGATTGGCAATGCGTTGTTCCAGGGACCAGCCTCGTTCCTTTCTGATGTTTTGTTCCATCGAGCGCCAACATTCCCGAGAGAAAGCGCTGGTATTGCTGTTATTCCAAAGTATCAAACCACGGTTGATGTCGTCTTTGATACACCGTACGCAGAACCTCCAATTCTCTCTATCACCCTTGTCGCGGGGTCCGCGAGCATGAGCTCGTTTCTTGAAGAAGGGAAGAGCGCGATTGTGACGAATGTGACAACAACAGGGTTTACGATCGCGTTGCCGTCTCCAGCGCTTGCAGACTATGAATATCACTGGATTGCGATCGCAGTGCGTCAGCCGAAAAGAACGGTAGGCAACCAGATTTTTGACCCGTCAATCTTTGTGTCTCCATCGCCGACGCTGCTGCCGACGCTGTTCCCATCGCCCGCCTCATCGCCCTCGCCGTCTCCTTCACCAAAGTCTTCAATTGATACTGACGAATCACAAGAAGCCTCTAGTGCCGGTGAAGAAAATCCATGAGAGGAGGCAAGGACAGAGTGATTTGTTTTGAATATCCTAAATACTGGATGAGCAGAATCTCAAAGATGTCTTTATCAGAAAATAATATTTTTATATCTTAAAATATATTTTTATAACTTTATTTATTAAGATATACTTTTTGAAATAGTAAAAGTTACTGATATATATTAAAATATATTAAAACTAAAAATAAAGCCATCGCTTCCTAATACATACGAGAAACAACACACCGAGGATTAATCTATAGATTTGAGCGCATAAAAACCGACGTGCGGTAAAATAGTAGCAGTTAGCAGTTTTCTGTAAGCCGTACGCCATTTGCTGTTCGCAACTTGCTGTTTACTCTATGCTTGTTCATCGAATTATTCGCATAGTTGGGCATGTGCAAGGGGTAGGGTTTCGCCGAAGCGCGAAGGGTGTTGCGGATGTGCTTGGGATTTGTGGTTTTGCTCGCAACGAACCTGATGGTTCGGTATATATCGAAGCCGAAGGAGAGGAAGAAGCGATAATATCGTTTTTCGCGCGGTGTCGACGCGGTCCGCCGTCTGCTCGTGTTGATCGTGTCGATATTTAGGAAGGCATGGTGAAAGGGTTTTGGGAGTTTAAAGTGCTTTAATGTTCGTTTTAGCTCTAGTCATCTTTTCTGTTATCCTGACTCCATTCCCGTTATTCTGACTCACTACTGTCATCTTGAATTCTCACCTCTGTCATCATGAATTTGCTTCAGGACCGAAGGATTTCCTTAAGGCCAAACCTTGCGAGTTCAAAAATCTCAATATTTTAATGAAATTTTAATTTCCCCAATGACCGTAAGATGCTGGAACGAGTTTAGCAAGACAAGGGGTGGCGAATGTTAAAATGGATTTAATATCATGATAAACTGTAATAGTTTGATTATATTTGATTCCTTAAGTATTATGATGAGTTTTTTTATCTTCGTCTTCGTAATTCATTGGATGATATATCAATTACCCGTCCATCGACGTCTCCAAGCGCTACGAATGCCGATCTAATCTTATCTTTCAACATGGGGCGCGCTTTTTGTTAACTGTTCTACTATTAGTTTTTTAAATTTTTCCCGTTTCCCAGATGCCATGACGCCGATTAACCGTTCTACAATGTCTCCAGAGTCAAATGCTCGTCGGATGGTTTGTTTATCAGCTATAAGGAGAGGAAGTATCTTTCCATCTTGTTGCTCTCGATAAAATATGAGCATGTCTTTTTCGCTTAAAACACAAAGTGCCACCGCAAGGCGTGTCATATTCTCTGTTAGCGTAATATCGTTTGGATTCTCTTTTAGTGATTTGTTTGGTATGGACTTTTGACTATCTGATGGCTTTTCTGTTCGTTTCGCGCTCCAACGATATACGCCCAGCGGAAGTGGTTGTGTTTCACCTTTTGAATATCTGCTAAAGCCGACACGAATCGCTCGTTCTGAATCATACAAGTTTGTTGTATATGCATGAATCAATTCTTCAATAAGAATTTCGATAGCTTGAGTTCGATTGTTTGGGTCTTGAATGAGTTGTCTCCATTCGTCAATAGAAAGATAGATTGCATATTCATAAGGTTCAAAATGCGCATAGCTTCGCAAATCATTAAATGGGGCTTAAGAATCT
This sequence comes from uncultured Patescibacteria group bacterium, assembly GCA_937921305.1. Classification (GTDB taxonomy): domain Bacteria; phylum Patescibacteriota; class Microgenomatia; order UBA10105; family UBA927; genus CAKZSU01. The sequence goes on from CAKZSU010000001.1 coordinate 4,574, forward strand.
TTCATTGTCTCTCTAACAAGTTCATTCAATGCGGTGGTTTCCGCAAAGATCAGTGATGGTGGTCTTTGTTGTGGAGAGTTTTTGAATGAAATATTGTGATTGGAAAGAAGCATCATTGCTTCGTTATAATAACGTTCAAAGCCTGGAATACATGCTTCCGCTTCTTTGGTTGTCCGTAACGCTTTAATATTTCTTCCCTCTATGTTTTATTTGGCCACTGTATTGTTCTCGTTTGTTCAGAGTCGGATAAAAATGGAAGTTCATATTTTTCCATATTTGCCATATGTTGAATTTATATTTATATCGTATTATGAAAAATTATAATATTTATGAATTTTTTATTTTTATGAATTTTTATTTTGATTCATAGTTTTTGTATCTATTTAATATATTTTATCACATTTTATGATATTTTGTTTTATTTAATTTACTTCATTCAATGATAAATGATATACTATCATCATATAAACTATAAACAAATAATCAATATTTTTCAATTTAGAAATGCTCGTTTTTCTAGAAACGGAAAAAAGATAACAATCGTAGACTACAATTTTTAATTGTAGATATGTATGTAATAGTATAAAACATATATTATGAAAAATAAGTTAGAGCAGTTAATAGAAACGCTTGGTGTGCATTTTTCACCATTTCATTCTTTTTCCGAACCATTACTTGATATAGCAAAAGTTATACAAAATTATCCAGTAATCGTTGACTGGATCAGGCATCAAACAATATCTGATGATGGTATTTTGCAAGGCATTGCTATCGCAGAGCGCATAGTGCGTCATGTGTCTTGTCAAGACGAATCAAGCTTAATCGTAAAAGATTTTTGTAGTGATCCTGCATATAAAGAGTTTGCTGACTCCGTTTTTAATGATATTTCGGAAGATCTTAGAAATAATCAAGGACGACGATTTCGAAGAATACTTAAAGCGTTAAATGGGGAAGAAGTTGCATTTATTTTTGAAAATGAAGATTTTCGCGATTGGTTGCTTGAAAGACAAAATCAACTTTCAAATCAAGAACTTACGATTTATGACTTTGAACCAGCGGTCGCGGCGGCAGTTATCCTCCGTATCATCGATACGCTGTATGTTGCACAACGAAACGCTCCTAGTCCGAATTAATCTTCCTCTGCTATACTACCTTGCATGCTTGGCAGTGTTTTTGTCGCTTTTCTTTCGTTTCTTGGCATCTTGGACGCAGGATATCTTACATGGGAACATCTGAGCGGCGTTATTCCGCCTTGTGGGACCGGGATATTCGCAGACTGTGGCAAGGTGCTTTCGAGTTCATATGCGTATATTCTGGGCATTCCGCTTGCGGCGTTTGGATTGGTGTTTTATGTGACAGAATTTATGCTTGCATTGTTCTCATTTCGATGGGCTTGGCCAAAGCGACTGTTGGTTCTGACAACTGCTGGCGGTTTTTTGTTCTCTCTGTATCTTGTTTCCCTCATGGTATTTGTCATTCAGGCGTTGTGTCTGTATTGTTTGCTTTCCGCGATTATTTCCACCGTGTTGTTTTTCATCGTTCAGATTCTTTTTTGGAAAGAGCGAAAAGAAGTAGTCATCGAGTTGTTCGCGTTTTTGTATCCCCGAATAGGAAAACCAGTGTTTTTTTTGTTTGACCCGGAGCAAATTCACGAGACAATGGTTTGGATTGGTTCGATGCTTGGTCGATTTGCTGTCATCCGATGGTTTTTTTCATATTGTTTTATATGGAAAGATAAGCGGCTTGAACGACATATTGCCGGGATTATTTTTCCAAATCCCGTTGGCCTCGCCGCGGGGTATGATTATGAAGCGAATCTGACGCAAATCACTGGTCCACTAGGGTTTGGGTTTCATACGGTTGGTACGATCACCAATCGTCCCTATGAAGGAAATTCGCCACCTCGGCTAGGGAGACTTCCGAAGTCTCGATCGATTCTCGTGAATAAAGGATATAAAAATCTTGGCGCGATGGCGACGATTCGAAAACTTGAAGGCAAAATTTTTTCAATTCCAGTTGGTATCAGTATTGGGGCAACGAATGATCCATCGATCACAACGCTTCGCCAGGTGATTGCGGATATCAGGGCGTGTTTTGAACAGTTCGAGGCGTCCCGTGTCCGACATGCCTACTACGAACTCAATATTAGCTGTCCGAATCTCTCTCTTGAGGTCTCGTTGTATGATCCAATGCATCTTGACGCGTTGCTTCGCGCGATTGATCACCTGAAACTATCTCGTCCTGTCTTTATCAAGATGCCAATCGAAAAGACGGAAAAGGAGTATGCGGCGATGCTTGATGTGATTCTTACGCACAAGATTGCCGGTGTTATTATTGGGAATTTATCAAAAGATCGGAACAATCCCGCGCTTGATCCGGACGAAGTTGCGAAATGTTCTGTTGGCAATTTCTCGGGTAAGCCGACATGGGAATCATCGAATCGGCTGATCGCGTTTACAAGAAAGTATGTGAAGAGAAAACTCTCCATTATTGGATGCGGAGGAATTTTTTCTCCAGAGGATGCAGCAGAGAAGCTTCGTCTCGGCGCGGATATGGTGCAGTTGATTACTGGTATGATTTATCAAGGACCTCATTTGACAAGTCAGGTCGTTAGAGTTTTTCTGAAAGAATAAAAGCATTATTTCTGTTTTCTATTCTTTTTGATTCATTTCTATTTGTTTTGTATCATTAATATTATTTTCTATTTAATAATATTTATATCTGATATATTTTGATATTAAAATAGTGTGAAATTATTATTGAAAATTTTTTATATTCATTCTCTTAATTTTTCTTTTATATAAATAATTTTTACTAATTGACAAACGTTACTAATTATTTCACACTTGATATATATTCTTTATTTATAATTTGAGAAAAAATCTCTATGACGCCTGCCCAATGCTCTCGTATTCTTCTTTGTGAAAATGCTAAAGAATATATTCTTTTTTCTGAAGGATATACAAATGAAGCATTCTTATTTTAATCACTTCACATTTTTCTCTTCTCAGAAGTATCTATTCATTTTATTACTTATGGTATTAGTTTTTCTTTTTCTTGTAAAAGATGCAAATGGACAAAAGAAATCATTTCTTTTTTATTCGATGCGAGAAATATATTGTTCGTATTTCTGGTGGAAAGACAGAACATGTTTTGATTACAAGATTTTCCTTTCTTCTGGTTTAGAACATCTAGATCTTAAAAGCGTTCGATATGCAACAGGTATTATGACGCTTCAGATGAATATTCCTATGGGAGAGAAAGGGGATCGAGGAAATGATGGAGCTCCTGGTCCGCAAGGAGTAAGGGGGCCTGAGGGGCCGAAAGGTGATAAAGGTGATAAAGGGGATACAGGGGATAAAGGGGATTCGGGGACAGGAGGAACGTACACAGCTGGCAATGGGATTATCATATCTGGCACGACGATTGCAGCGACACTTGGAACAGACATTACGATTAGTGAATTGGCAAATATGGGATGTGCGGATGGGCAAGTGATTAAGTGGAATAATTCACTTTCTGTGTGGGAATGTTCGAATGACGCAGGAGGGTCTAGTTATATGGCTGGCGCTGGGTTAACGCTTGTTGGTCCGACTTTTTCGATCGATTTTACAAGCGCGAACACATGGACGGGAGTGCAGACATTTTCGAGCGGGATATCTGTAGGGGGAAATACCTACACAAATTTGGCTGGTACAGGGCTTACGTTTTCAAGCGGGACATTATCTTCTGTTTTGGGGGCGAGCATTGAATCGTCAGAGATTACCGATGGAACAATTGTGAATGCAGACATTGCAAACGGAACGATATTGTTTGCTAAGATTGCAGACAATGGGTGCGTTGCTGGGCAAATTATGAAGTGGAATGGGGCGGCGTGGGGCTGCGCAGCGGATGACAATGCAGGCGGTATTAGCTCATTAAACGGTCTTACAGGCGCGACGCAGACATTTGCCATAGGGACGAGCGGGACAGACTTTGCTATTACTTCGACAGGATCGACGCATACCTTCAATATTCCGGACGCATCAGTGATAGCTCGAGGGGTAGTGACGACTGGAGCGCAGATATTTTCAGGGACGAAGACGTTTGTGAATCCAATCATTGCTCCTATCTCGGGAGATACAATTAACGGACTTGTGATTAATGGAGGGGCGTTATCCAATGTTTTTTCGATCACTGGGTCTGGAACATTAACAATTGCTGCTGGAGGAATAAACCAAAATATTACGTTGACACCATCTGGCACAGGAAACACGATTCTTAATGGGAATGTTGGGATAGACACCATGACACCAGCGTCTCTTCTGTCTGTTGGGTCTACATCGCAATTTCAAGTTAATGGATCAGGAGATATCATACAAATCAAGGGACTAACCTACTCATGGCCAACCGCGCATACAACAAATGGATTTCTGAAAAATGATGGATCGGGGAATTTGACGTGGGTTGGAGTTAAGTGGAATGAAATAGTAGATCCAGACGGAAACTTAACGCTAAATCATGGGGCATATGCAACGATCTTTAACACATCAGCAACTACAGGAGTATTTTTTACGCTTAACGCGAATGCACTTACTTCAGGAAAAGGATTGTTTATTTCTTCAACAACCACAGAGATGACTGGAAATTTAACAGAGATTGCGCTAACTGGGTCAAGCCCTGGGAATACTGGGAATGTACTTCGGGTAGCACAGACGGGAGCTACTTCCAATGCAGTGCCTTTGATGATAACCAATCTTGGTGGAGGAAATTCTTTTCGCGTAAATGATGAAACAGGAGATAATGATGCGACGCCGTTTGTAATCAATTCTAATGGGAATGTAGGCGTAAAAACAGCAGTACCTTCTGCATCGCTTCACGTTTCTGTGGGAAATGTGGATGGTATAAAAATAACTTCTGTAAATTCTGGGTATATAGAATTAGGGGGTGGGGGAGCTCCTTGGCGTTTCGCTAATAATTATAGTACCGCAGGAAGATTTGAGCTCCTTTATAATTTAGGATCTATCGCGGCTTGGAATACGGCGGGAAATCTTGCTTTGGGAGCAGCGCCAAATTCCAATAGATTAAGCGTTAATGGACCCACTGCTATTGGTGCTAGTTATTCAACTCTTGGCGCTCCATCAAATAGCCTCATTGTTGAAGGTTTAATTGGCGTTGGGACATCAACACCATTGGCAAGACTTCATGCTTATCGTCCAGATGACGGAGATGTAGCTGCTTTTACTGACTCTTCTGGGACATGCACGATAAATCCGACCAGCACTGCTTTAATATGCACTTCTGATCGTAACGCGAAACAGCAAGTTACCTCGCTTTCTAACAATCTTGAAAAGATTTTAAGATTGAATCCTGTTAGTTTTTATTGGAAAAATCAAAGAGGTGGACCATTGCGTTTTGGCTTTATTGCGCAAGAAGTAGAATCAGTTTTACCTCATCTTGTATCTTCTGCTCCTGATGGTTCAAAAACGCTTAATTATCTTGGTTTTAATCCTTTCCTTGTAGGTGCTATTCAAGAACAACAGAAACATATTGAAGCATTGGAATTGAAAATAAATTCAAATATGGGTTTTACTAATCAGAGCGATATTTCAAAAATGAATAAACTTTCATTACATCTTCATGCGTTAGAGGTTTCTGATGGGGTAGTGTTTGGAGGCAAAGCAGAATTTGAAGGATTTGTTGTATTTAAAAGAATTGTAGAGTTTATAGAAAAAGTTGTGCTTCATAAAGACGTAGAAATATATGGACTCCTTACAGCAGGACGCATGATACAAACAGATCAAGATGCTGCGGGGAAAGCTGTAATTAGTTTGGGAGAGACGAAGGTTCGAGTATCATTTGCGTACGCATATGACGAGCCACCAATTGTGAACATCACACCGCTTGATGATTATTCAGTGAGATATGCGCTTCACGATGTGACAACAACAGGATTTACGATTAAGATTGATGCTCCTCAATCTGTCGATACTGAATTTCATTGGATAGCAGTATCGGTAAAAGGCGCGAAAACAACGCGATCTCAGTCTTTTATTTTTCCAACCCCTACACCGACCATTTCGTTGTCTGAATCAATTTCAGAAGTATCTCTGCCGCCAACGATTGAGCCGACGTTAAGCATGCAAGAAGAGCAAGATGAAGAGGGGTCATCTGCAAGCAAAATCGAGACAAGACATTAATCTCTTGTGTTTTTTCAAGATTCGTGATTACACTAGGTATATATGAAAAAAATTCGTTCGATGATATCCAAACAATCCATCATGCTGATCCTTTTTTTAGGAGTCTTTATTGGTCTCTCTGCGACAACGGTGTATTTTTATCGAAAATATCAATCGATCAAACGCAATCTTGATCAAATTCAAAATCAAGAACGTGAAACAATTATCGCTTCAATTAAGCGCTTTATGGATTTGCCAACTGAAGAAGATCCGACATTGGCGACAGTGACCGATAAAGAAATGTTAAAAGAGCAAGATTTTTTCAAGCGAGCGGAAAACGGCGATAAGGTGTTGTTATATCCAAAATCTGGGAAAGCGATTTTATATCGTCCATCGACGGGTCGTGTTGTAGAATTTGCTCCTTTAATTCTTGGGGCATCAGAAGCAACATCAAGTATGGAGTCGCAACGTGAGCAGCAATCACCGCAGCCAAAAGAAGTAACTGTCACAATATATAACGGGACAAAGATTGTTGGTCTGACGTCTTCCTATGAAAAAGTATTAAAAAAACTCGAGAACGTTGTTGTACAAAGTAGAAAAAATGCTGCAAAAAGCACATACACGAAAACTCTCGTTATCGATCTCAACGAAAATAATTCCGATATAGTAAAGAGCATTGCTGATATGATCAACGGAGATGTTGTAAAAGAGCTTCCGGAGGGAGAAGTAAAACCAGAAACAGATATTCTCATCATCGCCGCGCAAGATTTGCCATAAAGAAATTCGCTCTTTTCAGTTTTCAAGACATCGTTTAGCTACTCATGATATATCCTTGTTTCAAGGCGTAGTTTTGTAAAGGTGACTATTCGTGACAATTCAAAACGATACAATATCTTGCGCTTTTTCACTTTTAGTGCAACAACATTATATTGATCTAATTTATTTCATGGTTCAATGGTTGTTTGTTTTATGATCGAGGAAGAAATAAGTATAGTTTTGAAATATCGCCGTCCTTATCGATATAGAATAAAAAAGGATCAATTTTATACTCAATTATTTGCAAATAGAATGTTTTAACGATCAATGTTTCATTGTCGCATTTCCACATTGAATAGACGCGTTCGGAAGTTTCCCAGAATTAAATGCGAGAAAGATTCCTGAAGCAAGGAGAAGGAATGCGATGACAATGCCGTATTGAAATGGTGAGCATTGTTGGATTGCTTCTTTTTTTCGTATTTCACAGACGCCGCCGGGGCAAAGTTTTGCTTTATTGCCTGTTAGCTTGTTGTATAAAAAGCATCCAACACAAATCCCAAATGATGTTTCAAGAAAAAGTATGGTAAGACACGTTAAGCAGATGATTAAATTAATTGTTCCTATTCGTCCTTCGATGACGACGTTTATAAGCATATATCCCGAGAGTAAGAGTCCGAGGGTCCATGCAAATCGTTTCTGCGGGGCTCCCGAGTATTCGGGAGTCTGATGAGAGACAATGATGCGTCCTAATAGAAGCGTTGGAGAGTAATGAGGATGGAGGAAAACGCGGATGCAAAAATCAATAAAGAAGACAATAATAAATGTTTTCAAAACAACAAAATTGGCAAGAAATAACGAGTTACAAAATCCCGTCACTGCAAATAAAAACAGGAGCCCAGCCGCGGCTCGAACCTCTCGTTCATTGACAACAGGGATATCGTATCCTTTTACGACCTCTCCCCATGGGGTAAATGGAGATGGCTGCTGTTTCATATATTCTTGATAGTATCAAAAATATCTAAAAAGTGGACATTTTTGTAAGGTCTTGCCTTATAAGGTTAAATATCTTATTTGACAATCTAATTAAAAGAAATTCTAACATTTTTCAATAAAGATTGAATAGAAAGGGAGGCATGTCAAGTTTTTTTCTTTGATTCCCTTTAGGAAGAAAGATATAATTATCTCTATTTCAAAGGAGGAAAAATGTTATGTTAAGAAAAAAAGAATATTATTCAAGAGAACCTAGAACCTATGCCTTTGTTGGTTGATTTTATAGAAATCCAAACATCTCTCAATCTTCCTCCTCGATATGTAGACGGAAGACGTGATCTATAATCTAAAAAAGGATCGCAGATGTTTGGTGGATCGCTTCTTCCTATGGCTTCTTTTTGCTATTGATAGAAAAAATCGTTTGATACTAATTTGATCCAAAACTGCATCTATCAGCTTCGAGAAAAAGGGTTGCCGTTGGGTATTCACTACGGGTCGCATTGTCACGAAGGGGCGAGTGATTATGGATTTGCCGATCGTATGAAAGATATTGTTCGTGTGATAAAAACAAAAAAGATGAACTTTTTAATAGAGTTTTTTATTTGTTGCAAGAAGGTGTTATTGATCGGTCAGTTGCGGAAGCAGTAGATGATGCATACCAACGGTTTTATGGATACACGCCTGACCATATTCGCGTAACAGGAGACGAGTTGATTACATTCTTAGAAGATCAAGGCGCGAGCGTAGAGCGTCTTGAGGGGGATCACGCAGAGCGTGTTGTCTTTGTAAATTGTAAACAAGGAACGACGTTAGATACGAATGCAATGAATGAGCATGGTGTTCAAGCATTTAATCTCGATCTTTGGGCGGTTCAAGAACACGCAAAGGCGCTTGGGGTGACAGATGAACAATTTATCACGGGCGCGTCGCTTCTTTTGTATTTGGCGACTGAGATAGTATTAGTGGAGCAAAAAGGGAAACCGAAGTTGCCAATCAGATTCATGTATGATTTCTTTGCATATTCTTCTCTTAAACTATTAAAATAGTTTATTGACGATTTAAAGTCTTCGATGCTTGTTAGCATAACAAGATTCACATTATCACTTTTTAGTATGTTAGTTTCAGCTGGTTAAAGATGTGAAAGCGTCTAAACAATCGTAATAGGTTTATCTCTGGCGAGAAATGTTGGACTGCATTCTGAAATGATCATGGTTAAAATTCTTTGCAAGGTCAGACATTGCAAGTATAAAAATCCTTTTATATCAATCAAAATCTGAATCAGAATATAGCACGATATGCTTCTTCGATCAGTTAATGATTTTTGCATTCTTACATGCTTGGTAGTAAGATAACTATTATGCAACTCAAAGATGCTGTTGTTATCATTACTGGCGCGTCCAGAGGGATTGGGCGGGCAACTGCTATCGCTTTTGCTCGAGAGGGAGCGAATGTTGTTATTAATTATCGAACTGATCACGAGGGTGCAGAGCAAACGCTTCAAGACGTTGCCACATTGAGTAAAGGAATAAGCATTCAAGCCGATGTGTCAAAAAAGGAAGAGATTCAAGGAATGCTTGCATCTACAATTCAAACCTTTAGTAGAATTGATATTCTTATTAATAACGCGGCGTTGCCCAGTGAGCGAACCGACTTTCTTAATACGCCGTATGAAACAATGGAAGAGATGACACAAGTTAATCTCCTTGGGCCGATTTTGTGTTCTCAATGTGTTATTCCATACATGCAACAGCAAGGTTTCGGAAAACTATTGTTTACAGGCTCTATTCGCGGATGGACAGAGGGAGGGAGAACTATCCTTTACTCTGCAACGAAAGCTGCGATTCATAGCGTGGTGAAAACACTTGCAAAACAGTTTGCGCCAAATATCCTTGTGAACGCAGTTGCGCCGGGTTATGTCAAGACCCGTTTTCACGCCGATATTTCAGAAGAAAAAGAGCGTCAGTATCTCACGCAATCGTATCTCAATCGTCCTGTGTTCGAAGAAGATATTGCAAACGCATTTGTCTTTTTGGCAAAGAATGACGCAATCACGGGTCAAGTAGTATACGTTGATTGTGGGTATACATTAAAATGACGGAGAAAATCCCTACGACGATCGTCACTGGATTTCTCGGCGCGGGAAAGACGACCATTATTCTTCATTTGATTGAAGACCTCATACAACAAAATATTACACCCGTATATGTTAAAAACGAGCTTGGCGATACGACGACGGATACAGAAATTATTCAGAGGACGCATATTCGAACAACAGAACTCCTCAATGGATGTATTTGCTGTACCTTAACAGGACCTTTTGTTCATGCAATTGATGAACTTATTCAAGTTGCCAATCCTGATAGGATTCTTATCGAAGCGTCTGGAGATGCGGATCCTGTGGCATTGGCGTTATTGGTGTCCAACCATCCGCGGTTGACGCGAGACGGCGTCATAAGCGTTATCGATGTTTTGAATTTTGAGGCGTTTCCTGATCTTTCCTATACCGCGAGAGAGCAGGCAAAATTTACCGATCTTCTGATTTTTAATAAAGTTGAGCTTGTGTCGCTTGAGCGAAAACTTCAAGTCGTATCGTATGTTCGCGAGGTTAATGAATATGCGCCGATTATCGAGGCGCCTCAGGGGAAAGTGTATCCATATGTTGTCTTTGGATTAACCTCTCGGGAGATTCCATTGCTTTCTCATCATCATGATCATCATCTTTATCACGACAATATTCATATACATAATCAAGTTATTGACCATTCAATATCGATTGATCGTCTTCGAGCGCATCTTGCATCCTTGCCATCCTCTGTTTTTCGTGTGAAAGGGGTAGTTCAGGGGGATGATGGGCAATGGTATCTTGTTAACAAAGTAGGGGAGCGAGTGACGATAGATGAGGCAGTGATTGCTTCTCAAGAAAAAGGAATGCTTTTATATATTGGATTTGGAGAGATAGATATTCTCAATATGGTGAATGAGGCATGATTTGTTTGATAATATATATGTTTTCTTGTAAAATTTCATGAAAATATATTCTTTATCTCTGAAAGAGGAGGTTTCTATGTCTGAAAGAGAAGGTGCAAGAATGATGTTATTCTCCAAGAGTCCTGATGAGAAAGCGAAGCTTGTTTTCCATATGGTGTCAAGAATGTATAATCTTGCGATTGAAAACCTTCGTGAAAACTATCAATCGATTCTTGATGAGAATATAAACAATTTTCTTGATTTGTCTAAAAAAAATCCCGACGATGTTTTGGTATGTGATCAAGCATCCTTTTATCCTCTGACGTATTTATCACCCAAAGCTATGGGTACATTAAGGTATGCTCTCGAAAATAATAATCCTGAATATCATAGAGAAAGGTTTAAAGGATGGTTTCATAAAAATCCTCTTGATTCCAATTCGAACAATATTCTTCTTATGGCATCGTATCATATGTTTCAATGGATTGCTCTAAATACTCCTCAACAGCATGAAAGACCTGCGCAAAATTCTTATGAAGGGTATCAGATCTCACCACATCAATTTTTATCGATGGAAGAAGCTATAGAATTATTTGAAGAAGCGTCTGTCTTGGAAGCAATTATTGGAAGTATTCAGCGTTCGGTCATGGAACGTTTTATTAGCGATGTTTATTTGCGAACCAATGCATCTCCTCTTTCAAGTTAATTTATATCTTTTGTACTAGATGCAATAATTTGATTATTTTATTTGTGAAGAAACGTATTGTCCTTGCTATAAAGATTTATCATAGTAGAGATGATTCATAAAAGAAAAATCTTTATTCTTAAATTCTATATGATTGTGCATTATTTAATTTGAAAAAGGAGGGGCAATATGATTCTTTCCATAACTCCCACCATTGAAGGAAAAAAATGTTGAATACAAAGGATTAGTGACTGGGCAAGCGATCATTGGCGCGAATATTATGTGCGATTTTCTTGCTGGTATCACCGACATTATTGGTGGGAGAAGCGGCGTGTATGAAAAATCGTTGCGAGAAGCATAAGAAATTGCACAGAAAGAAATGATCGAAGAAGCAAAACAATTAGATGTCAACGCGATTGTGGAGGTCGATATTGATTATGAAACCATTCGCGATGGGATGCTGATGGTTTCTATGTCGGGAACAGCGGTTGTGGTAAAAGATTAAAAAAGATTTTGTATTTCTTTTTATTTCTTCTTTGTTTTTGATGATTTTGACGCTCGCTCAACAGTTGATATATTAAAAAGGGTATAGAGAAAACAGTAGCCAAGAGTGCCACTTGCTATAAGGATTGCTCCGGCAATAATTGCAACAAGCTGCATGATTCCTTCGAGCGCGCCAATACCAATCCCCACGAGTAAAATACCAGCAGTAATTCGCACAGCGCGGTCAACAGTCCCTTCGTTTGGTTGAATAGAGCAGGTAAGATGTTTCATATATATTTATCATAAGATGCGTAGTGCTTTATGACAAGTATATGTTTACTTTATTTATAAAATATTTTTAGTGTTCCATATGTTTCTTTTTATTGTATGCTCTATAGAGAGAGTAATTTACTATGCTTGATCGGAGGAAAAGGTATCTTCAAATTGTATTAAATAGTTCACCAGAGGAGGGGGAGAAGATTATTTCTTATCTTCCTCAAACAGACAGAATCTTTATTGAAGCTGGCACGCCGCTTATAAAAGCGTATGGCGCAGATGGCATCCGGCGATTGAAAAACGCGTGGAATCTTCATGTAAAGAATTCTGATGCATATATTGTGGCAGATACGAAGTGTGTGGATCGAGCAAAAACAGAGGTTCATATTGCGAAAATTGCAGGAGCGAACGCGGCAACAGTGCTCGGTTCAGCGCCGCTTGAGACGATTCGATATTTCATTGATGCCTGTGAGGAAGCAGGGATCGATTCGATGATTGACATGATTGGCGTTGAGCATCCGGTCAAAACTCTTCGGGCGATAAAAAAACTTCCGACAGTTGTAATTCTTCATCGGGGGGTTGATGAAGAATTATTCGATAAAAACAAGCCTATTCCATATCTTCAGATTAATAAGATACGAAGCAGTTTTGATGTGATGATTGCTGTTGCCGGAGGAGACACGATTCGCGAGGTTCAGCGAGCAATCTTTAACGATGCGAATATCGTGGTTGTGTGGAAGAGTTTTTATAGTTATTCTTCTGAAACGGGAAGATTAGCAGAGCAGTTCTTAAGAGAAATAAAATAATGCATTATTTAGTATTATTTATTACTATGGAGAAGGTGTTTGAGTCCTGCCAAAATTTCGGTTGGCAATGCAAAAACGACCGTATTCGCCGGGTTTGCCGTCGTTGATTCAATCGTTTGGAGCGTTCGCAGAGAGATTGCGCCGCTTGATCCTAAATTTTCCATTGCTTTTTTAAGATTCTCTGACGCTTTGAGTTCTCCTTCCGCGCGAATAATAGTAGCTCTTCGTTCTCGTTCTGCTTCCGCTTGTTTTGCCATGACTCGTTTCATATCAGCGGGAAGTTCAATATCTTGCATTTTAATAGCGGTGACATTGATGCCCCACCCAGCGGTTTCTTTATCAACAAGGGATTTGATTTGCTCTGCAAGTTGTTCTCGCTCCGTAAGGAGCGTATCAAGTTCAACACCTCCAATAACATCTCGAAGGGCGGTTTGTGAATATTGAGTAACTGCATAAGTATAGTCTTTGATTTTCAAGACAGCATCTTCCGGCTTTTCCACTTGAAAATAAACCACGGCGTTGATTCCCACCGGCACATTGTCTTTCGTAATGACTTCTTGTTGCGGAATATCCGCGGTCGTGATACGCAAGTCCACGCGGATTAGTCGTTGAATGATGGGGATCACGATATTCAAACCCGGATTGAGCGTTCCTGTGTATGAGCCAAGCGTTAATACGACGCCTCGTTCATATTGATCAATAATTTTGATGCCTGAAAGGATAACAATAAACCCTATGATGCAAAGAAGAATGATAAGTCCCATATGCTTTTATTGTTTAATGTATTTGCGAAGAAGTCAAGATAATTAAAAATCCGCTATGGCTTTCTTATATCGTTTTTGTAGAATAAACACGCATGTTCCTAAAAGGACTGAGGAGATAAGAAATGTTGCGAATGCGTGGCGTGTTGATATTGCGCCAGCGAGCATTGGTCCAATAATTTGCCCGATAGATGTATATGATTGATTAATTCCCATGATCGTTCCCTGATCTTCATCGTTTGTGTGTCGAGAAAGAAGCGCGGTAATAAAAGGAGACACTGGCGGGATCCACATATAAAGAAGCAAAATGAAAACAAAGAGCGGGAGGGAGAACGCAAAGGAAAAGAGAATCGTGACGAGAGAACCAAGAATAAGCGACGCGGACAACAACCGCTCATCGGAATATCGCTTTGTAAGTAGTCGAATACCAAATCCTTGCATCAACACATTTGCTAGGCCAAAGATAGTAAATAGTATGCCTATCGCAACCGTGCTTAAGCGAAATATATCATTTGTCACAGTTTGAAACCCGATCACAAAGGCGTTTTGCGCAATCGCTGTGAAGAAGGAGACAAGCAACAGTGCGCCGATTTGGTTTTCTCGAAGAGCAACAAACAGAGCCTTTATATCGATAAACGGTTCATTGGTCGCGACTTGTTGTTTTTGTTTTTCGAGTGTTTCTGAAAGAAAAAAGAATCCAAGAATCGTTCCAATGATCGCGAGAATGCTGGAAAAAAGAAATGGCAATGGAGAAAAGAAAGAGCTTAAGATTCCTCCCAGCGCTGGTCCAACAATAAATCCAAATCCAAAGGTTGCGCCAAGAAGCCCGTACATTTTTGTTCGATCCTTCGGCGAATAGAGATCGGCAATCATCGCTTGCGCCACAGACATGTTCCCGCCAGTGATGCCGTCAAGAATTCTTGCGAGAAATAAAACTGGCGTCGTCGTCGCGATCGTAAAGAGGAGTTGGGAGATTCCCGTGCCAAGGAAACTCACAAGCAATAATGGTTTTCTTCCGTATCGATCAGAAAGTCGTCCAATGATAGGTGTCGCAAGGAATTGAAACAACGAAAACGAACTCAACAGCATGCTGACACCAAACGCGTTGAGACCAAATCGCGACGCGTACGGGTAGAGCAACGGAATAATCGTGCCATACGAAAGCGCGTTGACCAACATAATAAGCAGAAGGATAGAGAGTGCTCGTTTTTTCATCGTATATAAGTTGCAATCACGATGATTGGCGGATGCTCTGAATGAATTGGTCAACGAGGAATTCGTTTCCGCAAATTACTTCCGGCGATCGATAATCGACTGTTTCTCCCTTTCTGTTTTTTGCAACACCTCCTGACTCCTCAAGGATAAGAAGCGCCGCGGCTATATCCCATGGTTTTGGGCAAAAATTAAAAAAGATATTGGCTTGTCCTGATGCTACCTCACAGATTTCTAGTGCGGTGCTTCCATTCATGATTGTCCACGGTGTAATTGGAAGTTTCAATACAGTTTCTAGATGAAGGCGGATGATCTGTGGATCATATGAATTATCAGTAATTACTGTCATTTCATTGCTATTCGTGTTCGCTTCTACATAAATTCGATTACCATTGCGTGTCGCACCTCGTCCGCGTTTTGCTTCAAAGAGTTCATCACGATATGGATCGTAGACAACGCCAAGCATAGGGATGCCGCGTTGGATATAGGCGATAGATATCGCTGAATATTTTCTTCCTTTTTGATAATTCACTGTCCCATCAATAGGATCAATGATCCATAAGTGATCAATCGATCCTGCGTTCGAGAGATCAAGAGTCGATGCTGTTTCTTCGGAAAAGACAAGATCGTTTGGAGTATGCTCTCGAATAAAGGAGAAGATGATCGCTTCACTCGTTTTATCTGCCATCGTGACATAATTATGCGTTCCTTCTTTCGCGATTGTTTGCGTCGGAGAAGGATGAATGGAGCAAATGACCTCTCCCGCTTTTTTCGCCATAGTGATGATTAATTCTTCTCGTGTCATATTGTATTGTATAGTCTACTTATGGGAGATTGATTCGTAAAGAGCAAGAATCGTTGTTTTTTTATTTCGAAATCTTGCTAAAGTAAGCGTTGTTCTTCTATAGTGTTAGTATATGAAGTATCTACCTATATATGCGCTTATCGCTCTTATTATTGTTATTGGTGTGATTATTTTACTTCCTACCGTTCGAATTGAGTGGGGAAGTATTGCGGTAAAACCAGATCGAACGATTACAGTTCAGGGTGTCGCAAAGGAGCAAGTCATGAATAATCAAGCGCAATTTTCTGCAGGGGTAAACGCAGTGAATGACAATCGCGATAAGGCAATTGAAGAAGTGAATAAAAAAATCTCTGCGATCACGGAGGCGGTGAAAGCATTAGGTATTCCGCAAGCAGATATCAAAACACAAACATTAAACATTTATCAAAACGAAGAAACATATTATGATGCAGAAGGTCGGCCAAAACAGCGATTTGGTCAGTGGAGAGTAAGCAATACGATTGATATTGTCGTTCGCGATATGGGCATTGTTGATCGGCTTCCAGGTGTGTTGACACAAAATGGCGCAAACAATATATGGGGACCGAATTTCTCTATCGCTGACAATAGAGAAAAAGAATTGGAGTTGCTTCAAAAAGCAATTGATAATGCAAAAGAAAAAGCACAATCACTTACAAAAGTGATAGGAAGAAAACTTGGAGACATTATCTCCATATCCGAGGGATCGATTGTTTCTATAATGCCGTTATCAGCCGGGTACGATATGGGCGCTGGCGGAGGCGGCGGATTTTCTGAAGGTATGGGAACGATCCAAAAAGAAGTTACGATTGTCTTTGCGCTAGAGTAATCTTTACTTTTATATCTTTTAAATTATTCAATAAATCCTTTAACGAAAGCTACCGCATTTTGCCTAAATCTTCCGTATTATATCCGCCTTCTTGAACAATAAGGGTGGGATATTGAAGAGATCGGAGATATTTCGCAATTTCTGTATAATATGGCGTTGTCAAAAGAAATCCTCCTATCGGATCTTTTTCATAGGTGTCATATCCCATGGCGATGATAAGATATTTAGGCATGAATTCTTGTATATCTGTTAATGCTTTTTGCAATACTTGGTCATATTCTTTATGTGTTACTCCTAGTGGTAGAGGATAGTTTTTATTATATCCCTCTCCTTTCCCTTCTCCTTTTTCAGAAGCAAATCCTGAAAAGAATGGAAATTTTTCTTCTGGAGATGCGTGAAGAGATATTGTTAGGACATTATTGTTACTGTAAAAAATATGTTGTGTTTCATTCCCATGATGAAAATCAATATCGAGTATTGCCACAGTCCCATAATCTTGAAGTATGTTCGCAGCGATTGCGGCATTGTTGAGATAACAATATCCACCCATTCGATCATATTCCGCGTGATGTCCTGGTGGTCTGCACAAAGCGCATACAGAACAGTTTCCTTCTAGAAGAAGTTTTGCTCCTGTTGCGGCAAGAGATCCTGAAACGAGGGCCGCTTGTGTCGCGTGGTACGAAATTGGGGTATATGTATCAAAAGAAAAATATCCTCGTTGCGCTACCGGATGTGTCACGCATTCCGTATGTTTCACATACCGAAATATCGATGGATATGTATATGTTGTTTGATCTTCAGGAATGCTTGAAAGGAAGGCAATATACGCTGGGTCATGCGTACGGATATCGTTCCAAGAAATCATTGTGGGTGATACAGTTTCAAGATTAAATTCTCGTTGTAAAGAATGATAGATTCTCTCTATTCGTTGAGGAACTTCTGCGTGAGGTTCATGGTTGCCATTAAATAATTCATAAGGAGGATTTATGGTGAGCGTGATAATCAGAATAAATGAGAATCATATAGATGATTGTAATATAACTTCTCGTTGATCTCCATTATAAAGTAGATCTCTATTTTCTGGAGGAAGATACATCATGAAAAAATCTCGCAACCCTTCTGGTAAATACCCATCTCGAACCTCGACGTTTTGGACCAGATATTGTGGAATTGTGTAATTTCCAAATGTGGTATTGGCAAGAACAAGTCCAGCTCCGCGTCCTTCTCTATCGGATCGAGACATTACATTTGTCTCAGCAATAAGTAGTGGCGGGTAATCGAGACCATCTAAATCCTGTAAGATATTTGCGTGAAGAAATCCAAGCGTTGCAATCATTAATCCTGTTTTATGGTGAAAGCTATCAGATCTTTTCCATTCTGTGCTTTCTACAATACAAATATTCTTGTTATAGATTGGAAAGTCAAGCCGTTCTGCCATTGCGGCGGCAACAAGTTCATGATTTGGACTAATCAATAAAGAAACCCATACGTCTCGATGATGTTGAGGAATTTTTATTCACTCTGCAATTCGAGATGATAATGCGGAAATTGATGGTTGATCCCATCCAAACGTTTCTTGCCATAATGCTAATAAGGAGTGTTCATAATGGCTTGGAATTGTTGCAAGAAACTTAAATCCTTGTTCTCGCAATGATTGAATGCTGTGAGTTAGCGGGAGAGATATTTTTTGTTCTTTTTGCATTTCTTCTTGAATACTCTTGTAATTACTATGTATTTTCTGTCTTGATGGATGATTTATTGCTCCAAGAACCATAAAAAGCACTTCTCCTTCATGATCTATTTCTGTAGGAACAATCGCTTCGATAGGAAACTGATGTTCAAGAAGTGTTTTTACATCACTTTCTTTTAGAATAAATCTGCCAACGGTTCTTGTGCATTGTTCTCTTTTTTTTCTATCGCTTTTTCTCCAAGTATTTTAAGTCTTTGTATACCTAAGAAGTCAAGAGGTTTATGATGATTGAAATAGTATCTTCCGAATGTTCTTCTTTCCAATCCTAATCGTCCTGTGCTCGAAACAATTTCTGGGTTATTCATGCTATGTATAGCCTGTATATAAAAATTAATTATTGAAATTATGTTATGAAGTAAAATTGTATAAGGAGTGCATATTTTTGACAATACGTGATTTATAATGTGTAGGAATCTATGCGTCGAGTACATCTTCTTAGTGTTCCGATTTCTCTTTTTTCTCAGGACTATATTATTCGACACATCGAATATCGCATTAAAGAAAAAAAAGGTATCAGCATTGTCACACCAAATCCAGAGATTATCGTTGCCGCGCAGAAAGACAAACGATTATTGCAGGCGTTGCGACACGCAGATATTGCGATTCCTGATGGAATTGGTGTGGTTTTTGTGTTGTTATTGAGGGGAATATATGTTCATCGCATTCCCGGTCGAGTACTGTTTGTCCACCTTCTTGATGTGGCCAATCGTCATGGATGGAAGGTGTTTCTTTTTGGCGCGTCGGAAGAGAGTAATAGCTGTTCGATAGATCGGATTCGTAAGGAATATCCAAATATTCAAGTGCGGGGAGGGATACGAACAGAAGATGAGAAAGAGATTATCGCGTTCAAGCCACATATGTTGTTTGTGGCATTAGGGTGTCCTAAACAGGAATTTTTTGCTGAGCGAATGCGAGCGTGTCTTCCGCATGCACTCATTATGACTATTGGAGGAACGCTTGATTATTTTTCTGGCGGTGTTCCGTCTCCACCGCGGATTCTATCGACGCTTGGATGTGAATGGTTGTTTCGTCTTGTTACGCAACCATGGCGATGGAGAAGGATTATAAACGCGACACTTGTTTTTCCGTGGTATGTTGTTCGAGGTATGCGCAAACGCGATTTATTATAATTGTCCTCGAACGCTAAGTAATAGACTTATCGTATATCGGATTCGCAATGAATCAAGAAGATCGGTATATGCTTTGATACATTGATTTAAAAATGCTCCTCCAACAACCAATTCATCTTGGTTTGGGTTGAATTCATTTGGTTGAATAAATGTGTTGAGGTTCTCGATATATCGAAGTGGTATTCCTGCTTCTTGAAGTTGTTGAATGCGTCGGAGTACAGCAACTGCTTGTTTTTGATCAGAGATATCAGCTAGTTTTTTTCCTTCCGCGACGCGTTGCACAGACTCAATATGAACGATATCAATAATTTTCCCTCGAAATTGTTCAACGGAGAAAGGATTTTCACGATATTCTTGTTCAGACATGCTGGATAGATGATATCACTTTTTGAACTCGGAAGGTCAGGCATTGCAGGAGCGCTCAGATCCTAAAACAAGGTTATTATAGTACATATAGGGGGTTTTTGGGGTGATAGAAAGATGGAGTGTATGATGTGTGTTTTTATGGATCAATGAGTGAGTATGATTGTTGTGTGTATGTGTTACATGTATTACCCTATACAAGGTAGTATTTTCCTCTAAAGGACAATTGCATGCCAGAGACAGGAAGACAACCATCATCACCGCATGAGGCATTGGTTCAGAAGTTAAGAGAAGTATCTCCGAGCCAAACAAGAGAAGCATTGTCTTTCGAAAAGTTGAGATATCTTGCCACTCTTCGTCGGGAGCTTCGGAATGGGTATTTGCCGATTGCGGCGATAGCTGCTATTTACGAGCAGGGGTCAACGTATGGGAAGAGGCTTCGGCAAGCGTTTGCCACCCAAGAGAGGATTGGCACCCAAGAGGGGAATCAAGTATTTCCTCCTTTATCTACGTTTTCTAAAGAGATGGTTTCTCAATTACAAGGGGATGCATTGAGGGAAGTTGCAGAGGTTTGCTTAGAACTTTCTCGCTTTGTTGTTCCCGAGGTAGATTACACAGCGGTAGTTGAGCAACAGGGGGTTATGGAGCAGGCGATTGTTGAGCTTGTGGCGAACGGGTTAGACGCGACATATCAAGATGGGAAGATTGGAAAGTTTGGGATTGGGGCGTTTTCCGCGTTTCCGCGGGA
>CAKZSU010000002.1 GCA_937921305.1 uncultured Patescibacteria group bacterium
CCTTTCTTTTGAATCCAGAACCAACAGCTACACCAACACCGAACCCAATTGCAACAGCTACACCAACACCGAACCCAATTGCAACAGCTACACCAACACCGAACCCAATTGCAACAGCTACACCAACACCGAACCCAACACCAAATCCAACACCTGGGGCATGCAATGCAACATGTCAATCAAATGCACAATGCGGAAGCAATCTTGTCTGCTCCAATGGTTTCTGTCGAAATCCAGATTGTGTTGAACAACCAAACTGCGCCTGCTATTTTGTCCCAACACCAAAAGTGCCAGTTACCGGCATGGGGACAACCGTCGCAGGCATCGCGATCATCGCAGGAGGCATTCTCCTTCTCCTCCTTGGACTCTTGTTCTAATTCAATCATCTATTTACAGTGAGGATGTGTGTCAGCTTATAGCGTTTCACTACGCATTCTTAAATGGGTATCAACCTATTGAGATCGCAAATAGTTAACTATGTGCATTCGTAAACATAGTATCGTTAAAAAAATCACCGCTTATTCCTTACAAAAGAAGTCTATTCTTGTATTCCAAGACTCTATGGTCACAATAAAAACCCTTACGAATATTCATCAGAGATTCCCATATAGGATGCAGAATGTAGAACGATGTATTTTTCAAGAATCTATAACAAGAACTTCTCGAGAAATAAGGAAACAAAATGATGGAAACGATTGATTAAGGGAGTTAAAAAACATGAATGACCAATGAATCACTTCCGCTTCCACAACTTCCCCTCCCATCCATCAAGGGGATAATATTGTTCTTGAATATATGAAAAATCAGAGAAAGGCAAGTTCGAGAACTTTCTACTGTCGCCTTGATAAATATATGTTACATTGTTCTGATTCAATGATTCAATAAAATTCGGCAGAGGACGAGACAAGAATTGTCCAAACTGCCCCCACGCAAGGCAACATACATGGTATCCATGCTTCCATGTCAACAGCTTTCCCTCCATATCAACCACAATCGCGTCTTTGGGAATTGTTTGATGAAGACGAACATATTCTTCTAATTGAGCTACGTTTGTCCACTGTAGCTTACGAGCGTTCAATTCGTTATTGACCACGATACCCATCCCAACTATTGCCACAACGCCAAGAACACTGAACAACTTCATTCGAGATGATAGCGTAACAATGCCATCCGCGGCATAGAACGCAACAAACACGCCGATCGGAATGAGATATTGCGCGTGTTTCAATGGGAAAAAATAGATATATCCCCAAACACTCAAAAAGAAAATCCCTGCAAGCGTCACTTCATCCGTGACCCGCGATCGAGGATATCGATGAATCGTACGAAATGGCGTCCACAATCGAATCGCTCCAACTACAATACCAAGAATCCATATCGCGTGATTCGCAATATACGAAAGAGTGATCCCTTCTCCTCCATAAAATGAACTATTTGGAAAAAAGAATAAATGCGGTTCCATGATGAAGACCTTACCAACACGATTTCCCTCGATGCCAAGTTTTGTCAATGAATACCATATTTGATCAATATTTCCTAATGAAATCATCCAAACAAAAAAATAGATTCCGACAATTCCGCCCCCAATAAGCAACCACGCAAAAGGTTCTATAGCATTCAGCGATATCCGACGGGATTGCGCTATTGTTGAAAACAATCGAATACATGAAACCGCTCCAACAACCATCACAAACGGGAGCATCTTAGGAAGAACAAGCAAACAAAATGCAAAGACAACACCGGCAAGAAACAATACTCCTCTCCGTTTTTTTTCATTTCCGTGTTTTTCTTTCTTTTCCTCTTCCCATGCCATACTCATCAGCAAAACACCAACTAACCCCAAAAATGTCGCCCATGTGTCCGGGCGAATTTCAATATATTTATCATATGGCAACGGCAAAAACGCGAGAATCACCGCCGGAAGCAACGCATATTGCGGAGTACGAAGACGCGCAAACAAGATAATAACGACCGCAAGTATGCCGATAAATCCGATTACATTGAAATATCGCCCAGCGATAAAGATGAATGGCGATGAAGAAAACAATAGAAACAACGGCTGCAACATCCAGTGATAGCCGGGAGGGAAAAAGGTAAAAAAATCAATATACGGCTTCTCTCCCATGAATATCTGCCCCGCCCACCGCATGTGCGTAAATTCGTCCACATCAAAAAATCGCTGAGACGCCACTTGCAAACGGAAGAAGAGAAGAATGTTTAGTCCACCGCCAAGAATAAATAGAATACTCTTCTCTACTCGCTCCTTATATCGCATATATGGATATTCTAGCACGATGCGACAAACAACTATCTCAAAAATACTATCTAAAAAGATCCATCATATTACTCTTGAAAGGTCGTCTGGCTCGAAGTCACAATATAGGAATAAATCTCAGGATCTTCTCCACGCAATATACGATAGACGTTATGATGAGGATTAATCATCGCGGACGCTGGAATTATCTCTTTTTCTCTCTCCTCTCCCTGAAAGAAATACCGCTGCATCGTGATCGGTTGACGCATATCAATAAGCGACACAAGTCCGTCTAATAAATCGCACTGTTCTATAGCTTTTGGACGGTCAACGCGTCCTGCTCTATCCCGACAGTTTTTAACTCTCCGTGTTGTTTTTCATCGAGAATCGCGCCAACCGGGCACAAAGCGAGAAAGTATCCTCGATAATCACTGCTCCGCAATAGTTCTTGCGCAATTCGCGCCTGAAACGATACCAACGCAAGCGGATAATTTTTCATCGTTTGATAGTTGGAAAAGACATCGCGAAGTGAATCACGGGCATCAAAGGGCGAATATCGGACGAAACGATAGAGAGGAAAATTGATACTCTTGAAATGATTCTTTTTTTTCATGGAACGAAAGTATTGTACTGCAAGACCTGTCCTTGCAAAATAAAATACGATAGAATACGCTCATGGATACACGTCCATCACTCCTTATCATCGGCTACACAAATATCGACATCAATATCACCCCAACAAAAACCACAACGCTTCCCGGAGGCGCCGGATACTTCGCTGCGCTCGCGGCGTCGCTCATTACCCAACCGATTGGATTTGTAACCCGCATAGGAACCGACTTTGATCCGTCACTTCTCCTTTCTCGCATTCTGCCCGATGGTATTCACATCATCCCGGACAAACCGACCGCGCGATCCATACAACGATACCACTCTGACACTGATCTCACCCAACGAGACATATCTCTTGAATGGGGGGTCGCCCCAGATCTGTGTCCAGAAGACATTCCGCGTGAGTGGACAGATAGTATTCAATATATTCATATCGGAACCATGCATCCAGATCAACAAGCTCGTTTTCTTTCGTGGATTCGATCCCACATGCCAAAAACAACAATAAGCATAGACACAGATCACTATTTATTCTCATTTCCCGGTTATCTTGAAAAGATACAAGAAAACTTTCGCTCCGCCGACATTATCTTCCTCAATCGTAATGAATACGCCGAACTTCGAAATATCACAGATACTCATCCGTTCTCAATTGTAAAGCAAGATAAAGACGGAGCAAACATTCTTCATTATGGGAAAGAAACCTATCGCGTCCAGGCGGAGACCGTCGAACCCGTCGATGTCACCGGAGCGGGAGATGTTCTCGCTGGCGTCTTCCTCGCTTCGCTCTCCAAAGGAATACCTGAAGCAGACGCATTGAAAATAGCAGTTTCTTTTGCAACCCAATCAATAACGCAAGAGGGAATTTTACACCTATTTATTTAACAGAAAAAATGCTCTCTCGAATCTTCACAGCCGCCTTTCTCGCTTCGCTGATATAATCATTGTTGCCAAGTCCGGCAAAAATAATACCCCGAGAACTGTTCACAAGCAGTCGATTGCCATCGGTTCCAAAAAGCCCGCGAAGAGACGCAACGGTTCCTCCCTGCGGACCAATACCCGCGACAAGCATTGGCATTTCGTCGCCAACAATCTCGCGAATCCGGCGAAGTTGCTCTGGATAAGTCGCCCCGCCTTCCACCCACACATTTCCATTACTATTCCATGCGTTCGCAACTCGTTCTGCGACAACTTCGTAAACTTTCCGTCCGTCGCGAAGTTCAAGATCTTGAAATTCTACCGCGGACGGATTGCTGTCATGAACATAGACGCACACGCCATGCCGAGGATCGTCAAGATAATCGCGCGCTGTATCAAACCCAAACCATGGCGTTACCATGACACAATCAAACAATAACCAATCGAATAACTCTTGTTTGACCATGCGAACAGATTCGCCCATTTCTGATCGCTTACCATCGGCAAGAAGAGGAATATCTGGATAGTTTTCCTTGATATACGCGCTCGTTTTTCGCAACGCTTCCAATCCTTCTAGCCCAAATCCAGCATAAAACGAAAGATTCATCTTGTACGCCGCCGCAAGATCGTGCGTCGCGTCAACAATCTGAGCATTAAACGAAAACACTGTATCAACAATCGACGACGACGCGTTTGGAATGCGATCATATCGACTATCCAACCCAACACACAGATGTCCTTTTTGAACAATGGATAAAAGAAGGCGATCTCGAAATGTCATGATTTCGGCGTAAAATCATCATATCGCCCAGACGCGATCTTCGCAAGAATGTCCGCGCGAGCTTGTTTCGCTAGCTTATCATAATCTGCTCGAAGATGCATCGATTCAACGACTTCAACACCAAATACTTCAAACGCTTGTTTTTTTCCTCTGTTATTCGATGCCAACGAAACACGATTTATTCGCAGATCTCGATGAAGCACATCAATTAATCCATACGTTCGCACATCGCTGGGCATATCAAGCAAATCGCGAGCTTTATAAATATCCCCCGATTCACTGATGGTAATATGCGTTTGCCAAAACTTATTCACCGCGCCAAGCCCCATACCTTCCTCGTCAGCGTAGATAAGAATGCCAGATCCATGTTCCCTGATCATCTGTAGTGTCTTCTCTCGCTGCAATCTGCAGTCACACGCGTTGCCGCCATGTTCTGCGGTTTTACAACTGGAATGATAGCGAGCGATTGGCGGCTTGTTTGGATCATGAATATCTCCATAAATCAAGACATAATGTCGTTTGATTTTTTGTCCATAGGATCGACGTTCAGAGAGCGGTTGTTCTTCATACACAATCATTCGAGCAAAATCTCCATCGATAAACCGCACCGGCATATCGTGGGACTTCACAACTATTCGTCCATCCGGCGTGTAAAACACTTGATGAAGCGATCGCTCGGTTGTTAATCGACGCTGAAGATCGCATCCATATTCTGGATTTGTTTGAAGATATTGAACATCTCGAATTCCCAAAGCCTCAAAGACACCTCGCGCCACAGGAAGACGATAAGGCGTTGTTGTTTCTGGATCGAACGAAAGCAACAACGAAGCGTCCGCGTCTTGATGAAAAACGGAAGACACAACATGATCCCTTCGTTGAGAACACCCACAATCTAAATTAAAATACATACCGGGACATTCTTGTATGGTCCCAATCAACATCTCTCGTTGTCGCTCTCGTTCTGATCCATACCAAAACGCATAGTGATGCAAATGATTATCTTTTCCTCTACTTGCGAACAGTGTCATTTTTTGTGGATGATCTTCGCCTTCGGTAGATTGAAGGCCAGTTGCCAAAATCTGCACGACGCCGAATTGTTCACCGATTCTCTCTATGCCCTGCTGATTCACTATTTCTCCGCTTCGTGGCAAGAATGCCATCCCGTCATCATCAACAGCGAAATCTACCGCAGATCGATACATGCCTGATTTTTCGTATGGATTCATTCGTTCTTTCATAAAAAAACAGAGCCACTCATGGCTCTGCCTCACTGTATAGTACTTATTTTATAAGACTTCGGGACACACTGCGTTGTTTGCATCATCAAAATCATATACTATAGGATAGTATAGTGTACAAAAGCATCTTTTTCAATACCGTACACTACTACAAAATAATAGTGAACCATAAGTCACTGCAAGGCTTGACCTTGCAGGATCAAGAAGGCACGATACAATACCAGCAATGAAAAAAAATCCACTGCTTGAATGTATCATCATAATCATCGCTGGATTTCTCTATTTCTACCTTCTCCTCGTCTTTACGCAGGGAAAAACATTTCGTCTCGATAGTGACTATGACATGATTTATGCGATATATACCTATGCCGTGCAGCACGCACAAACCTATCATTCGCTCCCACGAATACATCCATACGCAGGCATGGGCATGCCGCTTTCGGGAGACCCAAGCGTTTCTTATTATAATCCGCTTTTCCTTTTTCCCCTTGTTTTTTTTGGCATGACACACGGACTCTTTATCGTCATTCTTCTGATGATCATCCTTTCAGGCGCGAGCATGTGGTTGCTTCTTCGTTCGCTTGGTATGCCGTCGTGGATTCGCGTCGCTGGATCGATGCTTTTCATGGTGTCTGGCGCGTTCGCCGCGCGCGTGAGCGCAGGTCACATATTTATCCTTACCTATCCTGCCTGGCCAATTATTCTCTATGCCTTGTTGAAAGAATTACCGATTCTTCTTGGTGTCACAACCGCGTACATGTTTCTCTCTGGCGATATCTACGGCGTGTGGTTTACCGTCATCTTTACCGTTGTCACCTTCGGATATTACCTTATAACAAAACAACGCTCAGTATCAACAATTATTCAATACAGCATCCTTGCCACAAGGTCATTTCTTCTCCTTTCGTTGATAAAACTGTACTTTTTTCTTATCGATGTCCTTCCAGTCTTTGAACGAACGTATCAAGGACACCCTCACGAAGGATCAATTCATCTCTGGTGGACGCTTCTTCCCTTTATTATTCCGTTTAAAGTATTGTTTTATGATCGCCCATTTTTTCAACGCCATCTTGGATTCTTTTTTAATTGGTACGAATACTACGCGTTCCTTTCGCCGTTAACATTTCTTCTCCTTTGGCCAATCATAAAACACGGAAAAACAATCATCCACAACCATAAAATCACACTTCTTTTCTTGCTTATTCTTGTTGGTTTATTATACATATCTCTCGCCTATCCGTATTCTCCATTTTATTGGCTCTTTGCATGGATCACACCACTCCATATCTTTCGCGTCCCGCAACGAATGTATCTTCCTATAACAGCAATACTAATCACGATCGTTTGCGTGGGAACGAATATGTGGAAACAAAAAAAAATTGCAATGGCAATGTTCCTCTGTAGTCTCATCGCGACAACACTTGCTTCGCTCCACGCAATGACCATGGGATTTGAATATCCACGCAATGAAGAGCGACATCTTGTTGAAATATTAAAATCTTATAATAAAAACAAAGAGCATATATACACTACCCTTTGTTGTCTTCAGCGATTTCTTGTAGAACAACATATTCCAATTCTTAATTTTTATGCTGGTTGGAAAGCAAAAAATACTCCGTCTTTCCCCGATAAACACCTCCCTCGCTATATTCTTTCATCAAAAAATGAAGATTTTTCTTATGTATCCTATAAGAAAATTCACGAAACGTCGGTAGGAATCATTTGGGAACGGTAAATGAAACAGACAAACCTATCTTTTTAACTCTTCCCCCATCATCTTGAACTCCACCACTGTCATTCTGACCCTCCCCATCATCCTGAGGTTGATTCAGGATTTGAAGATCTCAGAAGAATCAATACTATTTTCACACTCCTGCTAGATGCTGAAACGAGTTCAGTATGACACGAGCGTATCATCCTGAATGTATTTTAACAATCGCGAAATACTACTTTTGCATGAAATATGCTAATATTAATTTAATATACAATTAATCAGAAACAAACCAATAAAGTCATCCATCATCATATGACCGACACAGCAACAGAGACATCACGACACTTTCTTCCATTCCTAAAACAAGAAAAACCGGCAAACGATTCTTGCCAAGCTCATTAAATAGGGATGAGTCTTCATCGTTTTGGCAATCGCTAACAGGACATCCACACGTTTTCTCAGATATTGCCCAATTCTTTGACAAAAAAACAATTTTATCCTCCCTCAAAGCGAATCTCATTGGAGAATCCAAGGGCCTACTCTCGGACAAAAACCAGAGGATCTTCTCCACCCTTCATGGCTTGGCGTTCACGATGATCTGAGAATATATGTCTTGACCCCTGATGCAATGAAAGCAATGAAAGAGAGATTAAAAATTCTGATATTCACGTTTCGCCACTGGCATCAAACCTCGGCTTTGCCTTAGAACGAACAATTCCACGGTGGAAGGAACATCCAAGGACGTTCTTAGAACGATTGTTAAGGAGAGACAAATACATAAAAAATGAAAAAGATTATGCCAAAAAAAACTCAACGCATTTTCTTTGTCTCGAGTGATCAATTGCAAAATCCACTTGACGCGCTCATCCTTTCCGATGAAATACGAAAACTCCACCCAGATACCGCGAACAATTAACTCTTGACCTCCTCCTAAAACTCAAAGCGGCGCAAAAAAAACGGGGAAACATGGCAACGCGTCCTCCAATCATATCCAGAAAACTCTATCCCAGACTACCTTCGCCAAATATTTACTGATACAAAAACGCATGTGGATCGTCTAAAAACAGATCTTGATCAGTGGATCCTAGCGGCTCAGCAAAGACTTGGTAAGAATATTTCAGATCTCCCAGAACGAATGCAACAAGATCTTCAACACAAAACATTTTTCTTTCGATCACAATCAGATGAAGCAATACAAGAGACCATAAACCGCATCATCAAACGATATGAAAATCTGCCTCAACAAGAACAACAAGAACGAACAAAAACACTTGTTGCATATCTTTTAAGAAAAAGCCTTCAAGAAACCACCCGCGTCGCGCTTCAAGCAACAGAGACCCTTAATCGAGATCCTAAAGAATGACTCTGGGAGGAAGTTGTAATCAGAGGAAGAGAACAGCTCCTCGACACGCTCTACCCAAGTCAAGGCATGAGAGAGTATGCCCAACACCATGGCATACCTTTAGAGCAGATTCGAAGCGTCCGCGAATGGATTCGTGCGTGCAAATTCCAAGAACAGCTTGGCTCTCTCTGGAAAAAACCTGCGGAAGCCCAACAAATCCACCTCTCCACTGAACAACAACAAGAGTATCAACGCATAGAACAAAACATTCAACAAAAAATTCAAGAAATCCAAGGAAGACATCGCAATGCAACAAAGCATCCAATTCTTGAAAATTTCTCTGAAATTCAAGAAATAATTGCTGACGTAGAGGATGAAGAGGTAAAAAAGAAACTCCATGCCGTCTGGGAAGCAAGAAAAGATCTTGCAACATATCAAATGGATATCACCAATCTATTCCTTCACGTTACAGCAAAAGACATCGTCCCCGGCAAAGGCTATAAAGGATGGAATCCAGCAAAGGGAAGATTCAAAATTCTTCTTGAAACTGCTCCATCGTTTATTGCTGAGACAGGAGAACTCAACTGCGCAGGCAGAGTCATACTTATATCGTCCATGCTCCTTGAAGCTAATGTATTTTTGGAAAAAAATATCGTAGTAATGAACACATACAACCACACATTTCTTGGCGGATTTGACTAGCTGAAAACAGGTCGCATAATTGAACCATCAGGATATTCATTAGAATATTCATATTTTGGAATACCACGAAAACCGATATTTGAACAAACTGTGTTTGATGAACCAGAAATTATAACGCAATATCCATTAAATATTGGATTACTCATAGTAGCTGGAGGAAATTATGAACAATACCTTCACGATAAAAAAATAAGAAGAGCGTTACTCCCATGGCTCTTGGAACAAAGCAAGTATCAAGAGAGCACGTCATGGAATGACTTATCAAAATTGCTTAAAGAGCAATTGCCAAATCATTTTACGATGGCAATAATAAGGGCTGGGATGCTAAACTATTATTTTCCTGAACCATTTCATGATGTACTCTTTAACTCTTTTCAGGATGTAAAACGCGTTCTTTCTTCATTGATCAATGATAATATTGTAGAATCCGCTCCCCTCCTTCCATATCTCAAGCTCTCTCTCCTTGCCATGAAACGAACACTGGACGATGAACAAAAAAGAACAATCCTAAAAAAAGAATTCAGAAAGCATTTAAGATTAAAGATCTAAATATGAATCTTATGAGAAAAAATCTTGATAAACTTCTTTCGATCTTCTCAGACACTCCGCTTCCATTTTCTCTCCCAGACAATCCCCAAGAATGGGCAAACCATATCAGAGCGAATCCAGAACAATTCGGCATAACAAAAGAAACTGCAGATAGCATGTCCGACGAAAAGCTCATTCAAGAATTTTTATGGAATCCTAATCTTTTTCCAAAACCAAAAGCTATCACAGAAAATGGATCAGTGGAATGGGAAATGCCTCAGCAATCATAAAAATCGTCTCGCTCCCATACGAAAGATATGCTGAATTTGTTCATAAACAACGGTCTTCCTTTTATTGTTCATAAGAAAGAATAGGAAAATAGTCTTCCTTCTCATCGATTAGAAATCCTGAGCCACATACCGCATGACAGTGTTTTGCCATTATGAATGTATTGAGATTTTTTTCTCTTTCTCCTGTCGAATATTCATCGTCTCTTTCACAATATACCGAGGACGGCGTTTAACTTCCAAAAAAATTTTCGCGATATATTCTGCAATCACCGAGAGAGATAATAACTGTACACCACCTAAAAATAACACAAGCACAATAACGGTCGTAATCCCTGGCGCGGCTTTCCGATACCACACGCCCCACACAAGATTGATCATCAAAAATATGACAGAGAACAGTGTTACGATTCCTCCAAGATAAGAAATGAGTTGCAATGGTTTGAAAGAAAAATTCAGAATAATCGTTTTCGCCCAATACAATCCGCTTATAAAACTCTCGGTTGTCCTCCCATACGTTCTCGCCGCGCGAACATACGGAATGCCGATTTGTCGAAACCCAACAAACGCTCGCAAACACCGAAGATAATAATCATATTCTGGAATCGCGAGAAGTTCCTCTGCCACCCGTCTGCTTATCAGCGAAAACTCTCCCGCGTCCAACGGAATCTGAATATACGCAAGGTTTTTTAAGAGATAATAAAATGCGTGATAGTAAAAATTCCATAATCGACCATATCCCTCTCGTCGTTCTCGAACCCCATAGACAACATCATATCCCTGCTCGTAATACGCAAGCATCTTTGGCAACAGTTCCGGCGGATCCTGAATATCGCCATGAAGAAGAAGGATTGCGTCGCCTGTCGCGTACTCGATACCAGCGAGGAAACTCGGCTGTGGAGACCCAAAGTTCCTGCTCATGAGAATCACTTTGACTTGTTGATCGCGCTTCACAAGCTCTTTGTACACGCGAAGAGATCCGTCGGTGGACGCGTTGTCAACATAGAGTATCTCATACGTATACGATCGAAGAGTGAAAAAAACCCGACGAATACGATCGTACATTTCTTTGATATTCTCTTCTTCGTTGTAGCAGGTAACAACGACGGAAATTCGCTTTTTCATAATGTCTTTCTAGCGTCTCATCTCCTGAAGTATCGCGTTCAATGCCTTCCCAACAAAGAACACATCGCGTTTCGTCAGATTACCTGCTGACGGCAACGATATACCCTGAGCGGCGACGCGAGTCGCGACCGGATTTGGAAATCGCGATGGCGCGTAAAGCGGAAATTCGCTCATGCGAGGAAACGCCGGACGCGCGTGAATGTTTAACGCCTTGAGCTTTGCAAGAATCACATCTCGCTCTAATCGCATATGACGAGGAAGAAGCAATGACGGATAACAATAATTGCTTCGGACATCGCCTTGCTCCTCAAGAAGATCAATACCAGACACTCCATCCAACGCTTCTCGATACCACGAATGGATTTGTCGCTTTCTTGCTACCAATTCTTCAATCCGTTCAACTTGCGCCAACGCAAGAGAGGCAGTAAGATTGGCAATCGTGTATTGAAATCCTAACATATCGGACCAAAATACTGCCCTGCTATCCGTCCTTCCCATGCTCGCAAGAAGTTTCGCTTTCTTATAATATTCCTCATTATTTGTCACCAATATGCCTCCTTCTCCGCTTACCGCAATCTTCGCGCCATGAAAACTAAAGCATCCGATATCTCCAAATGTTCCAACATGTTTTCCTTTATAGGTCGATCCAAGTGCCGGCGCCGCGTCTTCGACAACCTTCAACTGATATTTCCTCGCGATTACCATAATCCTGTCCATATCGGAAGGGTGACCAAAGGTATGCACAAGCATGATCCCCTTTGTTTTTTTTGTAATTGCCCGTTCAATTGCGTCCGGATCAATACACCATGTCTTTGGATCGATATCTACAAATACTGGCGTCGCTCCTGTATAGGAAATCGCGTACGCGGTCGCGACCCACGAAAAATCTGTACAGATAACCTCATCGCCTTCTTTGAATCCTAGCGTTTCACAGGCGAGATGGAGCGCGAGCGTGCAACAATGGGTCGCGATTGCGTACCTTGCGCCAATATATTCGCAAACTGTTTGTTCGAGCTTTCGGACATGCTGATCAAAGGTTTCATAAAATCCATATAAAACGCCATCACGGACATACTGAACTTCTTTTTTTGTGATCCACGGACCGGCAAATGCGATTTTCTTTTTGCTTGGTGAAAGACATCGACTGCCTCTTGATTTCATGCAACCTCCTTTTTCATGTACACATGATACCTCGATATGTTCGGACCGTCATCTGTTTCACCCCACACGCCGCCATCGTCTGCTTGGTGAAACACCACAGGGACGCGACGCGTTTCCGAAAACCCTAATCGATAATATAACATCAACGCCTTACTGTTATCCGATGTTGTCTGTAAGGTAAACACGCGAATCGATAACACATGTTTTACCCACTCCATAAGCGTTTCAAGAGAAGCTTGCATGATCCCTTTCCGCCCCTCCTCGCCTCGCACAATATTGTCAAGATCAATGGACCGCTGATTCGGATCGTAACGAAACAATCCCACATGCCCGATATACCGATCATCAACGCGAATCAAAAACAGTATGCGATCCCCCACATCAAGCACCCGCTCTTTAAGCCACGATCGCGTTCGTTCTTCTGTAACAGGAAAGATCGATGGAAACCATCGTTCATGCGTTTTTCTCCATCGAGCAAGCAATCGAATAATCTCTTGATCGTTCAGACAATCATAGGTGACACACCATAAAGAAAATGGATTATTTTGAATCGTTCCGCGCAAGACATGGGAACCAAACGGCGATTGTTTCCATTCATGGAATATATCGATATGACGATCACTCATGCATTGCTTCATTTCTCTATTGGAGAGAAAAACATCTTCACGCATCGATCAATCCATAAGAAAAGCACGCACCCTCGCATCGCAAATGGTTTTATATAGACGACCCCATCGCGACGCAGCAGACGCATCGAAACACATCGATCAAGATGTTGTTTAACAATAGCGCGCGGACGAAACGCGCAAGAGATCTCCGCGGCAGATCGTCCGTCTCTCCCCGCGTTGGCGATATAGGCGAGAAGACGAATCGTCAGCGATTCATTAAACACGCGGAACACAGTAAAAAGATATAGCGTAACGACTCCATGAAAGATCGCCTGAGATGCTACAGCGACAATAACCACGGTTTGCGGTGTCATCACATCAAGCATTCGCATCGCAATAAGCGATAACACCAACAAAAAACTAATAAACATCTGGAGCCAAAAACTAAACATCAATCGATGATGATCATCGACATAGCGAACAAATATAACCTGAATGAGCGCATACGCGATAGTGCCCACAAAAGAAAACGCCACAATAAAGATATCTATCATACTCGATTCTCCATACCGCACATCGTTCCGACAATATGAAACAACACATTCACTATCCTTCCTTTTAGCGTAGCGCGCCATCTCGATTGCTTCTGCTCTATCAATCCCATAGCTTGCAAGGAACAAAGACGAGATGTAATCAATGCGTTTTTAGAAAGCTCTTTCAATATTTCCTCCTCCCGCAGAGACGACACACCGCGAAACATCGATACGATAAGAAAAAACACCGAGCGTCGTTGCGGAATATACAAGAGAGAAAACAGCGAAAAAAAGCATCCGACAATGCATGAAACAACCAAAAGCGTAAACGGATATGCCGAATCGTATGGAATAATACTATTCCTCGCCACCAAATAGGGAAAAAGCGGTATATACATCAACCCCAACAAAAACAAAAGAACCTTGTAACGAAACAATAGCCGATATGCAACCGCGTGAATACACAGTGTGGCAAATACCCATCCTGCGACAATCACGAGTCCTTCCATGCTATTTATGAAACCAATGAAAATATCACGGCATCTTTTTGAGATGTCAAGGGATTATTGTTCGAAAACATATATGATTCGTACCATGCGTAGACCGATGAAGCCATGTCAGGAAGACGTTTCTTTGGGGTCCAACCGAGAATAGTCTTCGCCTTTTCATACGATAATGACTGCGCGGGTATTTCATGCGCCGCCGTATTTTGTATCGTATATGAGATCGTTCTTTTTAACGCGTTTTCAAACACGCGAACCAAATCGAGAACCGAACACACATCATCGCTTCCAAAGTTAAACGCCTGTCCCTTTAGTTCCGACGCGCGCTCCGCGAGCATCAAGTACCCCTCCACCACATCCTTGACATACACATATGCGCGCGTGTGCTTCCCATTGCTTCGAATGTGAAATGGTTCGTTGCGAAGGATAGAAAATATCATACCGGGAATAACGCGAGACGGATGAAGATCCCCTTCTCCATAAATATTCCCAAAACGGGTGATAACAACAGGAAGATTATAGGTCTCTGCATAAGTTTGCGCGATCAAATCAGCCGACGACTTAGACACTTCATAGGGATGTTTGCCAACCAACGGATCGTCTTCTCTATATGGACGATCCAACCTCCCATATGCCTTGTCAGACGACGCGACAATCACACTCTCGATCCATGGCGATATTCTCACGGCCTCAAGCATGTTGACTGTCCCAAGAATATTCGTCGCCAATGTTTCGCGGGGATTGACAAACGCGGGAACAACCAGCGGTTGCGCCGCAAGATGAAAGAGTATCGAAATTTCATTGGATGTCACGATATCAATCACGCGCTCCGCGTCTTTAACATCGCCAATCAGCATCGTTGTTTTTTTATGAAGACCCTGAGAAAAAAAATATCCCGCAGGATACGCGGTTCGCGTTAGAACAAACACATGCGCGCCCAACGCAACGAGCGCTTCCACAAGGTGGCTTCCTACAAACCCTGCTCCACCGGTCACCAACACACGTTTATGAGCGAAATATGACATAGACTACTTCCAAATCTTCCATGGAGCGTTTCCGCTCTCCCACAGAGCATTCAAATTTTGCACATCCACATAGGTGTCCATGGCATGCCAAAATCCCTCATGAATGTATAAAGAAAGCTGTCGGTCGCGAATCAATCGCTTAATCGCTTCATGCTCCATCTCGCCATGACGAAGATACGAGAAAAACCGTTTATCAAACACCATGAACCCCCCATTCACCCAATCATTCTTTAACACAGGCTTTTCCACAAATCGTGTCACACGAAGCTGTTTGTCCACACGAACCATGCCGTACTTCGTTCGCGGATGAACGCCAGTGATCGTCCCTATTCTTCCTTGCGCTTTATGAAACGCGACAAGATTGGCGATATTGATATCGCTCACGCCATCGCCATAAGTTACCATAAACAAGTCATCGTTTTCTAGAATATATTCCTTCACGCGAAGAATTCGCTCGCCGGGCAATGTCTCCAACCCTGTATCAACAAAGGTGATGATAAAATCATCAATCCCGTCAGGTCCCGGCTTGTGAATCTTCTTCTTTCCTGTTTTTGTATGAATTGTAAAATCGTGAAGAAAATACTGCTGATTTAAGAAATAATCTTTAATGTATTCTCCTTTGTATCCAAGAGCAATGATAAATTCGTTAAACCCATACGACGCGTAGATCTTCATAATATGCCACAAGATCGGCTTATTTCCGATCGCGACCATCGGTTTTGGCTTGAATTCTGTTTCTTCTTTTAATCGATAGCCAATCCCGCCAGAAAGAATGATCGTTTTCATGCTGCCCCCTAATGAATCACACTTTGAATGGAGAATCAAGAGGAAGATGAAACGCGAGCATATCGATTTCGTATTTCTTCGACAATCAGCGCTGGGGATACCCCATGCGCCTTACGAACATACGACTGCGTGCCAACGATATGAGAACTGTACGATCGAACGCCAACGCGATATAATGGAAACGCGATCTGATGATCGGCAAAATACTCGGCAACGATCGTCCCAAGTCCTCCGTTTATCGCATGTTCCTCGATTGTCACAATCATCTTTTTTGTCTTGACGACTTCTTCCAATAGATTGGTATCAAACGGAACAAGCGTATGCATGCTTACCACCATCGCGTAAATATGGTCATCCGCTAATCGACGCGCAACCTCTATCGCCACTTCAAGGATGCTTGATGTGGAAAAGATCGCGATATCATCGCCGTCCTGAAGAATGTTCCCCTTTCCAAGTTCGACAGGGCGGGTTGTGTAGGTAGGCTCCCCTTTTTTCCCAAGACGAAGATAAACTGGCCCGAAGCGACGAAGCGCTTGACGCGTGAGTTCCCTCGCCTCCACAGGATCGCCAGGAGCAAGAATTGCAAGATTTGGCAATAACCGCATCATGCCAATATCTTCCAAGCTGTGATGCGAATACCCATATGGTCCATACGAAAACCCCGCCCCGACGCCGACAATCAACACCGGCAGGTTGTGATAGCAAATATCGTTCCGAAGCTGTTCGATATTTCGCATGGTAATGAACGGAATAATGGAATAAATGACAGGACGATACCCCTCAAATGCAAGCCCCGCGGCGATGCCCGTCATCGACTGTTCCATGATCCCGCAATTCAAATATTGATTAGGCAACTCTTCCTGAAATCGCTCAAATACCGAATATCCTAAATCTCCGGTCAGGAGCATAATCGATGGGTCTTTTTTCGCCTCCTCACGCAATACATCAGCGAACGCGTTTCTCATATTCCTCCTTTGTAGGCGGCACGTATTGAGAAGAAACCTGATTCACATGTTGCGGCGGACCACCTTTTCCTTTGATTGTATTCGCAATGATGACAGAGGGTTTTCCCTTTTGAAATGGAATAATAGAACATACGCGATGCAACGATCGAAACGAATGACCGTTACATGATCTCGCCGCCCATCCAAAACTTCGCCATTTTGCTCCAAACGGTTTCAAGGATATGACATCGTCAACATACCCATACCCTTGCAGTCGATTGTAATCAATAATCACAACAAGATTCTCAAGCCCATGATGCGCTGCGAACAACGCGGATTCCCATGTTGTTCCTTCATCACACTCACCGTCAGAGAGAATCGCATATACCGCATGCGTTTTCCGTTGTTTTTTCCCTGCAAGCGCCATACCAACAGCAATTGGCAATCCATGCCCAAGCGATCCTGACGACACCTCAATGCCCGGAACCGCGCCCCTCGTTGTGTGACCAGCCAGCGCTCCTCCATCCAATTCGTAACCATCAAGAAGCGATGGATCAAAGAATCCTCGACGCGCAAGAATCGCATACAACGCTTTTGCATCGTGTCCTTTACTAAACACAAGCCGATCTCGTGACAGATCCAATGGTTTCTTTGGATCAATCCGCATACGGTAAAAATACAGATACACAAGAATCTCAACACACGAATACGCGCCGCCCGAATGCGCGCTTTGCGCCCGATACGCCATACGAAAAATATCAGATCGAATTATTTTTGCTTGTTCTTTTAACTTCCTTAGCGTTTCATCATTCATATGGTATTGATTGGATTGTTCGCCAAGAAGCATATCGCATCCCCAACAGATCTTCTGTTTTCTTCACCGCAAGCGCGCTATATTTTGCGTACCGAAGAGGACTATTGCCTAGCGCATAAAACTCCTCAATTGATATCTTCGTCACCGTTTGAACGCTTTCTAGAATCATGGTCGTAAATAATTCATACGGAGAAACCAAATCAGGACTTGCAACATGGAATGCTCCTCGCATGCGTCGATCTATAATACGCCTCAGCGATTCCACAAGATCAGGAAGAAATGTCAATGGAAAATATTGATCAGTAAAAAGCGGAAACAATCGTCCTTCCTGATACAATCGAATCATGCGTTGGACATAGTCGTCTCGCATGCCATGTGGAATAACAGGTTGAGCAATGCGAACAATCGCGTCCGCGCCTATTTGTTCCCCAAGATATTTTGTATACCCATACCACCCATTCTTGGTAGGATCAGACTCTGGCTGATCGTCAATCTCAAATGGACCGGGTCGATCATCGGTTCCATGAAACACCGATCCTGTGGAGATGTAGATCACAAAGGCGCCAACAGCATGACCGGCGTCAATCACATGCTTCGCGCCATAAACATTTGTTCTGTAACAAATGCCATTACTATCTCCTCGCTCACGCTCCGCGTCTGTCGCATTCACATACGCTGCCGCGTGAAGAATAATATCTGGAGATCTTGACGCGATGTATGACTGAACACCTTCTGGATTAAGAATATCCATATCTTTTCGAGAAGGAGCAAAAAGTATATACGATGAAGACAACAATGAATACAATGCATTTCCAACAAGCCCGCTTGCCCCAGTGATCAGCACAGTCATACGGTCTCTATTCTATATAAAAATGTAGTATCATACTATCGCATCTATGATACTCAAAGAGCATTCCATATTGCTCATTGGCGGAGCGGGATTTATGGGATCCCACCTCACCGAGGCATTATCAAAAGATAATAACATTACAATATATGATAATTTCTCATCATCTGTCGTGTCTGAAGAATCACTCAGAGCCATGCCGAATGTCTCGATTGTTCGAGGAGATATTCGCGATGAACAAACGCTTGCCGATGCAATGCACGGACACGATATCGTGATCCATCTTGCCGCAGCGCACATCCGTCTTTCTCTTTCTGACCCCAAAACAGTGCATGAGATCAACGCCACAGGGACGCTCAACGCGATTCTCGCCGCAAAACAAACAACCGTCAAACGCTTTGTACACATCTCTTCATCGGAAATCTATGGCACCGCAAAGCATACGCTCATCCAAGAAGACGATCTAAAAGATCCGACAACCGTGTATGGCGTCAGCAAATATATCGGCGAACTGTACACGCTCTACGCCCATCGCCATGAAGGATTGCCGTCGATGGTTATCAGACTTTTTAATACTTATGGTCCAAGGGCGCACTGGAATGATGTATTTGGGGAAGTCATTCCGCGCATGTGCGTTCGAGCTCTGTGCGGAAAACCGCCAATCATTTTTGGCGATGGAGAACAAACAAGAGATTTTACCTATATCACAGACACAATTCATGGAATTATGCTCGCTTCGTCTGAAGACAGGCTCCTTGGGGATGTCGTCAATATCGCGTATGGACAAGAAGTCTCGATTCATACCGTCGCGGAGGCTATCAAGAAAGAAACTGGCGTCGCTCCCATCTATCTTCCAGCTCGTCCCCACGATGTTCGACGCCACGCCGCAGACACAACAAAAGCAAAACGAATGCTTGGATGGAATCCGAGAATCGATATTCACACAGGAATACGACAGTATCTTGCATGGTTGAGACAAACATATCCAGATCCTAATGAATTGTTACCACATGTTCCGGAGCAAAATTGGTAGCATGATTTCCTCAATTTCACTCCTCATCCCAGCCTACAACGCGAAACAGACACTTCTTCCCGTTCTTACAAAGGCTCGAAGCATAATAGCATCCATCGCCAACGACAGAGAAATCATCGTCCTTGACGACGGATCAACAGACGAAACCTCTCGCATTCTTGCCAATCTTTCATGGAAAGAACTCACTATCCTTCGCCATGAAATCAATCAAGGGTATGGAAAAACAATCAAAGATTTATATTACGCGGCGACGAAAAAATGGCTTGTTACGCTTCCATCCGATGATCAAATCGACCCGGAAGAAATCCGTAAACTGGCCTCTTGCCATGAACAAGGAGCCATGATCTTGGGAAAACGATCAATCCGCCACGACCACCTCAAGAGACGAATACAATCGATGATGTACAATACATTATTGCGTCTTCTCTTTGATATTCCCACAACAGACGCAAACACGATCAGACTCATGAAGCGAGAAATTCTTCAACATATAACACTTCGCGCAACGAGCGCGTTTGTTGACGCCGAGCTCATCATCGCGGCTCGAAACGCTGG
The DNA here is from genome assembly GCA_937921305.1 of uncultured Patescibacteria group bacterium. GTDB lineage: Bacteria > Patescibacteriota > Microgenomatia > UBA10105 > UBA927 > CAKZSU01. The sequence goes on from CAKZSU010000002.1 coordinate 20,311, forward strand.
ATATACCATTGTTGAAGTTCCGATTAACCATAAACCCAGAACAACGCCCGGCGCGACCGGCGGAAAATTCTTCGCAACCATTCTCCCAACGATTCAAGACATGATCGCGTATGCGATAACGCGTTCTTCTCGCCAATTCACACAATCATGATATATACTTACCCCTGCCTATGATTCGCGTCCTCGTATTGGGAGCAGGCGGAGCTCCCTCAACAAATGTTGTCCGATCGCTCAAGAAAAAACGAAAGGCATACTACCTTGTTGGAACGGACGCAAATCCGTATTATCTTGCCCGAGCCGAGACAGACAAAACTTATCTTGTGCCAAAAGCAGACGATCCCGCGTTCCTCCCAAAACTTCGAGACATTATTCAAAAAGAGCAGATTGAGTATGTCCATATTCAAAACGACAAAGAAGTCGCAGTTATCAGCGACCATAGAAATGAAATTCCCGCAACTCTCTTTCTGCCATCACAAGACACGGTTCGCGTCTGTCAAGATAAATACGCATCGTATCTCCGGTGGAAACACGCGGGCATTCGTGTGCCGGAAACTATGATGATTAATACAGAAGACGATGTTAAACAAGCATTTTCCTTGTTTGATGGAATGATCTGGCTTCGATTCACAACTGGCGCGGCAGGAAACGGCTCGCTTAAACCAAAAAATGTTCAACAAGCAATCGCGTGGATCACTTTCCACGATGGTTGGGGAAAATTTACCGCGGCGCGCGTGCTTGAGCCAGAAAGCGTCACATGGATGTCCATCTGGTATCAAGGAGAACTTATTGTCGCGCAAGGACGAAAACGATTGTATTGGGAAGCGAGCCACCTCGCGCCTTCAGGCATCACTGGCATCACCGGCGCAGGCATCACGATTGACGACCCCGTAGTTGACGACATCTCCATAAAAGCAATCAAAGCGATCGATCCCTCTCCACATGGACTCTACGGCGTTGATTTAACATACGATCACACCGGCATCCCAAATCCAACAGAAATTAACATTGGACGATTTTTTACCACGCACTTATTTTTTACAGAACTTGGACTCAACATGCCGCATATCGCGGTATCGCTAGCCCTAGGGAAGAAACCAAAGCTCCCAAAAAAACGGATCAATCCGTTAGATCCTGGATGGGTGTGGATTCGCGGCGTAGACTTCGCCCCTATCCTTATTCGCGAAGAAAACATTGGAAATAATCAGTAATCGGCTATTGGCAATCGGCAGTTGATTGTTAGGTGTAATCCTATGACCATTTTTATCGATCTTGACGGAACCATTCTTCACACATTCGTTCGGCATATCGCAACGCATCACGCGGTTGCGCCTCGCGTTGGACTGCCGATCATTCCTAAAGAAGCATATTGGAGAAAAAAACGAGAGAAACAGACGCCATGGAACGAGATCTCTCAAGAACAACTCAAAGCATATACAAATCTTTTTCGCATTGAAACCGAACGATCAATCTATCTTTCTCTCGACACGCCGGTGTTTGGCATAAAAATGCTTCTGAAAGATCTCACAAAACGCGTTGATCTTGTTCTTGTCACAAAACGATACAACAGAACAAACACGCTGTTTCAGCTCTATGATCTCAATCTTCTCTCTTGCTTCACCGATGTGCTCACACCGTTTCCATCCTCGAAACGCGACGCAATTCAAACATATGGATATACACACCGAGATATCGTCATCGGCGACACAGAAGAAGACATTGAAACCGCAAACGAACTTACCCTTCGGTCTGTCGCCGTCTCATGGGGCATGAGGTCGCCGACCTATCTTGCGTCGCTTGGCCCAACACGACTCTGTCATACCGTAAAACAATTAAAAAATAATCTCTTTGTCTTGCTTAAGGAGAACTATCCATTGACCAAATGATTCCCTTCCTTTAGTGTGTAATCGTATGAACCATACCTTCGCGTCAGTGATGGGAACCATGGGATCAGGGAAAACCACCATCGCGAATCTCATAGCGCAAGAGTGCGAATACACCCTTGTTCTCGAACAATTTGAAAACAACCCATTTCTTCCGAAATTTTACGCGGATATGAAACGATGGGCGTTTCATTCGCAAATGTTTTTTCTTCTTGAAAAGGCAAAACAACTTCATGGGATTCCTTCGTTGCTACAACAACAGTCTGTGATTCAAGACACGCCGATCATGCAAGATGTATATCATACGGGAAGGCGCAATACGAACTTGGAAACATGGATCATCATGAGTGGAATCTGTATCTCAAAACATACGAAACGATCAGCGCGCATCTTCCAAAACCCGATGTGATCGTCTATCTCAAGACATCTATCGATACTCTTATGAAACGCATCAAACATCGAGGAAGATCATACGAACAATCAATTCCCAAAGACTATATTGCACTGCTAGATAGACTCAACACCTTATGGATTGAATCAACCGACATTCCGATCATTGTTATCGATACCGATGAACGAGATATTGTAAACAAAGAACGCGACAGAGAGTATATAATCATTACCCTTCGTCATGAACTTGCCCGTTATGCGCGATAGCTATGCATAAATTCTTGCTGTTTTTATTTCTCTCATTTGTTGGCACATCGTTGCTTGTCTATATCTTCCAAACACGCCAATACCCTCAATGGGATGAACATCACTATCTTACGATCGCGGTAACAACACTTGACGACATCAAGGAACATGGCATCACCGGCACATTCTCGATTCTTGAAAACAGCGGTCATCGACAACCGATTTATCCACTCATCATCGCGACAATCCTACTCGTTACAGGAACAGATCATACCTATAAGATCGCGCTTGGCCTCAACGCGCTCCTCTTTTGTCTCACGATGATTGGAATTTATCGTATTGCTCGACGATGGCTTTCCAAAACAGCAAGCCTGTTCGCGGTAATCACATTTGGAACCTATGGAAACGCACTCTTTTACGCGCATTTTACCTATGTCGAAACCGCGGTCACCGCGGCAATTGTCTGGGCGATCGTCGCGATTCATAAAACACAGAAATTTGCAAACACCAAATGGAGTCTCGTCGCGGGGGCGATCGTTTCCGCCGCGACGCTCACGCGATTTATCGCGCCCGCGTTCCTTGCTGGACCAATCCTTGCGGAATTAATAACCTCGCGGAAACCGTCTCGCGTGTTTTTCAAAAACGCGGGACTCTTTCTTATCATCTCGATAGGATTGCCACTCATACTCTACTTTATTCCCAACCGTGAACCATTTTTAGAGTATGTCCGCAACAATCAGACACTTGGACCAGAATGGGTTGCGCAGTATCGCGATCCAGCCATGGCAAACATATTCTCCATACGATCGATTATGTATTACTTCAACATCCTACAACAAAACACGATCATTCCATTTCTTGCGTTTGTGTTTGGCATAATGATTCTGCTTTGGAATATTCCTCGAATCGTTTTAAGAGCATCGTCGAAATATCCTATTTCCATGATTGTGCATCTTCTCTTCTCATTTCTTTTTCCTTATGCGTTTCTTACTTTCATCACGATTTGGAAAGAGGATCGATTCATCGTTCCGCTCTACCCAACCATGGCGATTATTTCCGCTGTCTTTGTGGATTCGCTTCGCCGATGGAGAATGATTCAAACACTTTGCATCACGCTTCTTGTCGGCGTGGGGTTCATGAATTTCTTTGGTGGGCTGTTTGGCATCGGACCAGCGGGACAACGCGGACTCGTGGATTACATCACGCCCCGATGGGTGCCTCACCCGCGACGAATCTATTTCACACCTCTTGTGTGGCCGCCAACAAAAGAATACACAAATGCGAGACTCGCCGCGACGATAATTCAAAATGATTGGCAAAATAAAGAACAGACAGACATTGGCATCACGTTTGACCATGAACCATTTATCAACGCGTTTTCTAGTCTTTTATGGTATGAACAACGAACGCTAGGAACGCTACATCTACAGGCAACAGAAGATATGGAATTTCTTGATTATCTATTCACACAACAGCCTGTTCGCCATGAAGAACGATGGAAACTCATCGCGACCATTCCGATACCATACGACAAGAGCGACGCCCTTCTCTATAGAAGAATTACTCAGTAACCCTGTACACAACAGCCATATCGTTTCGATACACTTCCGTCAAAAATGGATAAAACACGCGAAGATCATCCGCTCCATACGCCATTTCCCGCTCTTCAGGGCCAAACAACACATATTGAATCCTATTTTCTCTAAACACAGGAGGAAACTCATTAGCCGGACGTTTTCTTCCAAAAAAATTCGCGACAATAATCCCCTTTTCTTCCACTTTCACCGTGTTGGCATGACCAATATACGCATAATTCCCCGCGTAGACAGGAATAAGATTGCCTGTAGCTAGACCAGAGAATATAGCAACATCTCGCGGTGTATTTACTTGAAGCCACACCATCGCATCAACAAGATCACGCAATGGATACATCACTTCAGCGCCTTTTGGCACAAGTGGAATATCTGCGCGTAATTTGTGATCCACAAAATCCTTTTGCCATAACCACGACGAATACATGCTCCCCATTCCAAGAAGAATCACTACAATCGGAATAAGCAACACAATATCTGACACTGTTGATACGTTTTTCTTTTTGATCCATTTATACAGCCCCCATACGCCATAGAGCGATAACACGCCAAGCGGAATATGCGGGGCCATTTGTGAAAATCGCGTCGGCGATTGTTGCGGAATATAATTAAATATCACAATAAACGCCAACCACGCGATCACCCAAACAACAAATCCAAGAAACTTCTGCTCTCTTTTAATGATGACAACCAACAACCCAAGAAGCCCCAACGGCAACACTGGACCAACCGCCAAAAAATACTCGATATATGAAAACTTCGTCGGGTGCAATACATCAAATTCCACCAGCCGCTTCCATGGATACTGTTGAAATAGAAGCGCGTAATACACCATCGTTGGGAATGTCATTGCGACGAACACGATTCGTCCAAACAATCGCTCTTTGAAAAGCGTCCAAAACGATCCACTGATCAACCGACGCGATGCTAGAGTCCGAGCAACAAATAATCCTCCCACATCAACAATCATCCATAATGCAAGAACGCCGTACAAGAAAAACAACGCGGGAGGAAATATCACCCCAAGAAGCACACCAATCCAGCCAAGAAATACCCAATTCCCGTACCGTCTCTTTGTGAGAAATCCTCCGGAAAACACCCAAAGAAAAAACGCGAGCATTGCTTGTCCGACCAACACATGCGGAAGAAACGTCGTTCGTTGCAAGCTATCCATCATAGTATACCACGGCATGTAACCGCCAAAGCGAGGCCATCCGTCAACGGTTTCCAGTTTGGGCCATGTTGATGCCGTCACGATGAGCAAAAACGAAAGAATCTGCCACGAAAAACTCGGAAACGCCCATCGCGAAATCTGCCATATAACAAACAACAACACTCCAGCGAAAAATACTCGCATGGTGTGATATGACAACCATACATATGGCGTTTGCACATGAAGCCAATCAGACACACGACCAATAAAAACATAGAGTATTTGACTCAAACTTCCCTCGTGCGGTTCCGTCGTGTACTTCTCTTTCGCAAGCCACGCACCCTCCTTGCCCTGCCGAATTTTAGAAAGATACAACTGATAGTCTGTTGGGAAATTATGAACCAACTCAAAATATCGGATCGGTTTAATCTTCCACCGATTCATCCATTCATAGAGCGTCGGCGTCATCGAAAACAGGAGAAAAAAACCAATCAAAAATAACGGAAGCAACGACCGAACATATCGAAACACCCGAGCAGTCATAGTGATAGTATGTAGTGTACAAAATTTAGAAAGCATTATGAAACTAGAAGAACGATATCTTTTCTCTAGTTCATCTGACTAATACTTTAATCCAACGCGCATCTAGAAAAGAAAGAAAAAACACGATATAACAAATAATATTGATCTTATGGAACATGAAGAACAAGAGATGAAATCGTTTCTCCGTGTTGGGGCGATTGTCGCGATTTGTGTTGTTATCCTTCTTAGCGTTGTTTTTGTGTGGAACGCGTGGACCGTTCAACGAAACGGCAAGGTCGTCTTTCATGCGGGTGTCACTTACACCGGACCAGATCAAAAACAACAGAAACAACTCCCGGAAAAATTTGCTGTCGATGATACAACGAAATGGATTAGAATAACTGGAAAGCTCTATCCGTACTCTTTTGAAGCTCCGGAAACGCTAACGCTTGTCCGATTTGACAACGACCCTTACGATATCTACGCGGTCTCGTACAACAATCAACCGCCAAGCTCCCACGTCCTCATCGGTGTTGATGATCTCTCGGCAAAAAAAGAACTCAAACAATACATTAAACAACCAAAAACAGTATATGTCCAAGAATGGTGGAAACACATCGGCGGATTAAGCGGCATGTCGTCAATCACTCCATTCACAAACAGCAACGGATTAAAAGGATATCGCGCGAAATTTCTTCTCAAGAATGGAACACCAACGCCATACGACGATGTATTCTTTGAAGTGCCGAAACGAAATGATCTTATAATCCATCTCTCGAACAACATTCTTGAATCAACAGTATTTGAACGCATTGTAGATTCACTCTCTTGGAGTTCTACTGCGTCAGGAATAACAAAATAGCGTAAAAAGTTCCAATATGATTCTTATCTAAAAATCGACAATTTGCGATTGATAATTGATCATCATGATTTATGAGACTATTATTCATCACCATTGTCTTCATCCTCGGGTTGTTTATTCGATTATTTTTTGTTCCAAATCCTGGCTTTGAAGCAGATATCGCATTTTGGAAAGGATGGGGACTCGCGGCCGCTGACAATGGCGGACTGTGGGCAATACTTAACACAAATAATAATTACCCTACGCTATTTGTGTACACGCTTGGCGCGATGGTTCATCTGTATCGTCTCCTCGGAGGCGAGCCTCACAATGTCCATTCATACTGGATGAATACGAATCTTCGATTTCTGTTTGTCTCAAAACTCCCCTCGATCCTCGCGGATGTTGGAATCGCGGGAATTATTCTCTATGTCGGCAAACGATTTAACCACCTCTTTTCATACACTTTTGTGAATCAGAAACAGAGACAAAAACAAAAGAACCCTATCACCGCGCTTCTTGAATCTCAATGGCTCTTTCCTTTTCTCGCCGCACTGTATTTGCTCAACCCTGTATCAATCATGGACGGCTCGTGGTGGGGGCAAGTAGATAGTCTTGGCGTTGCATACTTTCTCCTCGTTGTGATCGCCATCTTACATAAACGGATGATGCTCACAGGAGCGCTGTTTATATTCGCGATGATGACAAAACTTCAAAATATGATTTATGGACCACTCTTGTTTGTGTTCATATGGCATACATTCGGTGTTCGCGCGATGACAAAAACAATCGTCGGAGCGATCATCGCATTTTTTGGATTGAATATCGAATTTTTTCTCTCAAAAAACATGCACCTCGTCATAGGCTCGCTTATCAATAATTATGATTACTTCCCGTATATGTCGTTGCACGCGTATAACCCGTGGTGGATTATTTCTGAAGGAAACGGCATGGGCGTGTCTGACAAATTTCTGGTTATTGGGATACTAAACGCAAAAACCGTGGGTACCATCATCTTCGCATCGTGCTACCTTGTTGCTGTCCTCGCGATAATTCTACCAACATTGCTCCGCATGAAGCAAAGAACTCCGAAAAATCAAACAGACGCTGACGAACGACAATCATTCTTTTGTTTTATTCTTGGCCTCTGCCTTGTGAATCTTGCGTTTTTCTTATTTCTCACCCAATCACATGAACGATACGCCTTCCCCTTTTTTGGATTCAGTTTGCTCCTCGCGCCATTTCTTTCTCATCAACGCAAAATCGTCTTTCTTGTGTTGTATTGCGTATTTTCCTTCGTTTATTTTCTTAATCTCCACACCGCCTTCGCGCACAATTATCCAGAAAACGTCTTTCAATGGCTTCGATTTCTCGCTTCGTCCAGCTACACGAATCTTTTATCTTTCATAAATATAGCGATCTTTGCCATATTCATACTTCTCTTTGCAAACGACTTCACAAAGCACACCCTAGGAATTGGTGTGATCGTATGTATTGGATTACTTCTCTTTGGAAATCATTCATATCTTCTTAGACAACCCATACATCTCTCCTCGATTACTCCATATCAAAGTTGGCAAGCGTATGGGGCGCGACAAACAAACATGCCTGTGTCTTCCTCTGGGTCAAATCCAAAGAGCTGGACGTTTCTCTCGACGCAATATGCATTCTTCCGAAAAGGCATTGGAACACACGCTAATAGCGCAATCTCATATGACATTGGAAAGAAATTCTCAATATTTCGAACAGACTATGGCATTGACACAAACGCAGGAACTCAAGCATCCGCAATCTTCGAAATCTGGGGAGACGATAAGTTGCTCTTTCAGTCAGATGTCATGAGGCGATTCGACATGCCAAAACATGTAGTCATTACTGTCAAGGGGATAAAGACACTCACACTTATCACGCGAGAAGCAAAAGACGGAAATACCGATGATCACACAAATTGGTTGAATCCTAAACTATATAGATAATGAAACACACCCACACAATCGAACCATCGCCACAAAAAACAAATCGTCGATTTCGCTCATTCTTTGAACACGGAATCGCATGGTTCATGCTTGCTTTTGCGATAGGCTTTAATCTCTGGATTTATCGTCTCGAACCAACAAGTGTCGTCGATCCAAACGACAATCCCTTTCAATACGCGCTCGTGGAACGAACCAATCAAATCTGGGACTATGCGACAGAGACGTGCGGGATAAATCTTCTCTGTTTCACTGGCTATCTTCTCGATCACTGGGTGCCAAATTGGGCGCAAGGCTACAATCTGCCACATTATTACTCTCATCTTCCGCAAATCGCGATCGTGGCAAGTTATAGAATGCTCTCGGCGATCAGCAGTCAGCTGACTGTAATCAGCTTGTTTTCGTATTATCACATCGTCATCTATCTTCTTCTTTGCTTCTTCCCGCTTTCATTGTTTCTTGCATTCCGCATTATAAAAGCGCCTCCGATTATAGCCGGAAGCGCGGCGCTCATCGCCAGTCATATCTCAACCGATGGACTGTACGGCCTCGATCCATCGTCATTTCTCTGGCGAGGATATGGACTAACCAGTCAATTATTCGCCATGATCTGGATACCTCTTGCCATCGCGTCGGCGTATCGATTGTTCGTTAACGATACTGCGATTCGATATGCGTCAGTAAAATCATTTACTGCCTCCATCGGCTCTCTTCCGTTTGTCAAAACGACAATATTCTTCCTTATTTTAACCATCAGCGGGCACCTTGGACTAGGTATCGTCACGATACTCTCTCTTGCAGTTCTTGCACTGACAAAACCAGTATTGGGCATTCTTTTGAAACAGTCATTCGGCGTAATCATTGCAAAAACACGAGATCAATTCCTGAAACTGTTGCTTGTCTACGGATCGACGATATTTTTTCTTAGCTATTGGATTGTTCCCACGCTTTTGTATAAAGAGTATCACAACTATTCCTTCTGGGATCCGATATGGAAATTCAACTCGTATGGCTGGAGACAGATTATGGAATGGTTTGTCAACGGCGACCTCTTTGACTTTGGACGAAGCATCCCAATCTTTACTATCCTTCTTCTTATTGGTGGCGCATCAGCGTTTCTTGCAAAGCTCCCCGAACAATCAAGCGAAAACCAAGAATCAATCGGTCGTCTCGCTCCATTCTCATTGCTCTTCTCGTTCTGGCTTCTCATGTTTTTTGGCAGAACCACATGGGGCGGACTCCTTGATCTCATCCCAAGCATGAAAGAATTTCACCAATCGCGATTCATCGTTGGCGTTCATCTCGCGGGATTGTTTCTCATTCCTTTTGGAATATGGATGATAAGCGACACGCTCGTAGCGATCTTCTATCGCGTCTTCTCAGGGATCAAAAATCGCCTTCCGGAACATATACATCCTGTCTTGTCAACTACGCTGATCATTGGCGTCACGATCACCATATGCGCGCTGTCCTATCCACAAACCATACGGTACGCGTCGCATAACGATGTTTTGATTCGACAAGGCAACGCGAATGCAAAAAAACAAAAAGGGGATCTTGATCGTCTGATTACAGCACTCAAACAGTCTCCCTCGGGGAGAACTTACCCGGGGAGAGGTGGATCGTGGGGGAAAAATCTCGTAATCGCGGAAACGCCTTATTACATGCATCTTTCAACCTACGGTATACCGGTTATTCTTTGGCTTCCTCAAACATGGTCGCCGAATTCCGATGTGGAGCAATTTTTTATCGAAGAATGGAAAGAACACTACAATCTTATGAATATCAATCGCGTCGTCACGCCGCCAAATCATACACCGATTCAACCCTTTTGGCAACTCAAAGAAAAAACTCCACAATGGGAGCTATACACAGTGGAAACGTCGGGATATATCGGAGCGGGAAGCCATGCCGCTGTTGTCTATAGTTCAAAATTTGATTTCATCAATCTCGTCCGTCTCTGGCTTCAATCTGATTATGTAAAACGAGGCATCGTTCCTCAACTAACCTTTAATCGATCGGAGATGATAAACTCTCCCATTCCTGCATTCGAAATACTCGATGAAGCGACATATCGAACACGAGACGGAACTATCTATGGACTTTTTCAAGAGCCTCCACGCTACGAAGCGCCTGAAGCAAAAATTGTGGTAAAAGAAGTTGCAACAAAAGCAGATATGGAATTTGTAGCAAACGCCACAATCCGCGAACCATGTGAGCGATGCATCGTGTTTCTGAAACAAACGTTTCACCCAAATTGGCGCGTGTGGATCAACGGAAAAGGAACAGAGCCATTCATCAGTTTTCCTTTTTATATTGCGGTAAAACTAACGACGCCTGGTGATCATGAAATTGTCTTCAAGTATCAACCAGGCGCACTCAAGATGATGCTATTCACCTTTTCGTTTATGACAGGAGCACTTCTTGTTGTTTTTTTATTTATAAAATATGTTCGCGCCCGCATATCTTAATTTCTCAAAACCTGGCCTTACAATAAAATTCATCTCAGCTCAACTTGCTAAACATTCCTCTTGACAACTCCGTAAAAATTCGGTTTCATAATAGTATGAAGAAAAAACCTGTCCTAAAAAAGAAACCGCAAGCAAAATCATCTTCAACGGTAAAAAAAATTGCGAAAAAATCCGATACAACGAATAAACGAGAAGACATTCATATTATTCTCATTCGAAGCTGGGCATTCCTCGTGTTGTTTGCCTTCATGCTTGGCATAGGCGTGATCGTAGGAAATTATATTAATGCCCAAATGAACGGCTACCCCACGGTCGCTGGTGCTTCGACTTCCCGATAATTTCCCCTCTCAAAACATGCTATAATATCTGCAATACGGGCTCGTAGTATACCGGTAGAACGTCTCCATGGCATGGAGAAGGAAGGGGTTCAATTCCCCTCGAGTCCACCCCTCCTCAATCCTACATTTAGATAGCGCGAAACCCGTCTACAAACTTCATCGCGGAACACACATTGCAAAGATAGTAATCAATTGTGATGAAGAAGCAATAATCTTATGGTAGAATAATAATTGCTTTGGGCCTGTAGCACAGTTGGTAATGCGCCGCATTCGCATTGCGGAGATCAGCGGTTCGAATCCGCTCAGGTCCACTAACTTACTTTAGGTACGCCCCCGGATTAATCACCGGAGCGCCATTGACTCGGACTTCAAAATGCAAGTGAATCCCCGTTGATCTCCCTGTTGACCCCATCTTTCCAATCACTTGCCCCTGAGAAACTTTGTCACCAACTTTCACATACATTTCCGAAAGATGCGCGTAGAGCGTGGACAACCCATCGCCATGATCGATAATGATATGCCGCCCATAATCATACCGAAGGGACGCAACATAGACAACCGTTCCATCCCCAGCAGCGACAATCGGCGGAGCAACTGGATTCGCTATATCATAAGCCTTGTGGTACCAAATAGGATATTGGGTAATTGTTCCGCTTGTTGGCCAGATGAATCGACCAGACCCGCCAGTAGTTACCGGTGCTTGCGGAGACGCGAAACGCGGAGCAGTTTGTTGTGGAGGAGGCGGAGCTTTTGGCATAACGCCATCGGGAACGATCAGGATTTTCCCAACCGTCAATCCAAAGGTGTCAAGATCGGTAAATTCATTAAAAATCCAGTTCGCGATCTTTTGCGGATCAGTTCGATATCGCTTGGCAATGCTATAAATCGTTTCCCCTTCTCTTACTTTATGAACAATCCCTGTCACAGGAGGAATTTTCAATGTTTGTCCAATAGAAAGATTTGTCCCGGTCATATTGTTTGCCCATTGAATGGTCTCGACAGAAATGCCATATTTTTGCGCGATACTTGATAGTGTGTCTCCCTGTTGCACCGTATATTCTTCAATCACATCTCTAGGTTTGTCCGAGCGATCCGTCCGCACACCATATTCCGAAAAATCAAGCGACGTCGCAACAGCAGAAGGAGGCGTAAAAGAAGCCAAATCAGATTGCGATGTCAACCCGGGATAGGTATCTGCCAAAATCGGCGCGGCAAGAATGCCAACGGCAAACAATACAATAACGGAAAAATGCAAAAATGGCTTTTGATACATTCCTCGCCGAGCCATAAGGATATCCACAACCGCGTCTTTCTGCTCTTCAAACCATTTCGAAAATAGTCGAAGCCGACGATCAAAATAATAGATCAACCCTCGTCTCCAAAGAGAGATATCATCAAGAAACAAACGAATACGCTTCTTCATGATCCTTGAAGGGTATCAAAGAAGAGGAGGAAAAGCAAATTTTTTTCGATTGACAAATCATTAAGCATGTGTATAATATTTTCAAATATTCCTTGATGGAATGTTTCATGAAGCGTAAAGAAGAAGGAGGATGCCATGGCAAATCCCAAAGAAGCTCCAAAAAGAAATCCTATCACAACAGAAGATCAAAAAATAATCCCGAATAACTGGAAAAATAACTGGAAAAGCCTTGTTGCGTCAGCACTGTTTGCTATATCTTCTGCTGTAGTTCCTGACAGACAAGCATCCCCTTCTTCTGTTGACGACAGAGCATTAGAAATATTAAACGGACAACGACAACGAAGAATATCGCTTGTTGTGGATCAACGTGGTGATATATTTTCTCGAATTTCCCTCCCTGAATCTTCACGATCGGAGGAGCAGCAGAGAAACCTTGGAGCATTTGTGGAGCTTCCATCGATAGGAACTTTTACAAAAGAAGAACAAAAACGCATACAAGCGCTGGTGTCAAATCGATTTTCTAATGCAACAACCGGAAGATATCTTATTCCTACTGCGGATGAGTCAGAACTCTCCTCTCTTCTTTCGGATGAATCACCATTTGCTCAATATATTCATAAGATAATGCAGATAAGAAGATCAATAGAAGGAGAAGTGCAACTACTACTACTCATCCAGAAAGAAAATAGCCAGAAAGAAAATAGCGTTAAACAAGTAAGTATTATCTTCCAACCGATGGGTTCGCTTTCTCTTGGAGAGAGGATGGTAAATCCGGAAAATCCAACATGGATTTTTCCAGGGAAAGATGGTGGATTACGAGTGATTGATGCGGGAAATTTACCTCAAGGAGCATCTCTTGATGCTATTACAGACAGGCGTGATCTTCTAACTCTTCAAAGGAGCGCAAGAGCGCAAGGCTATGAAATTGATCTTTCGTCATATAACGGGGGATTTGTTCCTGTAATAAGAGATGAGAAAGGACGGGTGATTCGCGTATTCGGCGAGAAAGGACCGGTCACATTTGAGCAACCATATATAAGACATACTGGAGGAGATCCAGTGAATATTCGAGATAATCCTTCCACATCTGGGAATCGTGTTGGATCATTCACATCAACAGGAGAGCCACTACGCGTGATAACTCCTGAAGAATTTCAAGAATACAGAGAAGCGATTCCTGATCAGACACGACTTTCGATAGAAAATAATAGAGTAACTTATAATGATGGTCGATATACATGGATTGCTGTATCATACGAAGGAAAAATACGATGGGTTGCCCAGTTTCCTCAAATCCAACCATTTTCTCAACTCGAAGGAGTTTCGATAAGACAAGAAGCAATAAAAGAGTCATTCTCAAATAATCCAAATATCCTTGCTCGTCAACTTCGCCTCCCTGAAGGACAGTATAATTTTTATACAAATGAAGATTATGGACCGATAGAAATGTTACGAGATCAAAATGGAAAAATTTGGGCAGTAAAAAAAGAAGGACAAGCAAACTGGCAAACAGCCGAAATGGTCGCAAGAGAATTAGGATTAGATACGCATGGAACCATAGAAATACCCGGACTAGTAATTCAAAGACGAGAAGAAAAATTATACTATTATTTTTATAGTGATCTCTTGAATCTCTTTCTTAAAGAAGAAAGACCAAGCGGCAATAGACGAGGCATTGTTGCCATGTTTGACCATGAAACAGGAGATTGGTTAAATTTTCAATATGCTCAATATCGGATGATTGGTGTCCAAAACCTTGGAATCGTTAATAATCCCCCATTGGGAATCGGATATAGTCGAGCTGCAGAACGATTTTTCTCTTTATATGGCGTAGGTGGAGGAGTAAGAAAAGTAGATCTTTGGATTTCCCCAGAATTGCATATTACAAAAATATTGAGGGTATATTGGTTAGAAAATCCCGGTCCAAGAACACCATGGACGCTTGAAAATCTTGCAATGAGAACCACAGTCATTGTCCTTGACGGAACATTTAATGGTCAACAAATACAAGTATATGACAGTGAAATTTCTGAGGTTGAAAAATATTTACAAACAGTAGGTGTCCTTATCCGCAGTAGAATTAATATTGATCCAAGGTCGGAAAAAAATTTTCCAAAAACAACTCTATCCATATGGGATTTCATGGGGAGAGGAGAAAGATTGAATCTCCCATGGGAAGAATATCAACGAAGACTAAACGATTTTTATCGTCAACATGGAGTGATGTTTGTCCAACTTGAAAGAATAGATACCAGAGAAAATCCTTATTATCCAGGTCATTTTCGATTTCAAGTAGTGCCGTTCCCACCTGCGTTTCCTCCACATCCAATATATCCTGAAGATCCTAAATAAAAATATACAAATTTTCTTCTTATTGTCTTTGTAAGATACAAAATATCTCTACTTATAGAGTTCTACCATTTTGCTAAACTTTTTGATCTGATACATAATCATGACATATAATAAAGTTCTCGAATCGTTTAGCTTTTTCATTTACATAAAAAACAGCGTTTGTATATTACATTTCCTTTATTAAGATTTTATCTTACCGCAAAGATTGCATCATACCGATTATTTTTTTATCATATTAGTTGTAAAAAGCAGTAAACAACGATGTTAAAGTAACATGTAATAAATACCATCACTCCATCCTTTTTTTAAATGAATTTATTGAGAAGATATATTCTAATAAAAAGATGCAAAAAGAAATATATTGTATTAAAAATAATAATCGTTTCATAAAATAGATAATAACTTATGCATGTAAAAACATTTTTTGATTCCATCTGGAAACATAAAATATCTATTATTCTTTTTGCACTATTTTTTTCTCTGTTTGTTTCTATAGTAATCTACAGCATTAGGGCAAATCCTAGTATAAAAAATACTATAAAAAAATATACTACTCCTAAAAAAACATATCGAGAACAAGAATTACTTCAAAAAATGAAAACGTTCGCGTTTCGAAACGGAGAACCTGCTCTTGCAAGAGGTATTACCGGTGGAGCAAAAGATTACGGTGGCAACACAATAAAAGGCGTACTTGCGGATATTACAACCAATCCAATACCTATCAAAACAAAAGATGGAAAAGAAATTGCAAAATCAATCATGACGTTTACTATTTTCTATATCAATGATTATAACGAGCTTGAAAAAATATATTTATCTGCAGCCATTCAATTTCCTGATGGATCATATTATCTGATAAGCGATAATCCAATTCGATTACCAAATGATACCGTAAATGATGAATATTATTACGATAAAATTGGCACACCAGTATTCGCGCTCTTTCGAACAAATACAACATTAGGGCTAGAAACACTTAAACAACAAGGAAAATCTAAAGAAGAGCTTGATGCTGCAAAACGAATTTTTTCATTTATTCAAACATATGAATCAAGCTGGAAGGAAGAACTAGACACGCTTGTTCTAGGAGGAAGAAAAGGAGCGTTGGAATTTCTCTTTCCTATCGCCTATAGCGATGATAGCTTTCGTCTTGAATATCAAGTATTTACTATTCCTTGACGAATATGAACTACAATGTTTATTCAAAATACTATCATTTTTTTATTGTCTGCATTTTTATCATTTTATTCTCTAGCAATGGCAAACATATTGTGATGGCTCAAGGGTATTCTACATCATGGTGTCCAAGTGGATGGTGCACTGGGGAAAATAGTGGATTATGTTATAAAATGTGTGGAGTAGTTTTTGGAGTATGTCAGCCGACAGAAGGAGAATGGAGATCCTGGACATGTGGTGGACATCAATGTCTCTCTGGTCCTATTTTAGGATGCGGCAGCAATGTATCGTGCTCTAGTAGTGGAGTTACTATAGATAAGTGCGGTAACTGTCCTGGATCGCAATATCGAGAATGCGGAACTTATGGAGCTGGATGTTATAATAATGTTAATCAATATGGATGCGGAACAGGATATAGAGGGGTAGCAAATCTAGGAGCATGTGGGAAAATTATAGAGGGTAGTTGCGCCGAACTTTCTTATCAGCCTATGGAGTGCTGTAGTCCAAACCCAAATCCAAATCCAAGTCCGAATCCAAGTCCAAGTCCGAATCCAACTTCTCCACCTCCGCCTGGAACATTTCAAGCAAGAGCGAGAAGAATTCCGTACGCAAGCATTGGAAACTGTAGCAATCCATCGGCAACCCCCCTCTCTTCTTCCCTTCGCTTTGCCCCAGGAGTTCCTTCTCAAAACTCCGATGGAACATCCTATGCCTCGTGGTCTGTTACTCCTGGGACCTACACCATCCTTCCAACGATTACGGAAGAAAATGGTTCTTCGTATGTATTACAAACCGTTTGTGTGTCGCGAGATGGAGGTTCGTTTTTTCCTTCTACGGTTGCTCAGACTGTAGGAAGCGGACAGACGATCGTGTTCGATCTTCTCTATACCTATGCAACATCGTGGATGCTGGTCGATGGAGGGGATGTAATTGCCTGTCAAGATCTTTCTTCTGTTGTTCCTCCTTCTGCTGTTCCCGCGCCATATTTTATACTTGCGTCTGATGGAGGGTATCCTGGGGTAGCGTTGTATGGGACATGGTATAGTTTTGATGAGTCACGATTGTATCGAACAGGGAGAGAATCTATTTCTCAGACCGGATGGATTGCGCAGTCTTCAAATCATCCATTGTGCAATACACAGAAGGTGAATTTTTACAAGGAGTTTGCGCACGCTGTTGATGTGAAAGCGATGACGCCGAAGAGAAATCTTCTTGGAGAACGAACAAAGGATGATTTTCCCGACGCAGCGACCTATGTGATTGGAGATCTCACGCTTGGAGGATCTGACGACACGGCATGGGCGCTGTCTCAGAATGAGAAAAAAACGATTGTTGTGGATGGTAATGTAACCATTCGACGGAATATTACCTATCCTAACGGCGGGTTCTTTGGACTGATTGTGAATGGTGATATCACCATTAATTCCACTGTAGGATCGAATCCTTCAACAAGAACGCCAAGTCTTCGCGGATTCTATGCCACGAGTCCACAAGGAAGGTTAAACACGGGGAGAAGCACTATTACTGGAAAAGAGAAACTAGTCATTCTTGGGACCGTTGCGGTGGGGGGGGTAAATCTTCAGCGGAACTTGGATACGATTGGGATGAATCACACAACACCTGGAGAAGAATTCATCTATGATACTCACCTTATCATGAATCTCCCAGAGGCATTCCTTGAAACCAACATCGTTTGGCAAGAAGTCCCCCCGTGAGGAAATAGGTACGCCTTTTAGTTCCTAACTTTCGAAACAAAGAAAAATTCCACAAGCAACAATCTCATTCTCCCTTGGACAACGATTCGAGGAAATCGTCATTTTTTTCTGTTTTACTCAAACGGTCAATCAACATAACTGTTCGCTCGTCATCGGAAAGCATAGACAGCATATGGCGAAGCGTGGTGACCCGTTTCATTTTTTCTTCTCCGAGCAAAAGCTCGTCGTGCCGCGTGCCAGACTTAGCGATATCAATCGCCGGGAAAATTCGCCGTTCTTGCAACGAACGAGACAAATGAAGTTCCATGTTTCCCGTCCCCTTAAATTCTTCATAAATCAAATCATCCATTCTGCTCCCTGTGTCAACAAGCGCCGTGCCGATGACCGTCAACGATCCTCCAGGTTGCGGTTGACCATCAGGGCCAGTGATCTCCACGCAACGCGCCGCACCCAAAAACCGTTTCGCTGGATACAACGCAGCAGGGTCAAATCCGCCAGACAATGTTCGCCCTGATGGATTCACGACAAGATTATACGCTCGCGCAAGGCGCGTGATCGAATCAAGAAGCACCACAACGTGCTTCCCCATCTCTACCAATCGCTTTGCGCGATCCAACGCAATCTCCGCAATTCGTGTTTGTTCTTGCGGTGATTGATCAAAATTACTTGCTAATACTTCTCCCTTTACACTTCGCGAGATATCAGTTACTTCTTCTGGTCGCTCTCCAATAAGTGTTGCCATAAGATGAACATCAGGAAAGTTTTGAGCTATGCCAGCAGCAATTTCTTTCATGATCGTCGTCTTTCCTGCTTTTGGCGGAGAGACGATTAACCCTCGCTGTCCAAATCCTATTGGCGCGATTAAATCAATGATGCGCGTGGATAACGGAAGTCGCCCTGTTTCCAACCGCAACAGTCTATTCGGATAAATCGGCGTGAGATCTTCAAATTTTGGACGATTCGCCAATTCCTCGACAGGAATATCATTCACTTTTTCAACCTTCAAAAGTCCCCAATATCGTTCATTTTCTTTCGGCCGTCTCGCCTGTCCTTCAACCATATCACCATTTCGAAGGAGGAATCGACGAATTTGCGATTGAGAAATGTAAATATCGCGATCGCTTGGCGTAAATTTTGGTCGAAGAAATCCATGTCCTTCTGGCATCATATCCAAAATTCCTCGAACAGTTTCTGTTGGCACATTGATATCTTGAATTTGTCCATTTTCTGTCTGTACGACATCGCGACGCATAAGCGTACGACGAGGTTGATACCGAGGACGATATCCTATCTGCGAAGAAGCAGATCCATGCCCGTTACCATTCCATCGTTGATGAGATTGCTGAACCGCTGGAGGTTGCAAAGGGCTTTCAAAAGAAAGATTTGAAGAATCAGCCGATAACGAAGAGCTAGGCAATCCCGAGGCATTGGACATTTCAGTAGCATCAGACGGCGTTCCCACAAGATCATCCACAGATGGTTCAGGCGACGAGGAAGAAACAGAAAGTGTTTCATCAATTCTTTGAGAAGAAACATCGGTTGATTCAGTAGATGATAAAGACGGAACATTCACATCTTCATCAGTGGCTTTCGATTTAGATAGTTTTCTTGAAGCGCGAAATGCCATAGGAAGGAATACTTGCTGATTTATATCATCTATGAGACATATTTATGAAATACGACAAATACATGTTAGTAAGATGTGTAAGCGATAGATTTCCTTTTGGAGGATATCATACATATTACATCATAAACCAGTAAAAATGTCAAGGAAGAAACTATTTCGGAAGCGTTAACATTGGTTAAGAAATAGAAAATTATTCGTTAATTAGAGCGTTTGATAAATAACGGTGTTTCCAGATCTGAATACCTCACGAGATTCGCTCATTATATCATCCTCTCTCAAGTTCTGAAACTTCTGTCGTTCAAGCGTTCCGATTACAATATATCGAACAGCGTATTTTTGGAGAATGCGACGACGCTGATAAGCATCACCTTCATATACCAATCGCACCTCGTCTCTTCTCGGAGCGACAACATCATATGATCCTCGCCACAACCACTCATGCACCGCCCATCCAATAATTGTAGGAGCGCCTGCAAACGCGCTCATTGTGTTGTAATCGGTATAACTTTCTCCATCCGCTTCCACAATCACAGGAATGCTATTGAGATGACGGGTAAAAAACGTATCGCGAACATGAACATCCTGTTTCGCTAATCCTCTTAAAAATGTGTCTGATGTCCGATATCCGACGCCAGACATCTGCCCTCTTAACCAACGCATGGCAGCGTAATCGTCTGGATAGTCTCTCGCAAACCATTGCAGTCCATCCAACCCCCTATAAACCTGCAATCCGCCAAAATATGACCGTACGGAAAAAAATGGATATATAGACACTAAAAATAACTGTGGCATAAGAAGGATGAAAAAGGTTCGCTTCCCCCACAAACGAAGCATAGATGTTTTTTGTTGTTTTGATCGCTCTAACATCTGAACAATGATATACGCGGAAAGCAACGAACATATAATAAACGCCTGATATCCCAACTTAAACATCGTATTGCTTCGGAAATCCGCTGGATAAATATCTTTGAAATAAAAAAATTCCGCAAAGAAAATAAGGCCAACGGAATAAAGAAATAAAACGATCAACAATCGATTCACTGAATCAACATGAAGATGAATTTGTCCCTTTTCTCGACTGATCCGAATTGTCTTGATTATCAACGCAATCCCGCAAAAGAAGAAAAATCCCCACAGAAGCCATATCATCCAAAGCGGCGACCTTTGACACTGCTCAACGGTTTCGAACAACAATGGACCGATTTTTGTATTTTCGAAAACTTTTGGCGGGCAGTTCACCGCAAGTCCTGTCGCAAACGACTTGAAATTCAAAAGAAAAGGAAGAGATATAGCGATAAAACCAAATGCAACAGACAGAATCTTCGATCCGATATCTTGGATCCACTCCCACGACCACGGTTCGCGCGCGCTCCACCGATACACAAGAATAAGAATACCCATAATGCCAAGATAAATCGGACCATCAAGCGCGTTAGTCATAAACAACACACCAACCAGTCCTCCATATAACACAAATGCAACAAGCAATGTTTTATCCTTCATCACAAACATAGTGAGAATCGAAGCAATGGCAAGAAGCGCGAATGGAATGCCAAGCACATGCCCATGATTATCTGAAACAACAAATGAATAGCTGGGAAACTCGTGAATTGTGAATGGAATAAAGCGCGTCGCGTTAGCGTACCAATAACTATTCATTGATTCCGGAAGTTTCGCGAAGAGTTCGCTTGGCGAGTGCAGAATCGTCCAAAATGGCGGCGGTGTGTCTTCGTGATGATACCCTTTTGTAAACGCATAAATCGTCTGCATGTTTCCCGATAGCGACACCAAAAACGCGCCAAGAAGACCTGCAAGGATAAGAAATAATCTTCGAGGTTTTCGTTGCGACAATTGATACCCGAGAACTGTTAATTGAACGCTGATGGAAAACGACATGGTGAAACACAATGCGAACAATGTCGCAAGCATTAAGTTGTATCCATACGCAAGGTTAATTCCGGAAAGCTTGGAAAGCATTACCATGACAGCGTGTCCGAAATAGTAGTAATTAATCGTTCCTCCCGCGTACCACATGTCTGGCGGCGGGAAGTAGGGAGCATTCAAAATCGACTGGGCAAACCCGTAATCCATAAACTTTTCCAAACTTCGAATATCCGGCTCATGCGCTTTGATGAAACTCCAGAAGAACAAACAACAAAAAAAGAAGATCTCAAGAAGCATGAAGCGATTGAGATGAATGTTTCTTATTCGAGATTGTTTTTTATTATCACTTTGAGATTGTCTCCAAAGATGAAAACCGCGAATGCCACCCTGATGCAAAAAGACACCAATAATCAGCAACAATATAACACTTCCAATAATCGTTATTTGGGTAAACGGAAGAATCTTAAAACTCCCAAGATACCAAGAGATAAGCATCGTTCCCGCGATCCCAATAACCTTCGAAAGCGAATATCCCTCGTCCCACCATGAAGAAAAGAACAATCGAGCAAGAGGAAACGCAGCGGCGCCAATAAAAAATATTACTACCCACCAGAGAAGGATAAAAAAGAAATCAACAGAGAAGACATCAAAGTTCATAGAGCATACTTATAGTAATATAATTATATACAGGGAAAACATGAAGCGCAATAAAAAAAAAATTCATTTTCACCACCTCATCTATCTCGGTTTTTTTCTCTTCTCGTTTTACCTCATGACACATACCTTTGGCTACGATTCAAAGAAACATCATATCGTTATCGCATCTCGATTATGGAGTGATTTTGGCGCGCACATCCCGCTCATTCGCTCGTTTTCTTTTGGAGACAATTGGCCACCGGAGTACCCATTATTTCCAGGAGAAAAGATTCGCTATCACTTTCTGTTTTATTTCATCGCGGGGATGCTGGAACGGATAGGAGTTCGGATCGATTGGGCTATAAATATTCCAAGCATTCTTGGTTTTTTCCTTCTTCTTATTATGATCTATAAACTTGGAACCCTTCTCTTTGAGAGAAAAATTGTCGGCGCGATAGCTGTTGTCTTTTTCCTCTTTAATGGATCGCTCTCGTTTCTAAAATTTTTTGAAAAACATCCGCTCGGGCCATCAACGATTCGCGATATTCTCACGCTTAATCAATTTCCAACGTTTGGACCATGGAGCGGAGATCTCGTCACCGCGTTTACACACTTGAATGTATACACAAATCAACGTCACCTTGCGCCATCATTCGCAATTTCCCTCTTCATCATATACGCGCTTATGAAGCGAGAAAAACAGCATCACGGTAAAAAAATAGCATCAATCATTCCACTCTCACTTGGCATCGGCATGTTGGTTGGCAGCCTCTTTTTTCTGAATCACCCTGTGCTTCTTATTACTGTCATTTTCTGTTGCTATCTTTTTCTTTTTCATG
Source organism: uncultured Patescibacteria group bacterium (assembly GCA_937921305.1). Taxonomy (GTDB): domain Bacteria; phylum Patescibacteriota; class Microgenomatia; order UBA10105; family UBA927; genus CAKZSU01. The sequence goes on from CAKZSU010000002.1 coordinate 43,369, forward strand.
CAACAACGCGAGCTCCTCTGTTGATTGCCGGCATAACAAGTCTTCCTTTTCTTTTCCTGTTTTTTAAGATATTTCAACCATCAGGAATGCCTGTTTGGGATATTGGCTACCTATCAAAAAAACCATTTGCATGGACTACATTCTTTGAATTTTGGCTCCATAATTTTGGATTTCATCTTTTTCTTATTCCTATTGGATTCCTTCTCGCGCCAAAACGGATCCGCTTTCTTTTTCTCCCCATGCTCATCCTCTTCACGATTCCAAACATGTATCGCTTTTCACCTGATATGATCAATAATCATAAATTTTTTAATTTCTTTACCATCATCGGCGGCATGTACAGCGCGCATGTTCTCTTCAGACTATTTCAAATTCGCTTTGTTTTTTTTAAGATTCTGGCGATTGCGCTTCTTTTCTTCTCTACATTCTCAGGGATATTGGACTTTATAGTAATTCACAATGATTACTATATTTTCATGCAAGACATCCCAAAAAATAAAGATGCCGCGTTTATCGCCGACTTTACCGAAAGAGACGCCGTGATTCTTAACAGCACATGGTTCCATCCAGCGTCAATCGCGGGAAGAAAAATTTATAATGGGTACTTATTCTTCACTTGGTCAGCAGGATACCCAGCATTTGAACGAGAAGCAGTTGTGAAAATGATTTACCAATCAGAGGATCGCAAAACTATATGCTCACTCCTTCAACGAGAAGGAATATCATATGTGGAGCTCAATCGAAACCCTGAAAAATTTTTAGAGCCTATTGGTATGATCTGGGAAACATTTAAACCATGGTACGATAATAAAAAAACCGGGATGAGACTCTATAGAACACAAGATCTTTGTGAGCACCTATGAAAATAAACCAATTCTTAATTCCTTTATGGTGTATCGTAATTGCGTTTGGCGCGATCACGCGATGGCATGGTAACGACTGGGACCAAGGGAATCACCTGCATCCAGACGAACGTTTTTTAACCATGGTCGCAAACGCTATGGAGTGGCCAATAACGATTCAAGAATACTTGAATACAGGCGAATCAAAACTCAATCCACATAACATTGGCTTTCCTTTTTATGTGTATGGCACATGGCCGGTTATCTTCGTCAAATACGTTGCGGAGTCATTAGGAAAAGGAGATTATTATCATCTTACGCTCATTGGACGATTATTGTCGGGATTGACTGATCTTTTCATCTGCATCTTCATCTTTTTAATCGGAAAAAGATTATCATTTCTTTTATATAGTTATGTAAATCATTCTCGTCATATCATTGTAGGACTCGTCGCTATGACCCTCTATATTCTTATGGCGCTTCCGATCCAACTTTCTCACTTCTTCACAACCGATCCATATGTTACGGTGTTTCTTGTTGTATGCGTCTATCTTCTTCTCTTTTCACCTTCATGGAAAACCGGAGCGCTTCTCGGCGTTTTTGCAAGTCTCGCGGTATCAGCAAAAATCTCTGGTGTTTTAATCCTTCCAATCATTGGCGTTAGCCCCCTTCTCTATTTGGTATATAAAAAAAAACTATATGATAAAAAGAATGCTTTCAAATATATAAAGAAAAAGAGTATTCAATTGTTCATTTTTTATATTTTATTTTCAATCTTTTTTATTTTGTCATTTCGAATTCTTATGCCCTACCTTTTTGATTCTTCTCAGATATTTTCTTTCAATCAAAAAACACTTGATAACTGGCGGACATTGAACAGTTTTGACGATCCGAATGGATGGTTTCCCCCGGCGGTGCAATGGATCAATCAACCGAAACTCATTGCGCCGCTTTTCATGATCTTTTTCATCGGTCTTGGCCCGCCGCTTGGCATCCTTATCACTGTTTCTCTTATATGGATGGTTACACAACTAAAACATGCCATCATTCTCCTTTTGCCTTTCTCATTTATTGGCATAATCTTTTTCTATCACGCGATGGGATTCGCCTTCCCTCTGCGATATTTTTGGCCTATGTATCCCATGCTCGCAATCATTTGCGGTCTTTGGATTGAGTCAATGTATCATCGATACGCTCATCGGCGGATCGTGTTAATTGGTTTAACAATTATTATCTTGCTCCTCCTTGTCTGGCCAACCGCAGTTCTTTTGCTATATGCTCGTCCTCATAGTAGAGTAACAGCGTCTCAATGGATCTATGAAAACATCCCTGAAGGAAGTGCGATCAGTTATGAATATTGGGATGATCCTCTCCCGCTCCATCTTCCAGAATCTCCCGGAAGCAAAATCTATAAAGGTGTTGAGCTTCCCATGTATTTTCCCGATACAGAAGAAAAATGGATCGAGATAGAGACAAAACTTGAAGAAATCGATTACGTTATCTTGTCCAGCAATCGCGTCTACGGATCGATTCTTTCAGCGCCGGAACGATACCCAAAAACGGCAAAGTTTTATCGTGACCTCTTTTCAGAACGACTTCCGTTTGAAAAAATTGCAGAATTCACTTCGAGACCTTCGCTTCCGCTCCCTATTAATCTTTGCATTCCAATACCATGGTTTTCGTATGGGAAAATAAACCAATCGCATGTCTGTCAAGGCATCGAATTTATCGATGATTATGTCGAAGAATCATGGACCGTGTACGATCATCCAAAAGTGACAATATTTAAGAGAAAATAGTAGATTTCATCGCTTCGCTTTTATATGACCAACATGAGGAACGCCGCGAGTTGGAATGATATCAACAGTAAATCCAGCTTTATAAAGGAGATTGACAATCATCTCTTTTGTCTTTTCTTCAAATTCATGATACTCCATGCTTAGTTTCTTTATCTTCTTCAACGCGGGCAGTGAATGATCGTTGATCATGTCATATTCGCATCCTTCACAATCCATTTTGAAAAAATCTATGCGCTTATACCGCTTAATAAGCTCAAAAAGAGATATGGGTCTATCAATAACGTGAATAGTAGAGACATTATTTTCTTGAATATTCTTTCGAAGTAACGCAAGATAAGTTGGATCAATTTCAACCGCAACAACCGTTGCCGATGGATATCGTTTCGCAACACTGATGGAAAAATCACCAAATCCAGCGCCAACATCAACAATTACCTTATCGTCATGTTCTACATGAACAAATAATGATTCGTATTCTTGATCAAGAATTACCTCTTTTGCAACTAATAAGTCGAGTACCGAATGAAAAGAAAGCGTAATCTGGTATGGGCGATAGAATACTAGTTTTTTGATAGTAAGTATTGGAAGGAAGTGAACAGACCCCAGCAATGCATGTAATGAAGCAATATAATACGGGAAACGATAAAATTTCGGAAGATTTTTTTGTACCATGCTACTTTTCCAAAACAAGAATAATATTTACTGTTGAAACATCGTCTGCTTCTGTATCTCGATTTTTATGATCTCTCACATATATAAAGGATCGAAGGAAAGAAAAGAACTTTGAATGATGATTCAGAGATCGAAACCGATAACATTCAGGCAACAATCCTAACTCAACAATATTTTTCCCAATGCTATACAGCAAGAAATGAGAAAAAGGAATGCAGTAATGCGTCGAGAGAAAAACACGACGAACCGAAAATCCAACGGAACGCGCTTTATCAATAAGTTCGTTTTTTTCATACAATCGTTCATGATCCGCCCAAATGCCGGCAAGCCACCAGATATCCTTTGGCACATGCGTATGAAACATCCGCTCCAATACCCAATTCAACGGATCCCAGAAAAATGGATAATGCTTATTTGGAACCGTGATCACAGCAATTCCACCTTTTTTCAAAACGCGATACATTTCGGATAATCCTTTGGTATCGTCTGGAAGATGTTCAAGCACTTCTGTCGCAAACACGCGATCAAATCTATTTGCCTTCCACGGGAGATTGAGTGCGTCCGCGTTAAGAAATTCAATATGCTGAGATTGATTCATCTTTCTTGCAATATCCAAATATCGATCATTCGTGTCGATTGCGACAAGCCGAAGATTCTGATATAAGAAAGAAAGTAATCCTTCATAATATCCTCGCCCGCACCCAATTTCCAACACCTTCTCTCTCCCGGAAAGACGAAGCGATTGAACAAGAATTCTTGCCCGCCTTGCAAACGCTGGGTCAAGCTCGTGAAAAAGATAAGAAGATAGCTTATCTTCTACCAAATCGATCTTCATCTCGCCACCTCTTGAATTAGTTTCTCATACTTATCGAGTGTTTTTGCATAGTCAAACATCGATAGAACTTTGTCCTTGTTTTTCTTATACCGCGATGGATTTCGCACTACTTCGCATATTCCCCTCGCAAGATCTTCTGGATCTTCGGGCTTTACCAAGACACCCATACCAGTTTCTTTCACTGGGACGCGTGCGCCGGGAATATCTGTCGCCACCACAGGAACGCCGGCAAGCATCGCTTCTACCTGAACAAATGCAAGACAATCGCTTCGCGACGGTAACACAAATACATCAAGGCTTGTATAAAACGAAGGCATCTCTTCTTGCGAACGCTTGCCTAAAAACAAAAGATATGGACGGAAACGCTCGATGAGCGGCAACATTCGCTCATAAAACCGCTCGTATGACATGCGCGTTTCCCCAGAAAACACAAAAAGCGCGTTAGGATATTTTTTTAACACAAAAGGAATAGATTTAATCAATATATCAAACCCTTTTTCCTCGACAAATCTTCCCGCAAACCCAATGATTGGTGTCTTTCCTTTCGGAAGAGCAAGCGTCTTCCTCCGTTGTCTATCATCCTGAGGAAACAATGAAAGAATTGCGGTTGTTTTATGGAGAAATCGAGACAAAAATCGAGAATGTTTTGCATAATCGTCGCTGTAAGCGATCAATCGATCCGCAAGTATTCCAGCGATGCGACTTGAATAATCAAATATCAATTCAATCATTCTATTGATCGCTCCTTTTGGAAGAATCAAATCGCCATTATGAATAATGATCATCTTCTTTTTTTGAATTTTAGCCATCGCGATGATCAAAACAACTTCGGCAAGTGGCGTGTACACGATCACGCAGTCAGCATCGTTTATCAAGCTCCATGACTTAAACACAAACGATGGGGACACAAGAGTACGAGACAAACGAAACCATACAGGACAACGAATCACTTGAACACCTCGAATTGTTTCAACAAGAGGAAGCGACGCGTCATGCTGCGTCGCGATGACGCGAACCGAATAACCTCGATCGACAAGTCCTTCGGCAAGACGCCTCGCGTGCTCCGTGAGTCCTGTCCAATGCGGCGTGTAATACGTAAGAACAAATAGTAGTTTCATTGTTTTTTAACAATATACTCCAATGCTTGTTGTAAATATGGAAATTTCTTTTCGTATGGATGGAAACGATCAAGAAGATTGTAAATCCATAGAATCTCTGTGCTTGTCGTTCTTGACAAGTGCTCAACAATATCAAGATTATCCTCAACAAAATAATCAAATCGATTTTCTTTTATAACTCGTTCTTTGTACAGATGGGGTTGATGATCCCGTTCGTTCACGGTAATTGATGAAAATATACGTTCCAAATCGTATCGTCGAAGCCATTGATACAATCGATCCTGAAGAAAATGAAATCGCGCGGTCACAAGATGCGCTTCTATCCGATCTTGTTCGACAAACTCCCGCAATAAATCAACGCCATTCGCCGGAAACACGCTCGACTCGTGAAGAATTGTCCATAGTATTTTTTCAACACTCGATTGCGGAATGTAAAACTTCGTCTTCTTAATTCCAAGCATGTTTTTTTTCACATACGCAATGGGAGCGCGGATAATCCGAAACGGATTATATGCAACGACGCCGTCAAAATCGACGCCAACAACGATACGGTTCTTTTTCTTCATTTGTTTACGCTCCTCCAATACCGTACACTACAATCATAACCATCGCAAACCAACATATCATCGTAAGAATCAACGGTTTATCTTTTGTTACCAAATTAATTAACACTTCTTTTCCAGAATAGACTAATTGAAGATACCGCATAATCGCGTATAAAACAAACGGCGCGGTAAGCATCATCCACTTTCTGCCTAAAATTGGAAAAATATAATCTGTGTACCCTCGAAAGAGAAATCCGTCTTCCGACACTGTGGAAAGAAAAGTAAAATATGTATAAGCAAGAAAAGACGAACTTGCAAAGACAGAAATATATGCATCTAGTATTTTTTCTGGATAATGAAAAGATTCATTACTAAATTGGCGAACAAGAGACAATTCACTCCGTCGTTTTCCTAACGCAAGCAACAACGAAACAGAAAGAACCGTCAGGAAAAACCATACAGACATGACAACTCCTCCTGCCTTCTCTCCAGCCATAATCCGCAGCATATACCCAGACGCGATCATTAATACATCAATGATAGGAACTTTTCGAAAAAAGAAGTACGAAAGATAATGAAGAAACACAAACATAAACGCGATGAAAAAAAAGGGCTGCCCGACAAAGAACGCAAGCAAAACCCCACATAATCCAAAAAGAAGCGACGCGCCTAACGCGTCGCGAAATGATAAATCGCTTTTTGCGATCGGACGATTCTTTTTTTGCGGATGCATGGCGTCTTGCTTCGCGTCAAGCAAATCATTCAAGATATAGTTTGATGATGATAACAAACAAAATGCAATTGCCCCAATCCCAACAGGAACAAAACGATTGACATGAAACAATGTGCCATCGAAAAGAATCGGTAAGAAGAGTCCAAGGTTTTTGATCCACTGTCGCGGGCGAGCCGCCGTAATAATGTGGCGAACGCTATTCATGACACGAAAAAAAATAAATCCAATACGGGATATGTATCGTATCATACTCTCATTCACTTATGATAGAGGAAAATCCCTTCTTTCCTCTCCTCTATTATTTGTATATGCTCATGACATGACTATCGTTGCAGTAAATCCCGGAAGTTCTTCCATAAAACTTGGCGTATATACTGTCAAAGACAACAACCATATACAAGAAATAAAAAGAATAACAATTCCTTTAGGGGGAATAACGATTCAAGACAAGCTTTTTCAAGAACTTTCATCATATGATCCTTCTGATACAATATTTGGCATCCGCATCGTGCATGGAGGATGGAAATATACAACCCCAATTAGTGTTGATGAAGAAGTCTATCGATATCTCGAAACAATCACGCCGCTTGCTCCTCTGCATTTACCGTTTGCAATTGAAACCATTGATACGATTCGATCCTTTGCTCCATCGTCAAATATTATTGCGGTATTTGATACAGAATTTCATAGCACGATGCCATCCGTCGCTCGACACTACGCAATTCCAAAAACGATTGCCGACACTTATCATATCTACCGATACGGATTTCATGGACTCGCGTACGCATCAATGCTTCGACTCTACGCCACACACTGTGGCATTCCCGAAAATCAAGCAACATTCATTGGTATTCATCTTGGAAGCGGGTGCAGTATGTGTGCCATACAAAATGGACGATCAATAGATACGACGATGGGATTTTCACCACTCGAAGGACTGCCATCAAGAACACGATCTGGAACTATTGATCCAAACATCGTTTTATACCTACAACAACAGACAGGTCAATCAGTAGAAGCAATCATGACATTGCTCACTCGCGATTCTGGACTCAAAGGGCTTTCGCAAACCGATGGACACATACAACACATTCTTACCGCCAACACAGCGGACGCGACATTTACCATTGATTTTCTCATCTATAAGATTCTTGCTGTTATCGGTTCGTATGATATAATTCTTCAAACACAGGCGCCCCTTGTTCTTTCTGGCGGCATCAGCGAGCATACGCCCACTCTATGGAAACGCCTTACCGATTACCCCTTACTTAGGGTCACTCTTGCTCATCACGCGATTGATCATATCACTCGACCATTCGATACAATCTCATCACCCGACTCTCCTCGACCTCTATACATCGCATTTGTGAATGAAGAAGAAGAAATAGCAAGAAAAATCTTGAATACGCTGTAACTCTCCATGGTATACTCATCTTCATGTCAATAGCAATCATCGGCGGAGGAATTACTGGACTAACCACAGCGTATGAACTCACAAAATATGGAAATGCGGTGACCATCTTTGAAAAAGAAAAAACCGTAGGAGGATTAGCGCGAGGGTACAAAAAACCTTCATGGCAATGGCATCTTGAATATACTTATCACCACTTATTCACCAACGACACTGCGATCATCAACCTCGCAAAAGACCTTAAACTGAAAGACGATCTTCTTGTCAAACGACCAATCACCGCAACGCTCTGGAACAGTACTGTGTATCAACTTGACTCTCTTTCTTCTCTTCTCTCTTTTCCAGGACTCTCTTTTGCAGGAAAACTTCGCACGGGGATATTCCTGGCAAGTATGAAAGTAAATCCTATTTGGAAACCACTTGAATGGATCACGGCAAAACACATCGCCATCACGCTTGGAGGAAAAGAAGGATGGCAAACAATATGGGAACCGCTCATGGTAGGAAAATTTGGCGAATACGCAGATCGGATCGCTGCATCGTGGCTGTGGGCAAGAATCGTAAAACGAACACCCAAACTAATCTATTTTCGCGGAGGATTTCACACATTCATTACAACGCTTGAAAATGCAATACAAAAGCGCGGCGGAACGATCATCACAAACGCGCGAATAACTTCTATACAACGCTTCAACAATGAATTTTCTATCATGTACAATAAAAAACAAGCCCTTTTTGACAAGGTGTTACTCACCATTCCAACACCTCTCGCCCTTTCGCTTACAAAAGACCTCGACCCGCAAGCATACCGCGATCAATTCCAAATTCCTCACCTGCACGCGCAAGTACTCGTTCTTGAAACAGCAACACCAATCCTTAACGATATCTATTGGCTAAATATCACCGATCGATCATTTCCATTTCTCGCTGTTGTAGCGCACACAAATTTTATAGATCCATCATATTACGGAGGAAAGCATCTTACCTACATCGGCAACTATCTCCCTTCTGACCATTCGTTCCTTTCAATGAACACTCAAAATCTCTTAAAAATCTTTACCCCATATATACAAAAACTCAATCCAACATTTTCTCCACGAAAAGCAAACGCTACGCTGTTCATTGGTCCGTTCGCGCAACCAGTGCATGAACTGCGATATTCGCGCCGAGCACCGACAATTCGCACGCCAATTCCGAACCTTTACTTTGCAAACATGGATGCAATCTTCCCATGGGATCGAGGAACAAATTACGCGGTGGAACTTGGACAAATCGCTGCGAAAGAAATGATGAAGACATAAAAAAACGCGGGTCATATTCTGTATGGGAGATAGCACGCCTGCCCAACATACTATCCCCCATACAAAGCATGATACCGCGTTTTTTCAAAATGAATATATATACTATTCAATCAAACAGTCAATGAATAGTCAAGATCCTCAAAATATCAATTTTTTATCAATACAATAGTATTGTATTGCGATAGAAAGAAAATGTCAAATTAGTATGTGTTGTATAAGGAAAATAGAAACAAAGAATATGCTTCTAAATGGTCTGCGCGATGCTGAAATGAATGCAGTATGAGAAAAAGAAGATGTATCACAAATTTTTGTCATCCTAAACTCGTTTCAAAATCTAGAAAGAAAGACAATGGAACATGTACTCCGAACCGCTCCAAGACGGTGAACCAAGGTGACCATGAAAAATGAAGAAAGAACAAAAATTGAAAATTAGAATTATCTTGTTTTAATAAGATAATTTTGCTTTTTTGAGCTTAGAAAACAATTTGACAAAAAATTTGTCTCTTGCTACTGTTTATAGCACAAGTACTGATTCACTGTCCCAAAGTATCGGTACGGTCAAAAGGCATTACTACTCGTAGAATAGTTCTCTCATGGTTCTAGCGGTAGTGATGCTTTTTTGTTATTTTCTTCTCTCTTAATTCCTTATCGTTTGTTTAATTTATTTTTTTCTTTCTTTCTTCCTTTTTGATCTACAACGCTCTACAATGTCTGTTAAAGCATTGTAATAGGCAAGGATAACCCTTTGCTCTTCAACGACTCCAACTGCCTTCTCATATTCTCTCGCAACGCTTCATTTTCTTGTTCTTCCGGCGTTTGCCGTTTTAGATCACGATCTTTCTTTCTAGACAAAAGATATCGAATAAACGATAACAGTTTATTCATAATAACTTTCGCTTATTGAATCACGATGTGTACAATTCGTCAAGACCTATAATTTATTTACTTCGTTATTTTTATAAAACCTATAATTTTTTAATGCTTATTTAGATTGATTTGGCAATATAAAAATATTTTAACATTTTTTGTGGATAACTTTTGGAAAACTGTTTGATATATGAATACCCAGCGAAAGTAAACGATGATCAAATAAAAACAACAAACGGAGTAAAAAAGAAGAATAATCGTATTATTGCTTTAATCGCGCGAAAAACAACTGTCCCGCAGGGGTTTGATGAACTTTTGACAATACGGTAACCACATCAATGCCTACTTTATCTTGCGCGTCTTCCACCACAACCATCGTTCCATCTGATAAATACCCTACTCCTTGTTTGCGCTCTTTACCTGCGTGCGTTATTTTCACCGTTATTTCCTCGCCCGGAATAAGAGACAATTTTAAAGCGTTTGCTAAATCGTGAATGTTCAACACTTTAACGCCATGGACCCTTGCGAGCTGGGCAAGGTTAAAATCAATGGTCAACAACTTGGTGTTCCAATACTTCGCAAGCGACACAAGTTTTTGATCTACTTCTTGAATCTCGGGAACAGCGTCAGTAACAATGATGACTTTGACCAATTCGTTGGCTTTCTGCGATGAAAGTTTGTTGACAACCTCAAGACCTCGTCTTCCCTTTGCGCGTCGAAGCGCGTCGCTGGAATCTGCGATGTGTTGAATTTCTCCCAAAATAAACTCGGGAACAAGAAGCGTTCCCGTCATAAATCCGCTATTCACTACAGGAAGAATCCGACCGTCAATCAGCGCGCTTGTGTCAACAAGAATTAAATGTTCTCCCTCTGGAGCGGGAACATCTTTTAATTCAATCATTGATATGTCTGTAGATCGAGATTTTATGCGGAGATTTGAGAAACTTAAGGTTTTCACAATTTCTCGGGCAACCATGGCTGCAAATTCTGCAGCCGCCACAGGAGGACGAAGAACAATATCGCTTACCGATGATCGTTTTTCTGACGGAATAATTAATGACTGCTCTGCTTCCTGTTTTTCATTGTGTTTTTCTTGTTTTTTCTTTTCTAATTTCATGCCTTCATTGTATCACAGACTGTTCTATCAATCTCTTGTCATATTTATCAATGAAGCAATTGTTTCAAATCGGTGATTGCTCGGAAAGATGAAGGAGAAACAATGGTATCATACCCTACTCGTTTTGCCTCTTTTGCTCGACGCGCTTCTTGGGAAACTCGCCGAATCTCTCCCAATAATCCAACTTCGCCAAACACAACCGCCGACGCGTTCAATGGCTTGTTGAGAAACGACGACACAATCGCCGCGCACACCGCAAGATCCGCCGCTGGCTCGGACACGCGAATCCCGCCAGATACATTAATGAATATGTCATTTCCTCCCAGCGGAAGATGTAGTCGCTTCTGAAGAATAGCAACAAGAATCTGCAATCGATTCTGATCAAATCCGTTTGCGACACGACGCGGTATGGCAAGTTGCGTCGAAACGGTTAACGCTTGAATCTCTACAAGAATCGGTCTGGTACCCTCGAGAATCACCGTCACCACAGATCCGGGCACGCCAACGACTCGATCGGCAAGAAACACCTCCGACGGATTTGTAACTTCAACAAGCCCTGCTTCTCGCATCTCAAAAATGCCTGCTTCCTCAACCGCTCCAAACCGATGCTTTAAGGCGCGAAGAATTCGAGCGGTTGCGAACCGTTCTCCCTCAAAAAAAAGCACCGTATCCACCATATGCTCTACGATTTTTGGACCAGCAATAACTCCTTCTTTTGTGATATGACCAATGAGAATTATTGGAATAGCAGAGGATTTTGCAATAGCAACAAGACGCTCCGCACAATATCGCAGCTGCGTCACAGAACCAGACAATCCTTCCACACGATCTGACACAAGTGTTTGAATTGAATCAATAATAACAAGCTTTGGAGATTCGTGAACTATCGTTGCTTCAATTTTATCGATATCTGTTTCAGAATAGATGGTAACCGCATCACCAGGAATGCCAATTCTAGATGCGCGAAGCTTCACTTGCTCTGCAGACTCTTCTCCGGCAATATACAATCCTCCAATCATTGAAAGAACTAAAAGCAACAATGTTGACTTCCCAATACCAGGTTCTCCAGAAAGAAATGTTACACTTCCCGGCACAATGCCTCCACCCATAACTCGATCGAATTCTTCAATATTTGTTTTTAGTCTTTTTGCTTCTATACAAGGAATATTAGAAAGCTTTTGTGGTTTTGCTTGTTCTTTCCCTATTTTTCGGCCATTGTTCTTTAACAACTCTTTATACGCATACTCAACCAACGCTCCCCACTCGCCGCAGGACGGACACTTGCCGTACCACTCGGGAGCTTCGTAGCCACATTGCTGACACAAAAATACTGATCGAGATTTCATTGGATATCACGATTATACTGAAAGAGGCATATTATCGATACCCAATCGGTTTTTCGGTAAGCGCCATGGAGAGGGAAATTTTTCGCTTTTCCGGCTGAACGTCTTCGACAATGCACGCAATTTCATCGCCTTCTTTTGGTTCTTCTCCGGGAGCGATTTTGCTAATATGAATTAATCCTTCAACACCAGGGAGAAGGGTAACAAAAATACCAATCTGCGTAACTTTTGATACCGTTCCTTTGACTTGCGAGTCTTTTTGAAAAATATCCAACACGTCTTCCCATGGATCTGGCAACAGTTGTTTGATCGAAAGCGTTACTTTTCCACTTTCTTTATCGACACCAATAACTTTTACTTTTACCGTATCCCCTTCTTTTACATAAAGATGCAGATCCTCGACTTTTTCCCACGCAATTTCGGAAACATGAATAAGCCCTTCTATTTCATGCTCTTGGTCATCTTTGCAAACAACAAATTTCGCAAATGCGCCGAATGGCACCACAGAAATAATCGTGGCTTCTACTGTTGTGCCTTGTTCAAGATCTTGAATGTATGGCTTTTGTTTCGCGAATGCCTCTGCTTCAGCAACAGCGCGCTGAGAGAATATCAGTCTATTCGTATCTTTATCTACCTCAACAACCTTCACAGAGATTATTCGTCCGGAAAGTTTGTCTAATTGTTTCTCGATTTGAGGGTCTAACTGAGACTGCGGAATGTACCCGCGAATGCCATTATATTCTACAAGAACGCCGCCGCGAACCGTTTCTCGGACAATGACATCAACAAATGTTCCCGCTTCTTTCGCGTTTTTCAGAATATCCCACCGTCGCTCTGTAATAAATTTACGAAGAGATAACACCGACTGTCCTCGATCGTTCTCTGGCACAATGACCTGCGCAACAACGGTATCTCCCACCTTTAATCCTAACAGCATCTCTTTATATACTTCCAATTCTTTATCAATAACAACGCCTTCTGACTTGCCTTTGATATCAATCAATACTTCTCGAGGAGACACTTTCGTCACTATGCCTTCAACCGTATCTCCTTTTTTTAATCCTTTAATGACATACCCTGTCTTCGCCAGAAGTTCTTCCATGGAAGACACGGGAGAAGCAGTGTTAGATAGTGAAGATGTTGTGTTACTAGAATGTTTTGTTTTTTTTGCCATTCTTTTGTTGTACCGCCTTTCAATAAAGTATTTCTTTCATTATAACGAAATGATGAAAAAACGCGAGAAGGACGAAGATTCTTGCATCTTCTTTTCACGTTTTCCAGAATAAAAAAACACAATTGCCTCGGCGATGACCTATCTTCCAATAGCTCGCGAGAGCTACGTATTGTTGGCGCTGAACCGTTTTACTTCTGAGTTCGGAATGGGATCAGGTAGTTCCAGTTCGCTCAAATCACCGAGACAATTCTGTTTTTTTGAACCGCATTGAATATGAGTCAATTGCCTAAAAAGGGGCAATGTGCATCCGCATTTTTCTGCATACGGTAATCGCCGTCACGGAAAAGGACCCTTTATTCTCTCAAGCATTCGACCGATTAGTACAGATTGGCTAAACGCATTACTGCGCGTACACCGTCTGCCTATTAACCCGGTAATCTTCCGGGGGTCTTGATGACGATTCCTTATCTTGGGGTGGGCTTGGCGCTTGAGATGCTTTCAGCGCTTATCCCGTCCGAATATAGCTACCCTGCGCTGCCGGTTTTCCGACAACAGGCACACCAGGGATTCGTCCCTTCCGGTCCTCTCGTACTAGGAAGAGCTCCCCTCAAGAATCGAACGCTCACACAGGATAGAGACCGAACTGTCTCACGACGTTCTGAACCCAGCTCACGTGCCCTTTTAACCGGCGAACAGCCGGACCCTTGGGACCTTCTCCAGCCCCAGGATAGGACGAGCCGACATCGAGGTGCCAAACCGCCTCGTCGATATGGACTCTCGGAAGCGATCAGCCTGTTATCCCCAGAGTAGCTTATATCCGTTAAGCCCGATCCCACCCACGTGGGAATCGAGGATCACTAACACCGACTTTCGTCTCTGCTCGGCAGGTCCGCCTCACAGTTAAGCTGGCTTATGCGTTTGCACTCTTGATCCCGGTTTCCATTCGGGATGAGCCAACCTTTGTACGCCTCCGTTACGTTTTTGGAGGCAACCTCCCCAGTTAAACTGCCCGCCAGACAGTGTCCTCTCCCGAGATGTTTATGTCGGGACGAGTTAGATTCCTTCATTTCGAAGAGTGGTATTCCATTGTCACTCCGATTACTCGGAGCTCCCACCTATACTCGACAGTCAAAATAAAGTCCTCAGTGCCAAGCTACAGTAAAGCTTCATGGGGTCTTTTTGTCCATGTGTGAGTAGGCCGCATCTTCACAGCCATTTCAATTTCGCCGGGTAATGGTTCAAGACAGTCGCTATGTCGTTCTACCTTTCGTGCGGGTCGGAACTTACCCGACAAGGAATTTCGCTACCATAGAACAGTTATAGTTACTGCTGCCGTTCACCGGAGCTTATACCCCGAACTTCGGATATCGGACACTAAATATCAGGAGGTATTCTGATATTCACTGTCCGACATCCGTCATCCGAGATACTTAACTTACCGGCACTGGGCAGGTGTCAGCCCCTATACATTGCCTTACGGCTTCGCAGAGACCTGTGTTTTAGTTAAACAGTCGCATAGCGTCGTTCACTGCGGCCCAGAAAATAGCTATCAGCTTACAGCAAACCGCTTATCTGCTTACTTTTTACTTTTAGAAAGCTGTTAGCTGATTAGCTGAAAGCCGATAGCTATAATCTAGGCAAGGCATCTCCCAAAGGTTACGCCTAGTTTTTGTTGCCGAGTTCCTTGAACCACTGTCGCCCGCTTGCCTTGGTATACTCTACCAGCGCACCTGTGTCGGTTTGCGGTACGGAAACCACGCGCTCCTCAATGAGACTTTTCTCGAAAGCAGAACTATCTCAGTTGCCCGCAGGTTGCCCGTTGGACTTCGCGTCACGCCTCGTATTAACCATAATCGCGGATTTGCCTACGATTACTATCTTAACGCTTACTAGCCGACGAATCGACTACGAGACCCGTCCTCCTTTGTCATCCCCTTGAGTCTTAATCGACGCGTAATTGTAACGGAATATCAACCGTTTTTACATCGAGCTACCCCCGATTGCTCGGGACTTGCCTTAGATCCGACTTACCCGAAGTCGACGAACGTTGCTTCGGAAACCTTGCGCATTCGGCATGGAGGATTCTCACCTCCAAACGCTACTCATACCGGCATTCTCACTTCTTGCCGCTCCAGCCCGGCTCGCGCCGTGACCTTCACCGCAGACAAGAACGCTCCCCTACCCCTCGGATGTCAGATATCAGAAATCAGATATTAAAGGTGAATCGATCCGATATCCGACCTCTGAAATCTAACATCCGAAGCTCTATCTTCGGTTCTTTGCTTGAGCCTCGATCATTTTCGGCGCCATGATTTTCGGCCAGTGAGCTGTTACGCTTTCTTTAAAAGATGGCTGCTTCTAAGCCAACTTCCTGGGTGTCTAAAAATCATGACATCCTTACCCACTTAGCAAAGAATTGGAGACCTTAGATGAGAGTCTGGGTTGTTCCCCTTTTGCCACACGAGCTTAGCCCCGCATGACTGACTGGTCAAGTAGAACGCTCAGTATTCGGAGTTTGGTTGGAACAAATGCCTTGCGACACTTGCTCCATTCAGTGGCTCTACCACTGGCGTTCCTCATTCAACCGCTATACCTAAATATATTTCGGGGAGAACCAGCTATCTCCTGGTTCGATTGGCATATTACCCCTATCCACAAGTCATCTCACGTTTTTGCACTAACGACGAGTTCGGGCCTCCTGCAACCTTTCGGTTGCATTCACCCTGCTCATGGATAGCTCACCAGGTTTCGGGTCTACTGATACCTACTAAACGCCCTATTCAGGCTCGCTTTCACTACGCCTTCCCCCGAGCGATCGGGGTTAAGCTTGCAGGCACCAGTAACTCACCGGTTCATTCTTCAATAGGCACGCAATCACCAGATACCAGATATCGGACTTCAGATATCGAACTTTCGACATCAGACGTCATTCCATTCATTTATTAATTACTGTCTGAAATCCGAAATCTGGCATCTGGCTCTTGCTGTTTGTTAGCTGACAATTTCAGGTACTATTTCACTCCCCTTCCGGGGTACTTTTCACCTTTCCCTCACGGTACTTGTTCACTATCGGTGCGTGTTTGTATTTAGACTTGGATCGTGGTTGACCCAGATTCCCACAGGCCCCGGGTGGCCCATGGTACTTAGGTATCCACGTGGGCAGTCTTGGATTTCGGATACAGGACTGTCACCTTCTTTGGTTATGGTTTCCACCATATTCTCCTATCCGCAACTGATCCCGTTATTGTGGACCCTGCAACCCCTGCCAAAGGCAGGTTTAGTCTATTCCGCTTTCGCTCGCCGCTACTAACGGAATCTCGTTTGATTTCTTTTCCTCACCTTACTAAGATGTTTCAGTTCAGGTGGTGCCCTCGCACGCGCCTATTCCAATCTTGCGACTGGCTTTGGCTCGCCGTTTCCTTGATTGCTCAAGGAAGGGTTTCCCCATTCGGAAACCGCCGGATCGCAGGATGCAAGCTCCTTCCCGACGACTATCGCGGCTTACTGCGTCCTTCTTCGGCAAACACGCCCAAGGCATCCATTGTCAGCTTTAGAGTAGCTTGAGAGAACAAAAGGCTTTTGTTCCGGCGACTCTTTTTTATGGCATAAAAAAAGAGGTGAATGTCATTACCCCTTTTCATGCAACTACTCATTCAATGTTTCAATGTTTTTCCCTATTCACTTGTTAAAGTGCAACACTGTACTCACGAAGCAATACCTACGATGACATTGCTTCATCATCGTCTGTATCGCATCGTAATGGAGTGGACCTGGGCGGAGTCGAACCGCCTACCTCTTCATTGCAAATGAAGCGTTCAACCAGGTAAACTTCAGGCCCTTCGACTTCGCTCAGGATACTGTCCCAACACTTGAAATATAAAAAATCCCGCTTCCGCGGGGCTTCTTTGTTTATTTTTATGGAGAAGCGTTACCAGCGATACATGGAAAAAATACGGTATATATCGTTTATGTTGGATAGGTAGCTTCTCATGAAAAATAAACAGTTCCTTCCGCAGAAGGTAGAAATTATTTTACCAAGCGTCCAACGCTTTTGCAAGTATCTGAATAGCGCGTTTTAGTTTGGGAATTTCTAACACATAGGCAAGACGAACTTCATTCTTTCCCTTCCCTTCAGAAAGATAAAACCCATTTGCCGGCGCAAGCATAACGGTTTCTTGTTCCAATCGAAAATCTGTCAACAACCACTGGCAAAACATTTCAGCGTTTTCCACAGGAAGAGACACAACCGTATAGAACGCCCCTTCTGGTTTATGAATCCCAACGCCGTTTATCGATCTTAATCCTTCATACACAACATTTCTCCTCTGTTCATACTCTTCTCGAACGCGTTGCATATATGAATCGGGAACATTCACAAGTTTCGCCGCCATCTTTTGATCCACAAATCCAGACGATAATCGTCCTTGAGCAATGCGCAGCACACCATCAAGCAATTCTTTATTAATAGAAATAAGCGCACCAAGCCTTGCACCACATAAGCTATACCGCTTCGACACGCTATCAAGAACAATAATCTGCTCGGGAAGTTCGTTCGCGTAGGACAAAAGTGAGACATGCGTTCTACCATCATATACAAACTCCCGATACACCTCGTCAGAAAGCAAAAAGAGATCTCGGTCTTTCGCCAAAGAAACCAGCATCGTAAGTTCGTCTTTTCGATATACTGTGCCTGTCGGATTATTTGGATTGCACAGAAGAATACCTTTCGTTGTTTCATCGATATATCGTTCAATCGTTGAGCGATCCGGCAAATGAAATCCATTTTTTAACGATGTTTGGATTGGGACAAGACGAACATCATACAAAAGCGCGATTGACTGATAATTCGCGTAAAATGGTTCAAACACAAGCAATGAATCGCCTGGATTACACACGGCAACCATAGCCATGCCGATTGCTTCAGACCCTCCCGATGTGACTTGAATATGGTGTTCTGTAATAAACGGATATCCGCACCGCTGATAGTACCACGCAAGCGCAGAGAGAAATTCAGGATCTCCTTTAGATTGGGCGTAGGAAATCGTTGAAATATCCCACTGTCGCAAAACAGTAAGCATCACTTCGGGTGTTTTGATGTCAGGATCGCCGATATTCAAGCGATACACGGTAACTCCTTGTTTCTTCGCTTGTTCCGCAAACGGAATTAACTTCCGTATCGGAGACGCTGGAATGGTTGATAATCGATGAGAAAGATTCATATGACGATATAGTCGTGCTAGAATCAATAGTCATGCGGAATAACGAGCCTATTGGATTCATAGATTCAGGAATCGGTGGTATTACCATGCTCAATGAATCGCTTCACATCCTTCCTCATGAACGCTATATTTATATCGGAGACACAGCAAATGTTCCGTACGGAGATAAATCGCCGAAAGAAATAAAAACGCTTGCAATATCTCTTGCGCGGCGTCTTCTTATAAGAAATATTAAAGCCCTTGTTCTTGCATGTAATACGATCTCTGCCATTGCATATTCAGATATTCAAACAATCGCTTATCCAATTCCCGTGATTGACGTTATTAGACCAACAGTTGAATCTATTCCAAAAACAACTGGAACAATTGCAGTTATTGGAACACAGGCGACAATCGATACACACATATATAAAACAATGATTCGCCAACAAACCAATCGACGTGTTATCGAGCAAGCAACACCAACACTTGTTCCTCTTATCGAACAATCGCTACATGATATAGGTCGAATTCAACAAGCAATAAGAGAAAATCTTGAGTTTCTTCGATCGGAATCAACGATTGACACGCTTATTCTTGGTTGCACTCATTATCCATTGATTAAACATCACATACAAAACTATGCAGGAGACGCGATAACAATCATAGATTCATCAAGACCAACAGCGCTAACACTCAAACACGTGCTTGAAGAAAAACAGCTTCTTGGAAACCTAAAGCAGTCTATTGAAATAACATTTACCAAACAGCTTTCTTCTAAAACAAAAACATTTATCAATGCGTATCTTACGCTGACGTAAAAAAGAATTATCAAAGCAATCGTTCATCTTCTATCCTTATAGCAAGGGTACATCACAACTCCATCACGCTGTACGATATCAACAAGACTCTTAGAATGTTCAGCTCTAACTGACCAAGATATTATTCCAAGTTATCTTCTCAAGCGATTTGAATAAATTAAAGAAACTATATGATTTTTTCCATCATCTGCTTCAATGCAAGCATAAATGCGCCAAGACGAAGTGAAACATTCTGTGTCTTCGCTATATCCCATACTGCATCTGTTGCCTTAATCATTGCATCTTGCAATTTTTTCTGCACATCTTCTTTTGTCCAATGCTCTCCTCGCCTATTCTGTTCCCATTCAAAATATGAAACCGTAACCCCACCCGCGTTCGCAAGTATGTCAGGAATAATAATAACACCTTTTTGATGAAGAATATCATCCGCGTCTTCTGTCGTTGGTCCATTGGCCATTTCTAGAATCACCTTGGCGCGAATATCTGGCGCATTTTCTTTTGTGATTACTTGTTCAAGCGCCGAAGGAACAAGAATATCCACATCAAGCGTCAACAACTCATCATTTGATATATATCTCCCCTTTGCATCGTCACAGACAGATCCAACACAATAACATCCCGCCAATGATCCGCGTTCTTTCTTACACGCAAGCGTCAATGATGGATTAATTCCCTCAGGAACAACAATGCCTCCTTTGCTATCTGACACAGCGATTACCCGTATCCCCCGCTCCGCAAGAAACAACGCCGCGTGATAGCCAACATTACCAAACCCCTGCACCGCGGCGGTCAATGGCCGATCATGTGGCAATGACCCTGCCGCTCTCATGTGATCCAGCACGCGATCAAGGATATGCGCGCCGCCCAATCCTGTTGCTTCTTCTCTCCCTTCACTTCCTCCATCAGCAATCGCCTTTCCGGTAAATGTAGCTTTTAGATAGTGTTTATCAGTATTTTGCAATTGATTGCTTACAACAATATATTCATCCACCATCCATCCCATAATTTTCGCGTTTGTGTTTACATCGGGCGCGGGCACATCTTTCTCCGGTCCAATGCAATCGGCAATCGCACGCGCATACCCGCGAGACAACGCCTCTAATTCTCTTTCAGAAAGTTTCTTCGGATCGACAACAATACCTCCTTTCCCGCCTCCTAGTGGAAGCCCGACAACTGCGCATTTTATCGCCATCCAACACGATAACGCTTTCACTTCATCAAGATCGACCAGTGGATGAAATCGAATACCACCTTTGTATGGACCTAATAAATTATTATATTGGACGCGATACCCGCGAAACACTTCGTAGGATCCAGCGTCACGCTTTAGAGGGATCGACACCTCGAGAATTCGTTGCGGAGCAGAAAGAATACTCCGAAGATAATTGAAATATTGCTGCTCTTCTTTTGTTGACACACGAGACAATACGGTAAACGCTTTATCTAGTTGTTGAAGCGCGGTTTCAAATGGACTCATAGCGCCCTCCTTACTTGAAAAATAATTCTTTTTTAATCTGCTGTTCAGGAACACCATGCGCTAACAGTCGCGCGTGCATGTCCTCGATCATCTTGCCGTTTCCGCATAAATAGATATCGCACGATTGAAGATCGGATTCTTCTTGAAAGACATAGTCCTGCACGTGTCCCACTCTTCCTGCCCACGATCCACGCGGTTGAGAAAGGACTGGCTTAAACACAAACGAAGAGTATCGCGAAGATAACTCAACAAACCGATCCTGCCAAAACAGATCTTCTTCATGCCGAAGACCGAAATAAAGAACTGACGGCTTCATGATCTCGGTAGGAAGAAATTCTTCCAACGCAGACTTAAACGGCGCCACACCAGTTCCAGTCGCAACAAATAGCGCCTTTCTTGGACTTTCCACATCATATAAAAACACGCCAAGCGGTCCCATAAACTCCACTGGATCGCCCACTTGCCGCGCGAGCAACCATTGACCCCCAGGTCCCATCGGAGACACATCCCAACACAGCGTCAACTCATGGTTTTCTCGAGGAGGAGACGCAAGAGACATCGAGCGATTAATCCCCGGCGCGATATAGATCATAATTGTATGCCCTGCACAGTAAGTCATGACAGGAGGATCAACAAGCGTTAACCGCGCTTCGTATACTTTAGAAGATATTTTTTCTTTTTTCGACAAAATGGCTTTATATCGAGACGGTTTTATGGATATACGAGACATAGAGAATACTTATTATAGCTTACGAAAAGTAGACAAATCTAGCCTTGCGAAAACAATTGAACTGTCGCCATCCATTGAATGCCAAGCCGTTTCATCATGGCAAAACACATGCAATCCATACAAGAAAAATCGTTCTAATCGTTTTCAAACCATACCCACGCATGATGTATATGTTAATTATTATCTTGGTCCCCTAACCATTTCTGAACATCCAAAGCAGCCATGCAGCCAAACCCGGCGGCGGTAATCGCTTGCTTATACCGCGTGTCATGCACATCGCCGGCGGTGAAAATGCCGGGAATATTCGTCTTTGTAAAGTAAAGAAGATTGCCATGCTCATCACGTTCTTCAAACCGCTTGAGATACCCTCGCTCATCAACAGCAAATCCTTCTAAAAACTTCGTATTCGGCGAAAGACCAATCGCCACAAACACACCGGCTCTAGGCAACACCCACTGTATGCCGGTTTTCTTTTCTCCGCCAAACGATTGAACGAGATCATCAAACGAAGCAACGCCTTGCTTTGGCGAAATAGATGTTGTTTCAAGGAGCAACCCAGTCAATGATTGCTCACCAACCACATCAACAACCTTTGTGTTGTACAAAAATCGAACATTCTTTTTTACTTTCACTTTTTCTACCATCGCCGATTGCGCGCGAAATTCATCTCGTCGATGAATAAGAATGACATCAGACGCGACATTCGCGATAACCTGCGCTTCTTCCATCGCCGTGTCTCCTCCGCCAACCACAGCAACTGGTTTCCCTCGAAAGAAAAATGCGTCGCATGGCGCACATGCGGAAACACCTTTTCCCCTCAATCGCTCTTCATTGGGAACGCCAAGCCACTTTGTGTCCGCCCCGGTGGCAATAATAATAGATTTGCCAGTAATCGTTTTTCCTTGCTCCAACACTACTTGAAACGGATACGAAAGATGGTGAATCTTTTCTGCCCACATATCAAGAATCTCAACGCCAAGATGTTCAACATGACTTCGCATTCGTTTCAGAAGTTTTGGACCAAGAATAACGCCCATACCAGGAAAATTTTCGACTTCTGTCGTATTCTGTAATTGCCCGCCCCACAATCGTCCCGCCACCATCACGGTTTTTAATAAAAAACGTTGACAGTAAATCGCCGCCGTCATCGCCGCAGGACCAGATCCAACAATAATCACATCATATGTCATATGACGTCTCCTTTTCTCGTAGCATAATTACCACTCATAGTATATACCAATCGCGAAAAATCATTTATCGCAAAAGATCCATCGCGTATTGCTCGACAGGAGCAAACGAATCAGTAAATACAATCGCATCGTCTGACGGAGAAAAAGACTTTGCCCCGTCCAATGGCAACACATTTCGAGACGCGAGAAGAATAATATTTTGCGTTTCCCGATCTTCTCTCTGTTGAACAGGATAAATCGTCACAAAGGGAAAAACGCTTGCCACTGTCTTATAAATCGATGAAAAAAATCTATTCTTCGATCCCTCATACGCAGCGATCACATTCATGACCATGACGCCATTCGGTCTCAATCGTCGATCAATCAACTGGAACATTTCTTGTGTTAACAAATGAAACGGCGGCGTGACCAACTCGCCAAACGCATCCATGTAAATCACATCGTACGTGTTCGTCGATCGAGCAAGAAACATGCGTCCGTCTTCGTGATAGACACCCAATCGCTCATCTTCTGTCAGGGAAAACCACTTCTTCGCTACCATTGTCATTCCCGGATCAATTTCCACAACATCAATCATTGCTTGCCAATACCGACGAAGAAGATCTTTTGGATATGCGTACCCCGCGCCGCCAATCACAAGAACGCGTTGCGGAGTTGGAACAATCACATCTGCAATACGAAACACTTTTAAGTATTCCAGCACAAGGTCGTCATCGCGATCTAAAAACATAGAACTCTGAATGCTGTAAAGATCAGTAAGAATCATCCGAATTGGACGATTCGTTATTGGATCGGTTCCCTCTCGGATAAACAATCGCTGATACGGCGTATCGTATTCTTTGCCCAATGGATGCTGAGTATGAAATTGAAACAAAAACACAAGTGGCGCAATAGCAACACTAAGGAGGAACACGCGAGCTGCTCTAGTGAAAATCCACACAAGAATACCACAGAACATAAGGATGCTCACTATCAACGCAAGAACATTGGCATGACCGATGATACCCAGCAAATAAAAGCCAGTAACGATTGTTCCCACAATGCTTCCAATCGTGGAGAGCGCGTAGAGATTTCCCGCTGTTTTGCCTGTCCGCGAGAGCGCGTGAAGCGACAAGCGAATAGCGTATGGAGAAATCATACCAAGAAAGACACTCGGCAACGCGAAAAGTCCAAGCGAAAACACAAGCGCAAGGTATCGGATATCGCGAATTATTGTTGTTAATGGCAAAAACAACAGTTCCAACGGTTTGATCAGGGACACAAGGCACGCGCTGAGAAACAAAATAACAGAAAGCATGGTATGCGATGGATACCGATCAGCAAGTCTTCCGCCAACCATGTATCCAACGCTTAAACTTCCCAACACCACGCTGATAAGGGCGGTCCATGCCGGAAGCGAATTACCAACGTATGGCGCAATAACTCTTGCTCCCGCAATCTCCATCATCATCACCGCGGCACCAGAGAAAAACACAACAAGAGGAATAACAAACGATTTCACCATTAAAACTCTAAACAGACGAGTATCTATGAATTTATACTCGTCTGTTTAGTTATGTATGTCGATGCGACAATCGAGCTATGTCAATTAATTTAGTAATCGTCTCAATTCACTGACGAGCGTTTCTTTACTTTGCACGCCGACAAACTGGCGAACCGCCT
The DNA here is from genome assembly GCA_937921305.1 of uncultured Patescibacteria group bacterium. Classification (GTDB taxonomy): domain Bacteria; phylum Patescibacteriota; class Microgenomatia; order UBA10105; family UBA927; genus CAKZSU01. The sequence continues at coordinate 68,204 of CAKZSU010000002.1, forward strand.
GACCTTTATGAAAAATAATCAAGGTCGGAATCGACATGATTCCATACTGCTGAGATTTCATCGGATTTTCATCAACATTAAGTTTAGCTACTTTTGCCTGCCCGTCCATTTCTTTCGCGACATCTTCAACGATAGGCCCTTGCATTCTGCACGGCCCACACCACGGTGCCCAAAAATCTACAAGAACAGGTTTGTCAGACTGGAGCACTTCCGCGTCAAAGGTTTGATCGGTAACAGCAATATCTGCCATAGTCATTCTCTCCTTTCTTTTGCAACATCTTGTTGTATGGTCTTCCAATGATACACATACAACGGCGCGCCGACAAGAAGGAAAGAAATCGCCTCAATAAACTCTCTTTGACGTTGTCGCATCGCGTTTATTCGATCAGCTTCTATCCGCGCTTTTTGTTCTTCTTCTGTTTCTCCAATCAGTTTTCCTTGTTCATCATACCGCGGAGTCGAGACATATTCATACGTATCAATGTCGGGAAAGAAAAACGTTCGGAATCCCACATTGATCAATCGAATCGCGCCGATAACCACGATAAGCAACCCAAGAAATGAAAAAAGATATAAATACATGGTGCGAAGAGAAAATTTCATCGTGTCTTTTTTACACTCCTTTCTTCTCTTTTTAGTATAAACGAAAGACAGAAAAAAATCATTACACCAAAAAATCCATGAGACAACAATAACGGCTGGAGTACTGTGTGTGGTTCTTTAATATTCCAAGAAATAAGCAAAAATGACAAAACAAGAAACACGCGATGCTTCCCGCGATACCACAACCATAGATACGCAGGCAAAAGAAACACATGATGATGTTGCCATCCTAACGGCTCAACCAAAAGAAACACCGGCAAGAAAAGCGTCGCTATATCGACGATACGATTTTGTTTCTTTGCGAAAAAAAGCGATAAAACAAGAATAAATATGGAAGATACTATTGTTGCCGTCTGCGCTATATCTCGAGAAGCAATGCGAGAAAAGAACGCGCTCAATGATTGGTTATAGTAAATATCTCGTCCTTCAAACGCTATAAGGATAGGAACTTCATGAAAAAGATAGGATTGAACATGCGCTACCCCAAAAACAACAATCGTTCCGAGTATTGCTAGGAAATAAAAGAAGACGCTGATCAACGATTCTTTCCATCGTCCAATGACAAAAAGATACGGCAAAAACAACATAAAATGCGGTTTTGAAAGCAGCAAAAGAGCAAGCCAAAACGAAGTAGACCACAAACGACGGTTTTGAAAAAACGCAATGCTTATAACAAAGAACAATAGACTCACGATATTAATTTGCCCCATCCCAAGCGTCCACCGCGTTGGAAAACTCCAAAACATCATCGCCGTCCATATGACGATCATTCGCGCGTCATGTTTTCCTATGAGTCGCATACTTATCGATACAATCACCGGAAGAAGCGCAAATGACGCGGTAATCCACACACATTGCGCCATCTGTTCTGGCAAGAGAAGAAGAGGAAGAAATAACAAAAGCGTTACAGGCGGATATCCAAATCCTGTATAGAGCCCTGTATCACCAGAAAGCGATTGTCCTTCCCAAAGACGCCGCGCCGCGCCGTAAAACACGGAAAAATCAGGAGCTCCTGTCGAAACAATGCGACACCAAGAAAAGAAGACATAATACGCCGTGAATCCAAGAAAAAACCAAAGAAGAAACGAAGAAATGTCGACACAAATCTTTTTATATAGATACCATGCGCAATCATACACATTTTGTAGTATACTCATCTAATATGATAGCAACAGAAAAAAAGATTATTCTCGGCGTTATTATGTCAACGATCGCGCTGATCATCGGAGCGGTTGCGTTATTTGCGTTTCAAAGCAATCAAGAAAAACGAACATTCACTCGAGAAGAACTCATGCCGTCGGCAAGACAACATATTCTTGGCAACGCGTCTGCGTCAGCTTACCTTGTCGAGTTTTCCGACTTTCAATGCCCGGCATGCGCCGCATACGCGCCGGTTGTGAAACAATTGGTTGAAACGCACAAAGAAAAGATCGCGTTTATGTATCGCCACTTTCCCCTTCCTCAACACACATTCGCGGAGCAGGCGGCGATGGCAGCGGAAGCGGCAGGAAAACAAGGAAAATTCTGGGACATGCACGACGCGCTCTTTGCGAACGCAAATAATCTATCTGAAAACAAAATCAACGAATTTGCGAAACAACTCTCATTAAATGAGGAACAATTCAATAAAGAAAAAAACAACCAAGAGATACAAGCAATTATCGAGGAAGACAAGAAAGATGGACGATCATTTGGAATTACCTCCACGCCGACATTTTTTCTTAATGGAAAAAAACTCAAAGTGACATCTCCGAATCAACTTATCCAAGAAGTTACTCGCGCGATCAATGGCGAATAAACAAAGCGTTGTTTTTTTTCTTCTTCTCGTTATCGGATTGATCACCTACTTCCCTTCTGTGTTTGGAACGTTTCTCTGGGATGATTACGATTTTATCGTAGATAACATCTATGTACAAACGATGCAGATTGATAAATTTTTTACCGCGCAAGCGACAGAAGGAGCGGGACGTCTCTCAAACTACTATCGTCCAATACAATTCACTATCTATGCCATCCTCTATGCAATTGTTGGTCCGAATCCATTATTTTTTCATCTTGCCAACATCTTTATTCACATCGGCGCGGCAATAACGCTATTTGCGTTCCTCTCTCAACTAACGCGCGTCTTGTTTGCTTTCATTGTTTCACTCCTATTTCTTGTTCATCCGATACAAACAGAAGCAGTGAGTTATATTTCCGGTCTTTCCGATCCGCTTGTTGGATTTTTTGGATTCGCCACGCTGTACGCGTTTATGATACGACGACATCTTCTCGCGATCGCGCTATTCTTGTTTGCGCTTTTATCAAAAGAATCAGGCATTGTTATGCTTGGTATACTTATCCTTCTTACGATCTATCGTTCCAGCAAACAATCGCTCTACACGCTTTTCATTTGCTCATTTATTGCTTTTTTCTATCTCCTCTATCATGGAACCATAAATGTTATGGACATGGGCAATGCGTTTGGCAACCACCCATATAGGATAAATATCTTCATTCGTATCGCTACATTTCTTTCTATCCTCCATGAATACATTCTCTTGCTCGTACTTCCGCGCGATCTGTTTTATGACCGAGATTTTTCTGTTGAACTTCTTACTACTCCGTGGCATGTTCCAAGCATGATAGTACTTCTTTTCATCGGGGTGATATGCAGTGTTCTTTTGAAATATCGTCTTTCATTGCTCGCGTATCTGTCGTTTTTTCTCGCGCTCGCACCATTCTCGGGGATCATTATTATCAATGGCATCATGTATGAACATTTTCTATATCTTGCAATACCATTCTTCTTTCTATGTGTCCTTTCGCTCTTTCCATCGAAACGTACAGACACTCGTTTTTCGTTCTTTGTATTCATGTTTATATGTTTACTCATTGCTCGCTCGTGGATTCGCCAATACGATTGGATTGATCCCATCCGCTTTTATCATCAGACCATTTCCAATGCGCCGAACAGCTTCCGCGCACACAACAATTTTGGACTCGAATATCTTCGAATGGAGAAATATCAAGAAGCGATCGAATCGTTCCAGCGAGCGATCGTGTTTTATCCGTCACTGCCGAACGCCTATCACAATATCGCAACCGTTTTTATGAAACAAAAGAAGCATCAAAACGCGGAGCGATATTTTCAAAAAGCGATTCAGGAAGATCCTGAATTTGGATATTCATACGCGGCGCTCATCAATCTCTATCGCGAAACAAACCAAGAAGAAAAATTGAAACGCTTTATAGAAGAAACACGAAAAAAATTCGCCGACTGATATACAGGACTATTTATAAATACAATGCCACGGTCATATTCCAAAATACATGAACAAGAATCGGTCCGACAATAGACTGTGAATATCGAAAAAAGATCGCATTCGCTAAAGAAAGCGCAATCGTTGTGAGAAAATACATGAAAAGCGTCACACCCTGAAACTTCAATGACGTTAATAAAATTGGCATGTGAAGAGCAATAAACATCGCGGTAGAATACACCGCGGAGTATATAAGATTTCCGTTGCTTTTTTCAAAAAATCTATTGAATAAAAATCCTCGAGCCAACAGTTCTTCGGAGATTGCGGTAGCGAGAGATATTGGAATAAGAAAGAATCCATACTGTTGAAACGCTTGTATGGGAAGAATCATTAATGTTCCATACTTAATATAATTTGCCGCGATTCCTTCAAGCGCGAACAAAAATCCAATCCCAAATCCAGCGTATAAACTGGGAAAGAGATTTTCTTTCGTGATTCCAAGAGACGAGAGAGAACGTTTTTCAATATATAAGACGTAACACAGCACAGGACCAAGAAAAATAAACGGTTTAAAAATAAATTCGTCAATAGGTTCGGAAAATTCAAGAAAATACCGATAGGCAGACCAAACTAATAAGATCCACCCCCACACGCGAAACACTCCAGTTAAAGGACCATTATTTGACTTTTGCACGGTTTGTGTTGGTTGTTCTTCCATATATCGAGCGTATCGTTTCTCTCAACAGTTCGCAAGCATTAAAGAACAAAGATTATCGTTTGCAACAAAAACACAATTCCCAACAAAAATATTCCCGCTTGCTGCACTGATGGAGGAATAGACGAACCGACCATCTGATACCAAGAATCAAGATGTTTTTTTACTTTCCATTCGCTTATTTGAAACAAGAGTATATTTAAGAGCAACCCTAACACCAATCCAGAAGCGATCATCGAAACAGTAGAGGTCAAAACATAAAACCCGACAATCACAAGTCCAATCACAAAACCAATGCTTCGAAACGGCGAAGGGCGAATTTTAGCAATCATCTCCGCCACATCGATCGCGTAGATACTAACGACTCCTCCAAAGAGAAAAAACAATATATCAAATGACAGACTAAATCTCCATTTCGAGAAAATGACCAGAATAAAATACAAAAGCGGAACAGCTACAAGAAGAACCGGTTTTTGGAGGATATTCATCGCCGATTCAAGTCTCATATCTTCATGCTAAAAAAAAAGAAAAAAAATAGCAAATGCCGAATATGTCATTCTGAACTTGATTCAAGATATGTTTTCCAAACCACTACTAGATCCTGAAATCAATTCAGCACGATAAGAGAAGGTGCTGAATAAAATTCACCATGACAAAGAAAATGAAAGAATATTATTCTCTATGAGAGATGCATGATATGCATTCATGCGAAGATCAATCTTTGTCTTCTACCTTTCGGAGTTCTTTCATCTTCCACATAAACAGCCTCGGCTTACTTTTCGCGTTCGCGTCTTTTACAAATGATAACGCTTTTTCCAAAATCGCTCGAGGAACCGTTTTCGCTAATTTGATATAGAGCGATCGGTGTTTGTAATCCCCTAATTCCTCAGCCAAATAAATGCCATACGCTTGAAATTCTCTTGATATATACTTATCTTCAAGGGGATTGAATGTTTTAAGAATATCGCGGATAGACTGGGTCATGAGTTTTATAAAACAACACAACAATCTGCTCTCGACAAATAGAAATACATAGCTAATTAAATCGGTTCATCGCTTTGTCAATTCCCTCCAACAATGCAATTCGAACAGCTTCTGCTCCATTCTTTACCAATTTTCTCATCGCTCCCGCTTCGCTATTGGTAAATTTCGATAACACAAATTGAATAACGCTTCGATGGCGAAGATTTTGATCCGTATGTTTTATTTTATCCTCTCTGCCTCTTCCAATACCCAACCGAAAACGGACAAACTTGTCTGTTTGGAGCGCTTTAATGATTGACTCGACACCGTTGTGCCCTGCCGATGCGCCGTGCTCTCGAATGCGAATCTTTCCTAACGGAAGATCGATATCATCGTGAATGACAAACACATCTTCTGGCTTAAGATTGTACCGATCGACGAGATATTTCACCGCTTTTCCCGAATTATTCATATATGTTATTGGTTTCACCAACACAACCCCACCAATTTCCGCAAGAAACGCTTGCGCGTCTTTATCTTCTTTCCATATCGCATTCTGTCCCAACTCTTTTGCTACTTTTTCGACAACCATAAATCCAATGTTATGCCTCGTATCCTGATACGATTCACCGATATTTCCTAATCCAACAATAAGTTTCATACGTGTAAAAGAAAAAAGCTATCCCTTTCAGTTCGGTAGGATAGCTTTTTATTGCTTCTCAGAGTACATATATCATTTCGTTTTCATTTTTTTCAATTGTTCTTCTGCAAGACTGCCAACCCATGGCACTTTATAGAGTTCTCCCTGAAACGCTTTCCACATCAACACAATCCACAGAATAAATGTCGCAAATGTCAAAAACAACCCGGCGATCCATCCAAGAATGGGAATAAATCCTAGCCCTAAATTAATAATAAAAATGCCACCAAACAATATGGTCGATTGCATCGCATGAAACCGAACAAATTTACTTTCTTTTTCTATGAGAAGAAAAATAATTCCTGTAATGAATCCAAGAAGATAGGAAGCTGCTCCCATAAGATGTTCATTTCCTTTTGCGTCTAAAGCCATACGAGCGTTCACCTCCTTAATTTTAAATAAAAAAATAATAAATATATGATCGATCGATGCTCACGATTTTTATAAGTCCTGAAGGAGATGTATTCTCCTTCGTTTACCTTGATGGGCAAGGTGGTAGAATTCGATGCCTACGTACACGATACGGCTTTTCCCTTGCTTCGTCAAGAAAGGAAAATACTATAAGGTTTTACAACAACGATAGCTGTTCTTTTGATAAGTCAACCAATGATTGTTCTTTTTGATTTCTCCAAATTTTTACCACGCCAAACACGCCGTCATATCCAGGATCTATTGCGATATCTCCAGTTCTCACCTTCTGTATCGCCTGAGCGATTCGAGATTCAGCAACTTGTTCAATGTCATTAACGGATACTTGTAGAAGAATGGCAAATTCGCTTCCGAAACGATTGACCAGATTGTCGTATATTCTTTGCGTTTTAACGCTTGTCACTGGCGCATCTATGGACTCCGCGATAATTTCTTGCAATGGCACAAGCATCACAAATGGAGGACGATCGGGAAACGCCTTGCTATAAATAAAATCGCACTGGATACCATATGGTCTTGATGCGTCTTTTGCCAATTCAAGACTCGCTTCGCTCCGACTTGCCAACTCTTCGACGCGTTGCACTACACCTTGCGTCAATGGTTTTCCGCACACTGGACAGATTGTTCCGTTCTTTTTTGTCTCTTCCTGCCCCCATCGAATATTGCACGATCGATGTCCCGAGAAATGATATTTTCCTTCTTCTGGATAAAATTCAATCGTATAGGCAATACGTGCTGAAACACTGTCCTTTTTCGGTCCTAAAAAACGAGAACGAATTGCATCATAGATGTGCTGATAACTGATTGGCGACTGTTCATCAAAAATTTCAAACACCGTTGCTTCTCTACCCATCTTGGGACCAGAATGCGCGTCGGAAAATGAAACAATTGCACGACGATCAAGTTCCTCAATTTGCCAATTCATCGCTGGATTGCTTGAAAGACCAGTTTCCACAGCATATATCCGATCTGCGTATGGACCAAACTGCTCCTCCAAACTATCAAATCCACTCATGCTCCCAAACGCGCCAAACCATGGCGTCCACGCATGCGCTGGTATCAACAATGTGCGCTCCTCAACCTCAAACACAAGTTCCGCAAGTTCTATACTTGAGAGACCAATAATCGGTCTTCCATCGCTCATGAGGTTACACCCTCGCTTTGTCATAGCTTTGTTGATTTTTTTCGCGGAATCAAGCGTCGGAACCCACACAAGCGTATGTACTCTTCTTCCCTTCCCTCCTTGAGAAAATATGCACGACACTTCAGACGCGAGCAAGAAAATAGGATCTTGTTCTATGTTATCGTTTTTGGCAGTCGGTAGTTGGCAGTTGACAGTTGATTTTATCCGCAATGTCCCATTCCCAACTTCTTCTAGATGTTCCTCAATTTCTTTCATCCAAAGCGGATGCGTCCAATCGCCGGTGGCAACAAGATGAATACCTTTTTTCTTCGCCCACGCGTAGATCCCCGAAATGGTCATGTCTTTCGACACTGCCCGCGAATACTTTGAGTGAATTTGAAGATCAGCGATAATCTGTTTCATCGTATTTATTTCATCATATTTTTAATAAATCCTTTAATGGCTTTTTCGTAATTCTTCAACATCGTTACCCATTCCTTTTTTTCTTTTTCTGTGTATATATGACCACCCATGACATATCCTGGAAGTTTTTTCGGCGTTCGTTTTGTCAACAATAATACAAATGACGCGCGTGCGTACAACTGCAATGTTGGAAGAAGACCATAATGATGAAACCGCCGGAGCGAATATGTCACCAATCCTTCCCGAATCATCCCCATTAATTGTCCGGTTTGCTCGTACGCTCGCCTGCACAAATCATTGTCTTCGCCAAATTCTAACGATTCATCAAACCCGCCCATCGCACCAAATAATGTCTTTTTTGTCACCATAAACGCGCCATACGCCGACGGACGTTTTGCTTTTAATCCAAGCTCCATACCGGCATTAATAAGAAGAATAAGGAGCGCGTCATTTGGATTATCCGATTCAGGAGCAAACCATGAAGTAAAATGCTGCATTGGCTTATTGTGAATATATTGCTTTATCACAGAGAGACAATATGGCTTAAAGATAGTGTCCGCGTCTGTTGTCACGATCCACTCGCCTTTTGCTTCGTGAGATCCGATATTTCGCTGCGAAGAAACGCCCCGTTGATTGCAGAGAAGGATACGAAGACGAGGCAAGGCATTCTCAAATGTTTTTGCCACCTCTATCGTTTTATCCTCAGAATGCCCATCGGCGATAATTACCTCAAAATCTCGTTCTGTTTGCTCAGCAAGAGACGATAATAATCGCGGAATGAACCGTTCTTCATTAAGTGTTGGCACAACAACAGAAAACAGTGGTTTCATGCATTGAAGTATACTACACTACAGATACTTCTTCCTATGAACACGCCAAAGATCTCTGTTGTCATCCCGGCATATAATGAAGAGCAGTACATTCACCGAGTCTTATCGTCACTTCAGCGCCAGACATTTAAAGACTTCGAAGTTATTGTTGTTGATAACAATTGCAAAGATAACACGGCAAAGATTGCCAAATCTTTTGGCGCGCGTGTGGTAAAAGAAACAACACAAGGCATGATTCCCGCGAGAGAACGAGGATTTCAAGAAGCACGGGCTGAAATTATTCTTCGCACAGACGCTGACACGGTTGTTCCGCCAGATTGGGTCGAGCGGATATACAACGCATTTTCCACACATCCTGACGTTGTTGCGGTGGGAGGAAACCTTGACCTCCCTATTCCCCTTGGTCGTTTTATCATTGCGTGGTACAACCTCTCTTGTCGTATCGCACTTGGCCATCCGCAACTGAATGGTCCGAATATGGCGATACGAAAATCGGTGTGGCAGAAAATTTCTGTATGCAAAGACGATCGCGCGGTACATGAAGATATTGACCTTTCTCTTCACATGGCAACACAAGGAAACATCCTTTTCATCCACGATCTCTATGTAGCATACTCGATGAGACGCTTTTCAAGAGCTCCATTATATACGCTCTTTGAATACTCACTTCGACAAATAAAAACAATCATAGTGCATAAACGGATGTTGTCGTGGATGATTGCACCGCGTCATTGATGCTCAAAAAGGTACCGAATTTCCTCAATGGTTGAGGCATCTGAAGGAGATTTATCTTCTCGAACGCGAACCATGCGAGGAAATCGGATCGCGTATCCCGCGCCGTGCGTTGGAGACTTCGTAATATCGTCTCCGGCGATTTCAACAACCACAGATGGCGCAACCCACACATCGGGAAGAAGCGTTTTATCAATATGTTCATATTCTGTTGGTTGTTCATAAACCCGCAATACGCTCAATCGATCAAGCAACGTTTTCCACTGATCATCGGAAAGCCCTGTGCCAATTTTCGTTATGGAAACAAATGTGTTATCCCGACGAACACCAACTAAAAACGCGCCAATTCCAAATCCGCTTCGTTTTCCCTCACCATAGTAATACCCCATAATCACCGCGTCGATCGTGTCTTGCAATTTTCCGCTTTTTCCTTCTTCTTCCTTAAACTTCACCCAGTTATATGCCCGTCTTCCTGATTCGTACACGCTGCTCCACTTTTTAACCACAACACCCTCCAAGCCGTTTGATCGCTGTTCTTCATGAAATGAACGAATCACATTCGCATCAGTCGTAACGATATATGGCGATCGTTGAATCGTCTCTCCTTCTTCTATCGTTTCTTCAAGGATACGTTTTCGATCTGACAATGGAAGAGAGAGAAGGGACATGCCATTTTTATAGAGAATGTCAAACACATAAAACCGAATCGGCACCATCCGAGACGCCTGTTGAATATCGTGCTTGCGTTTTCTTGTTGTTGTCTCTTGAAAAGGCAAAATCGCTCCTGTGATCGAATCCACGCCAACAGCCTCTGTGTCAAGAATCACCTCATTCGCGCGTATATATTTCCCAATATCTTGAAGCTCGGGAAACATATCGGCAACAGGCTCCAAATTCCTCGAAAACGCGGTGGAGAAAGTACCGACTGCCGACTGCCGACCATCAACTGCCGATAGCTTATGGCGTTCTGCTGATTGCCATTTATAGTGTATCTGTATCCGAACGCCGTCATACTTTGGTTCAACGCTCACCTCACCCATCTTCTCAATCATTTCATCGGCGGTGGGAAGACGCTGACATAACGCGGGAAGAATCGGCGTTCCTATAGACGAAGAGATATCGCGAAGACCGGAAACTCCATGTTTTTTAAATATCTTTGCAATCACGCCAATATCCGAACGAACCGCATACGCCTGCTCTAAATCCTGTCGAAGCGATTTGTCTCCTGTTTTCATCCACGATAACGCGTCCAATATCGTCATATCCGAACATCCAAGGCGAAGTTTGCCAAGAAGAATACGAACAACATACCGAACAGCCAATGAGTCAAGTGAGATCAACAACTGAGACAGTATAGCAATTTTTTTCTCCTGCGATCCGTCGCCTTTAGTATTCGCGATGGCGCAAAGCGTGAAAAACACATCGTCAATCGACATATCCATTGTCTTTGCTGATGTTCGATTCCCTGCAATACGCTCCGCCGCAACACCCAAATCTCCTGATGAACGAAAGGCACGCGTCACATCATCGTGAGAAACACGAAGCGCTTCGGCAATCGACCGGATAATAAATTTATCCGCAACGCCAAACTCCACCGGTTCACACAACGGAGCAACCCTGCCTTGCAACAAGTAGCAAATCTCCGAGATCTCTTGAATCGAAGATTCTCGAAATAACGAAGACAATATCTCGGTTATTTCAAGCCGAGACGAAGTCTGTTCAATACGATGAAAATACTGGCAAAGAGATGCAAATGTCACGCTCGTATTCTAGCAAAGAATATTACACAGTGGTAAGAAAGTAATAGACGACAGGGATCAAAACAAGCAAAATGCCGCCCATGACTGCAATCACTTTTCCTGACAGATCCTTGTTCTGTAATTTCGCGATACCCTGAGCCATCATAATCCCCGCAATGCCCATCGGAAAAAGAAGCAGCGCGTAGGATAATGCGGCGTCTGTGTAATCCATAATTTATGAACCTTTTAAAAGATATTTTACGCCTTTTGTTGTCCCTTCTTTCTTTATAATGCCTTTTTTTTGCAAATCTTTCAACTCGCGCAACACCGTATCTTCCGAGATTGCTGGAAACAGCTCAAAAAACGCTTTATTCTGCAAAAATCCGTTTTCTTGAATATATTCGATAATTTTTATCTGACGCTCCGAAAGCGTCATTTGCTGTCCTCCAAGCGATTTTTTAATCTTTAAATCTGTTGAAATCGATTTCACTTTCTCTTTAATTCGAGTGAGTTCGATCGCCAACCCCTCGGCAAAATACTCAATCCATACCGTCATGTCTCCATTTCTATTCGCCACCATCTGGAGCGCTTCATAATATAAGACCGGCTCTCGATCATAATGCTCCTCTAAAGAAAAAAATCGCTTAACATCATACCCTTCTAAAAAAAGCACAAGCGTTGCCAACGCGCGCGCCACTCGACCGTTGCCGTCGATAAACGGGTGAATGCGGACAAATTCATAATGCGTAATCGCGGCTTTAATGACGGCATGAATCTGTTCCGGTGTTACTGTATTGAGCCACTGCAAAAAATGATCGATATGAAACGGCACTTCAATCGCCGGCGGAGGACGAAAGGTAATTTCTCCCGTCTGACTATTGCGAACAACAACCTGTTTTTTTCGAAATACACCAACAGCATCCTCCGGGAGCAGTCGATATACCGTGAGCGCGTGTATTGTTTTTATCGTTTGCTCTGTGATTGTTTTTTCAGTATTTTTCTGAATATACTCAAGGACATTTCGATAATTTAACACCTCTTGAACATCTCGCTCTCGTCCAACGATAGTTTTACCAGCGAGCAATTGGTCTGCCTCAGTATAATTCAAACCATTACCTTCCAAATGTGTTCCGTGATACGCGGATCGAACCATCGCGTCTGTGCGGAATTTCGCTTCCCACGCTGGAACAAGCGGCGCGTTTTCAATCACTTCTTTCGCCGCCTCGATAATGCCAATTGATCGCAAGAGTTTATTGGTGATCGTAAAAACAGGACGGAACATGGATTCATGTATTAGCTGCTAACTGTCAACAGCCGACTGCCATCGGCAAAAACTGTTAGCTGTTCACGGAAGATCTTCTTTCAGATCTTCTTTTCCTTTATAATACCGCTAGGATGCGGGAAAAGAAAGTATGGCGCTAAATCCAAAGCGATTTCGATCTTCTCGCGCGTTTCAAACGCTTCGGCGAATTATCGTGTGGGCGTTTCTCTTTTATCTCCGATGTTTTGCTCGCATCGCTCTCCTGTTCTTTCGCGGAACAATCATCGGCATTGCCGGAGCAGTAGGAAAATCCACAACGAGAAACGCTCTCGCGGCGATTCTTTCTCCTTGGAAACGAACCCTTGTAATTACCGGTAATTCAGAAACGGGAATTCCGCTAGGACTACTTGGCATAGACATTGGATCGTATCGACTCATCGATTTTATACGCGTTACGCTGATCGCCCCATGGAGAATATTGTTTCTCCGATCGTACGAGATCATCGTGGTTGAAATGGGCATAGACGGTCCACTCCCACCAAAGAATATGCGCTACCTCCTTACTATTATTCAACCCCACATCGGCATCCTCGTCAACGAAAGCCCTGCGCATGTCGCAAATTACGAGTCGTTTCTTAAAACAAACGATCTTGACACAATCGTTCGATACATCACAGAAGACGATGGACATATGTTCAAACGTGCTCGCGAAGCAATCATATGCAGCAGTGATCCATATATCGCCGACTTCGCAACGACGCTCCCAAAACACAAAATAAGAACAGTGGGGAAACGACCAGAAGACGATATAACGCTTTCGCACTATCAACCTGATATCTCAGGGACGCGATACGAATATGATATCCACGCGTATCAACGAAAGGAGACGTTTTCGCTCATTCTTCCCCGCTATCTTCTCCCAGAAGACGGAGGCATTGCGCTTGGAGCCGCGATCCTTGCCGCGCTGTCACTTGGCATAGATATACACAAAATCAAAGAATATTTCATTGCTTCCTTTACTCTTCCGCCCGGCAGGGGAACAATTCTGCAAGGGATCAGAGACAGCATCATTATTGATTCATCCTACAATAGTTCATCTGCGTCAACCATTGCTCTCCTCCACGCGATGAAACACATTACAAAAACAACCCGGCGACCAACATGGTTTGTGATGGGAGACATGAAAGAGCTTGGATCGTTTGCTCTCATCGAACACGCGCGGGTCGCTCGCGCCATCCCCGGATCTGTGCACCATGTGCTTCTTGTGGGACAACTCACAAAAGAACTCGTCCTGCCAAAACTCCGAAAAACCTCCGTGAAAACGCTTGTTCATGTTGACACTAGCAAAGAAGCAGGAGCATATCTTCGTGAACACCTCCCCGAACGATCGATTATCCTTTTCAAAGGATCCCAGCTTCTTGAAGAAACAATAAAATATATCCTTCAGCATAAATCAGACACAAAACATCTATGCCGCCAAGACGCCTTCTGGCGACAAGCAAAACTAAAGCATGACACATGGGTGGAGATATAAAAAAGTGTTACACGAGAGAAGAAAGATATGACTCTGCAACAGAAATATGCTGTTTCTTCTTTTCTCCCGACATTCGTTCCCACTGTAAGACCATGAAACGCATCCGCTGATTAGTTAACAGTATATCTTTATGCGTATTAATAAATCGCCAAAATAAACTATCCCAGATCTGCGTCCACTCCCCTTTGCAATAATTGCTCATTCGAAGAATATACGCGGATGAGGATATATATGGCTTTGTTATGATGAGCCCCCCATCAACGTATTGACTCATGCCATACACATTCGGTACCATGACCCAATCATACGCGTCAATAAATAGACTCATAAACCACCGATACACTTCGTTTGGATCAAACTCACATAACAACATAAAATTCCCAAGAATCATCAATCGTTCAATATGATGACAATATGCTCGCTCTAAAACATATCGAATTGTTGTGTCTATAGGCTCAATTCCCGTCGTTCCATCCCAAAATGAGCGAGGTATATATCGCGTATGAGCAAACATATTCGCATTTCGCATCCGAACGCCTTCCTGCAAATAGACTCCCCGCATAAATTCTCGCCACCCAATGATCTGTCGAATAAATCCTTCAAGTGACGAAATCGGAACATTATACTCATTTGCCGCGTCTAATGCTTTATCAACAATCTCTTGAGGATTAAGCAATCCAATATTCAACGATGGCGTTATCTGCGAATGAAACAACAGATGATTATCTTTCACAATAGCGTCTTCATACGGACCAAAGTATCGAAATGCTGTAGAGAAAAACGTTTCAAGATGGCGACGAGCTTCATCGTGATTCGTTGAATAACAAAATGGACCAATCGCCCCTGGATTACGAGAAAAATATCGCTGGACATACGCCGTTGCCTCTGTAATGTATGGATTATCATACACGCGATATCGCTGATGGATAGACGACGCGTTGCTTTTGTATGGCAATCGATTCTCACGATCAAAACTCCACTTCCCTCCTACTGGTTTCCCACGATTGTTGATGAGAATGTTCAATCGTTTTCGTTGTTTTATATAAAACGATGTCATAAAGTATGAACTAGACCTTGGAAGATATCGCAACACATCAGACTCATATAACAAAAAATTAGGAGACTCTAGCCACTCAATAGGAAGACAATTTTTTTGGGACGCTTTCATAAGACGGCGAGTCAATATATCGTCGGTTACCCGAACACAAACAACACGATCTACACCATCACGAACAAGATCAGCAAAAAGGTCAGCATAAGAATGAATCTCATGAAATTCGATGTATCTTGTCTGAACATCTCGAAGCATTTCTTTCTCGTATCGCTTCATCGACGCGCGGTGAAGAATCAATTTTTGTTTATGAAATAAAACGGGGTACTGATGATCAAAAAAATATAATGGATCCTCGATAAGATAAATGCGGCGTGACAAAGAAAGAACAGGATTCGGCAAATAAAGTTGATGAGGAAACACAAACCCAACGCGTATCATTGACCACTCAGCGCTTTTATGTCGCGCAATATCTCTTCCGCGTGCGAATCAACATCCATCCCTTCATACTCTTTGACAATGTCGCCATTGGGATCGATAAGATAGGTTTTTCGGATGATCCCCAAAAATTCCCTCCCCATAAATTTCTTCTTTCCCCACGCGCCATATGCTTGAATTGTCCTCGTTGTTTCGTCAGAAAGCAATGGAAACGGAAGGCTATACTTCTCCGCAAATTTTTTATGAGACGCCACAGAATCTTTTGAAATGCCAAACACAACAATGCCCGCTTTCGCAAACGCGTCATACGCGTCTCGAAATCCGCAGGCCTCTTTTGTACATCCGGGCGTATCATCCTTTGGATAAAAATAGACAATGCGCCACGTGCCTTGATGCTCCAACAGCGTATGAATCGTTCCATGTTGATCAGGAAGTGAAAAATCAGGCGCTTTCATAAAAAATTATTTTACTTCACTCTCTATGATGTATCATATCAAAATTTTTGTCATATAACCATGCTTTTATGTGTTAAACAAACGTCGTTCCGATAGAATAATAACTATTTATTAATAAAGCTTATTAATAAGCATAAATTGCAATAACGAACTCATTTTTTTATACCTTTCTTTTTTAATCCTTGTTTTACCGCTTCAAATTCATCCCATGGCTCCTCTCCTTTTCCATAATTCATGCTTTTCTCATGGCTTTTTCCTGTGATCACAACAACATCTCCCTTTTTTGCCATGCGAATCGCTTCCGCAATCGCTTCCGCTCTATCGGGAATAATTTGAACAGGCTTCGAACTGCCGGACGCGATCTGATTACATATTTCCCCCACAGATTCGCTTCGCGGGTCTTCTGCAGTAAGAATAATCATATCAGCGTAGGCTGAAGATTCTTTGCCCATAAGCGGTCGCTTTGTTTGATCTCGCTCTCCAGCGGAACCAAAAACATGAATAAGGCGACCTGTTGTGTTTTTTTTCAACTCAGGCAACAGCGCATGAAATGCGTTGGGCGTATGCGCGAAATCGACAATTACAGTAAATTCCTTATCATACACGACTTCGCGTCGCCCCTTCGGAGGAACAATCTGCTGAAGCGCCTGCCGAATGACACGTTCGGGAACGCCTAGCTCTTCTGCAGCAAGACCAGCGGCCGTTGCGTTGTATTGGTTATATTTGCCTTCAAGATTTGTGCTATACTTCAACGGTTTGCCATATTCGTAAACAACGCGTCTACCCAATAATTTACGAACAAGCGGATAGGAATCATCATCTTTATTAATAAACGACACATCGGAATGTTTCAGTAATTTGACTTTTGCGCGAACATAGTTCTCGTAAGTCTTATGATAATCAAGATGTTCGTGGGTAATGTTTGTGAGCACACCCACATGAAAGTGGATCCCGAACACGCGATTTTGATCCAAGGCATGAGACGTAACTTCAAGGACACAATGCGTAATCCCCTTAATCAGCGCTTGTCGTAGATATTTCTGCAAGGCAAACGAAGACGGCGTTGTTACATGAAATCCCACATCAAAAACCTGATCACCAATATACGCGCCAACCGTTGAAATAAGCGCGGTTTTATATCCAGCACGCTGAAGAATCTGATAAATCATTGAACTTGTTGTCGTTTTGCCGTCTGTTCCTGTAACACCCACCATAATCAAACGCCTTGATGGAACGCCGTAGCAAATATTTGCCGATATCGCTTGAAAAAGATGATAGGCATTCTTTATTGTTCGGATCACATCCATAACACCCTCCCTTTCATCGTTGATCATACACATGTTGAAGATGACGAACAGCTTCTCGAAACTGATCGCCTCGATCTTTATAGTTTTTAAACATGTCAAAACTCGCGCACGCGGGAGACAACACTACCACATCTCCCGGTTGAGCGACGCTGTCTGCTGCGGCGATAACCTCTACCATCGAGGAACAGCCTTCAATAATTCGGATGTTGGACATCGAATATTGGATCTCAGATTTAATTCTCTTCCACTCTTGCCCAATCCCGATAATTGCGCGAATCGATGGCATCTCCGCAATCACCTTTCCAAGCTCGGAAAAATCAGCGTTTTTGCTCGACCCCCCAAGAATGAGAATTTTTGGCTGATCAAACGCGCGAATCGCGGCAATCGCAGTTTCTGGCGTTGTAGAGAATGAATCATTGTAGTAAGTCACTCCTCGAATCACGCCAACCTTTTCTAATCGATACGGAAGACCGGCAAATGTCTGAAGAACGTGACGAATTGCGTCGATATGAACGCCATACGCTTTTGCTACGGCGATCGCCGCCATGACGTTTTCCCAGTTGTGCTTTCCCGGCAACGCGATATCCGTTGTTTGACATAGTTCTTCCTTCTCTGATCCTACCTGATACACAAATGCTCCATCATCCACATACACCCCGTTTTCTTTATGAGGATGCATGCTGACCGAAAAATAGTTACCGCGAACAATTGACCGTAACGATCGCGATAGCGGATAATCAACATTTATCACCGCAATATCGTTTTTATCCTGATGAGCAAATATATGTCCTTTTGCTCGAACATACTCGTCAATAGAATGATGCCAATCCTGATGCTCAGGAACAATCATAAGCGAAACGCCAATATGAGGACTATACGAACAATCCATTAATTGAAAACTAGACAATTCCAACACCACAACTGACAAAGAAGACAGCGAAGAAAGAAAATCTAACGGAGCAACACCGATGTTTCCCCCAAGATACGCATCTCTTCCATCTTTTTTGAGCATTTCATAGATAAGCGAACTCGTCGTCCCCTTTCCTTTTGTTCCCGTGACACCAATCACAGGACACGGACACCGTTCAAAAAAGATAGTTGTTACCGTGGTTGTTGCATATGGAAGAACGTCAGGTCGAATACCCGGAGAGCGAATTATAAGATCAGCCGACAGATGATCTGGAAAAGGCTCGGATTCATATACGACAACCTCCCACCCTTCTCGCGCGAAAAACGCGTGAGCGCTTTGCCCTTCGACGCCATGTCCAAGAATAGCGACGCGACGATGTGATGCCATACAGATTAAAAAACTTTTAAGAAAAATTCATTATTCGCTTCATTGTTCGTGGAATTTGATTCACAAGATCTGTCGCGTTAAAAAATGGACCGACAGAGTCATATAAATTGTCACCAGCTTGTTTGTTGATAAAACTTCCAGCGATTGTCGCGAGAAACGGATCGTTTTTGCATGCAAGCGCCGCGATCAATCCGGCGAGCACATCACCTGTCCCCCCCTTTGTCATTCCCGCATTTCCCCCGCAAATTCTCCGCATATCTCTTGTCACGCCGTCGCACGCAATATCCTCTTTTCCTTTATGAAGCACAATGCACTGATACTGTTCAGTGAACAAAAGAATCGACGATTCAAGAGAGCCTTGCTCACTCATTCCACTCTTTTCAAGAAGCAACGCAAATTCTCGATGATGAGGCGTAAGAATCGCCCGTTTCGGAATCAAAGAAACATCCATCATTTGCAACGCGCCCGCGTCAATCACCCACTGTTTATTCGGATATGCCTGAATCAATCGATTGGTCAATTCTTCTGTTTCCCGATCTCTCATCATTCCCGGACCAATCAACACGCAATCGTCTTCTTGAATGTACGCATCGATATCTCCTCGAGTAATTACAATGCCGTTTCGAAATTCCTCTTTTGCGCGTTGAACAATTGCGTTGTTTTCTGGAGCAGACGCATAATGCACAAGATCAACAATCCGAGACGCGACTGTCAACGCCCAAAGACTCGCCGCGTGAAATAATGTGGATCCCCCGATGATAAGAAGTCTGCCATTTTGACCTTTATGACTATCCTCGGGAGGAATATAGAGCGATTGAATATCATCAATGGATACTGAACGCATACGCTTCTTATATCATACAGTGTCATGCTTTGTCTTGAGACAGATCGATAAGCTCGTAGTCTTGATCCAAACAAAGAGACAGTATGTGATCGTCCGCCGACGCGATAATAGTCTGATACGACCGAATAATTGAAAACACATATTGTTTATTAACATCGTCAAGCTCTGAAAAAATATCATCTAATAGGAGAACAGGTTTTATGCCCGTCTTCTCTTCCAAAAACAATAGCTCTCCGCGTTTGTACCATAGCACTGCCAACCGCTGTTCTCCTCTGGACCCAAATGAAGCCACATCAACCATGGCGCGGTCTTTGCGAATCAACAATTGCATATCGTCCCGATGCGGACCGACAAGCGTCGCTTTTGCGATAACTTCCTCATCTTTGTACTGCAACAAACGCTCTTCAGAGATGACGCTTTTGTCATAGACAATTTGATACCCGCGAATGTCATCATGAGACGCGTTGTTCAGATACGAGATAAATACCTCCCGTTGTTTCGTAATATATGCGCCATGTTGAATCAACATAGAATTCCAATATGTCAACTGATCTCGATTCGCTTTACCTTCGTGAATCAACACCAAGAGTTTGTTTCTTTGCCGAAGCGCTTTTTCATATACGCGAAGCGAGATTCGATAGTTGCGATCTACTTGAATAATGGCATGATTAAGGTAGTCTCGCCGAATAGCCGGACTACCAAGGACAAGAGACACATCTTCGGGCCAAAAAAGACATGCAAGAAATTTACCAACAAAATCGGCTTGACGCCTCGGCACGCCGTTGACAAAGAATCGTTTGTGATGATCAATCACAAGATCAAGCGTGTATTCATCTGTTTTTCCGCGGATTTTCGCCCATAACGCGCCCCATTGCACCATATCTGTTTCTTTTTCCGCACGAAAACTTTTTCCAAGAGCAAGCACATAGATCGCCTCAATGATATTCGTTTTTCCCGACGCGTTTGGACCCAGAAAAAATGTTAATCGCGGATGAAAAGTAAAGAATCTCTGAGTATGTGTTCGAACATGCTGAAGACCAAGAGAAACGAGCATGAATTACGCGATGAGCGTGCCAAAAAAATCATCCTCGTCAAGCGCTTTCGCAAGGTTGTCAAGATTTTTTCCATTGAGAATTTTCACTGTAACGCCTAAGTCATCCGCCAATTTTGACGCGATTGGGTCAAACGGAAGATTCATGCCGGGCTTCCATGTGTCGCCGGCCATCGCGCGGTATTCCTTCCATGTTAACCGATCAATAGGTTTCGCGTCGGGAAATTGTTTTGGATCTTTATCATACACTTGATCAATATTCGTCATATTGATGACCGTGGAAATGTTGTAATCTTGCGCAAGTGTTACCGCGCAATAATCTGTGCTCCACCCTGGTTTCCACCCTGCGGCAACGGCAACAGGCTGATCAATTTTCAAAATAATTTCATAGTGTTTAATCACGCGAGGATCGGCGATATCACGAAAAATCGTTCGAATAAGTTGAGCGTTGAGTCTTGTGGCGTGAATGCCGAGCCAGTCCAAATCGATATCCTCGATTTCCTGTTGTCGAACAATACGCGCCGCTTCTTGATATTGTCGCGTCGTTACGCCTCCCCCCACCACAATAAAAAATCTCCTCTGAAGCGAGGAGACTTGGTGACGAATAAACTGATTGAAGGCGCTCAAAAACTCCGTGTCAATCCCTTCTTTTGGGACAACAAGCGATCCTCCTAATGAAAGAATAAATGGTTGTCTATTTGCTGTCATATCCTTATTTTCCGTACAGTATATGCCTTCTGCCGACTACGATTCAAGGAGCAAATTGTCCTTGAAACTTGCCTTGATACAGAGCTTTCCCCTCGCATCGCTGAAACGCCAACTGACAAATACGTTCTCCCGCGTGCAATTTCAAGACGCTTGGACCAAGATTTGTAATCTCTAACACTTGATGGTTTGAAACGCCCGGCTGTATAAGCCCGGCAGAAATATGAATAAGAAGACCCAATCGAGCAAATCTACTTCTTCCTTCAAGCCACCCGCAAATATTGTCAGGAAGCGTTATTTTTTCATAAGTTATCCCAAGAATTGTTTCTTCGGGAGCAAGAAGAATGGTCTCTGTTCGCACTTCCCTCGTCATGGTTCGGTAATCCGTTGATTCTTTAATATCTACGATGTCGTCTATTTTTTGAAACACACGGAATATATTGCCAAGTCGAAGATCTATAGACGCCGCTTGAATGTATTCATCGGGAATAGCTGGCTCAATCTTGATTCTTCCGGAGGAAAGTTCTTGTTTAATCACATCGCGGGTTAACACCATAAGAACCGATAGTATACTATCTTTAGATTGAAAACACAATCGGACTATAGCTAAACGGAACAACAAGGTTCGCATAACACTTGCTTGGCTCAATATATTTTTGATGTCCTTCTTCTACTTTAACGAACCATTTGAGCGTTTCTTGAGGCGTTCTTCCTTTAGCAAGATCTCGCTTAATGCGTCGAGCAACGCGAATTTCCGGTGGCGCTTCAATAAATATTCTCACCATCCCTACATCGTGCAACGGCGGACACAACGCAAATATCCCCTCCAAAACAACAAGCTGACCTTCTTTTGGAGATGTTATTGTTTGCGTTCCCACGCGTTTACAGCTGACATAATCATACACAGGAACGACAACATCTTTCCCCTCCGAAAGCGCAATCACCGCATTTTTGCACGCCTCCATGTCAAATGCATCAGGCGTGTCAAAGTTGTATGCTCCGTCTTCATCCGGCAAAAGATCTTTTATGTCTTTATAAAAATTATCCATGGAAATCAACACCGCATTTGAAAATCCCTTCGCGAATGTTGTCTTTCCAGAACACGATCCGCCGGCAACAGTAATAACAGGATACGTCATGTTCATGACTAGAGACTATCGCATTATTATCTTTTTCTCATCATTGATACGATCCTTGCCAATCGATCCCCATATAACTTCGCCGTTTCTCTATCTCCTTCATGAAGAATATGCTTTGAATCAACCATTCCTTGTCCAACCACGCCAATAGAGTAACCAAATCGATCAATACCAGCTCTGCCACCAACAAGTTCGTCTTGCTCCGCCGAACCAACCCAAATCATGCGCATTTGTATAGCAAATGTAAAGAGATAAAGAAGAGTTGATAATTTATCTCCAGAAGGATGACTTGATGTTGTAAATTCCCCCGCGATCTTATCTTTCCACGCCATTGTCATCCATCGATCGCTCACGTTGTCCAAAAAAAGCTTAAATATTCCAGAAACATTGCCCATATATGTCAAAAAAATAATATCCGCAGCATACAAATCGCGAACAAATAACGTCGTCGCGCCACTGTCCTTTCTCATTCACTTGAGCATACTCGATGCTATCGCAGCATAACAGACGCGCGCATTCGCAACCCTTCAGCGACCGCATCGGCAAGTTGTTTTGTTTGATTAAATGTGGAATGATACACAACAACAACGTTGATCATACAAGTTCACTTTTACAAAGATATCAAAAACATAACAAAAGAAAAAGATTCAAAAATAACTTTTCTTCAGAAGAAGAAGTAACATAAATTATTACTTAACAAGACAATACCAGCAATTCGATACCTTACAAAGTAGTATTCAATCACAATTCTTAGCTATGTAAAAAACCAAAATGTTCTATAGAATTATTCTATGTGATATAATTTGATTCTATGTTATTATCCTACTCGTCATTGGTATTCCGTCATTTAAAAATATACGTGTTTGCGTCATGATTGCCGGAGAAACCATTTTTATCACTATTATTTTCTTTTCTTCTCTGTTTCTGACGATTCAAGGATGTATCACATTATGTTGGATGCTGTATGCATGGGAAGACCCAACGTATGCAAAAACACATAAATCCCCTACATCTTATGAACCACCAACGCATTCATTCACCGCTCTCATCCCGGCGCGTCATGAAGAACGCGTTATACGAGACACCATAAAAGCTGTTCATATGATTCAATATCCAGAAGAAAAAAAAGAAATACTGATTCTCTGCAGAACCGATGATCAAAAAACAATTCAAAAAGCAAATAAAACAATACAAAAACTAAACTCACCACACATTCGATTGGTTACATTTGATGATTTCCCCATCAATAAACCTCACAGTTTAAATAAAGGACTTACATTGGCAACACATGACATTGTTGCCGTGTTTGACGCGGAAGACGAACCACATCCAGATATATATCACATTGTGAACACTGTTATGTTGCGAGAATGCGTTGACGCTGTTCAATGCGGTGTGCAACTTATGAATTATCGATCCAAATGGTTTTCTAACTTAAACGTTGTTGAATATTACCTGTGGTTTAAATCAGGTCTTCACTTTTTTAACCGTATTGGAGCAATCGTGCCGCTTGGAGGAAATACCATATTTATTCGGAAAGATATTCTTCAAAGAATTAACGGTTGGGACGAACAATGCCTCACAGAAGACGCAGACATTGGCGTTCGATTAATCCTAAACGGAGCAAAGATAAAAGTTATATACGATGAACAACATGCGACGAAAGAAGAAACGCCGCACAACCTCTCTGCGTTTATTAAACAGAGGACGCGCTGGAACCAAGGATTTCTGCAAATCTTTCTTAAACGCGATTGGACAAAACTTCCGCATATACGACAAAAAGTTGTCTTGTTATATATTCTACTCTCTCCCGTGATTCACGCGGCGCTATTAATCTACACGCCATTTGCAGTGTTTATCGCGATAACGCAAAAAATGCCAGTTGTCATATCCCTCTTTTCTTTCCTTCCGCTATTTTTGTTTGGATTGCAACTACTTATATCTATCTATGCGCTCTATGAATTTACAAAACACTATAAACTTTCTTTTTCTTGGTGGATGCCAATTCATACTGTTCTCACATTTTATCCGTATCAATTCTTGTTGGGCTATGCTTCATTTCGAGCGCTTTATAGGATTATTTCGGGACGAGCAAATTGGGAAAAAACTTTTCATCATAACGCGCATCGATCATCGCGACATCAAAAAACCATATCATGCCATCTAAAAAGATCTTCCATATATTCCTATGCAAAGTAATCATGCACACCGAATCATCGCTTTGATTCCGTTAATAATAAGCTTGTTTATTGCCACCATTGCCCATGGATATAACATGTTTTACTTTCCGTATTACGAAAACGATGAGGGTATCTATATGAGCCAAGCGTGGTCGCTCATAACCCGTGGAACATTGAGTCCATACACCTATTGGTACGATCATGCGCCCGCAGGATGGATACTGATCGCCGCATGGACGGTAGTCAGCGGAGGATTTTTTACCTTTGGCAATGCGATTAACTCAGGCAGAATCTTAATGCTTCTTTTACATATTGGAACAGCGCTTGGATTATTTTTTATCGCAAAGCGATTAACCGGTCGCGTATTTCCAGCAGTTCTCGCAACGATCATCTTTTCTCTTTCACCGCTTGCTATCTATTTCCAGCGAAGAGTATTGCTTGATAACATCATGACATTTTGGGTTGTGATGTCTCTTGCGCTATTGTTGAAAGCAAAGGCAAGACTTAGCCACGCTATCGTAAGCGCGATCTTCTTTGGCATTGCGGTTCTTACGAAAGAAAACGCTATCTTTTTTCTCCCTGGATTTCTGTATGTTTTACATATCTGTATGCATCCACACCACAGACGCATCGCGATGCTTCAATGGATCGCTATCTCGAGCGGAATCATCGGGTTATATATACTATACGCGCTCCTTAAAAATGAATTGTTTCCTATTGGATTTCTTGGAGATTACTCCGAACGAGTAAGTCTTATTTCAACCATACAACAACAAGTATCGCGGGGTGGTTCGTATCCATTCTGGGATCAACAAAGCGACTTTTTCCAAAATATGCGAGAATGGATAGGTAAAGATCCAGCAATTATTCTACTTGGCACGGCAACCACATTGGGTGGTATTGTTTTATCGCTCAAAGAAAAAACGCTTCGTATTCCTCTATTATTTACAATCCTTTTTTTACTGTTCCTCATGAGAGGAAAATTGGTGATTGATTTTTATATTCTTCCGCTTTTTCCTTTTTTATCGCTTACAATAAGTGTCGTCTTCTCTTTATTCATTTCAAAGCTATCTTTCAACAAAAGATGGGTCTATTTATTTCTGAATTCGGTATTCATTGTCTTCATATCTTCATTATTTTTACTCAATACATCGCTTGGGCAGTGGACAAGAAATGAAACACAGTCTCAAATTCGCGCGTTATCATGGATAAAAAGCAATCTTCCAGAATCAAGCATCATAGCGATCGATGCTTCCTTTTTTATTGATCTCCAATCAAAAAAAACAATAAACGATCCTCTATTCCCGAACGCTCATTGGGCATGGAAGATAGAGAAAGACCCTGATATTTATGAAGATATCCTTCGTCATGATTGGAGAAACATTGAGTATATCGCCCTTTCGCATGAAATGTTGAAACAGATACAAAACAAGGAATTTTTATTGATTAAACAAGCTCTTTCCTACGCATCACTCATTCAAGCATGGAATGACGGAAGCATATCATATGTTGATATCCCGCATTATATAAGCACAAATGGAGATTGGATGGCAATCTACAAAGTCAAAACACGAGATGAAATCATGTTAGAACAATCATGGCGGTACTTCAAACAACATTTTATCCAATCATATGGAAATATCATTGATCCAATGACTAACAATACGACGTCGGAAGGACAATCGTATGCGATGCTTCGCGCTGTATGGCAGAATGATAAAACAACATTTGATGGTGTGTGGAGATGGACAAAAGATCATTTGCAACATCGATTGGAGGATAATTTATTCTCGTGGGTGTGGACAAACGATGGAGAAGGAAAGGTTATCGACACGGCGTCAGCATCAGACGCAGATCAAGACATCGCACTTGCATTGTTGTTCGCGTATAAACGATGGAGCGACTCTCGATATCTTGATGATGCGTTAGATATTCTTGAAGATATATGGCGACAAGAAGTGGTACGCATAAAAAATCGTTACTATCTTGTCTCTAGCTCTGAAGCGGAACGACCAAATGGATACCTTGTTAACCCATCATATATGTTTCCCGCCGCGTACCGCATTTTCGCGGAAGCAGACCCGTCTCGTCCATGGACCGAACTTGCCGATGACAGTTACTATCTTTTGCAACAAATCGCAAATCTTTCAAGAAATACTAGCAATCTTTTGCCAAATTGGATTCTTGTTGAAAAACAAACCGGTTCTATTCAATCAGCCAAACAATATATAAATGATCCAAACTCAGACGATTATGGATTCGACGCGTTTCGAAATTTCTGGCGAGCAGCGTTAGACGCGGCATGGTTTGGCAGACCAGAAGCGGTTGCATATCTCAAAGAATCGGGTCGCTTCTTTGAAGAAGAATGGAGAGAAAAAAGAAATATTGTTTCCATATATACCACATCTGGATTGCCTCGAAGCAACTTCAATACAGTAAGCACCTCTGTTGGCCCGCTTGCCATTTTCTCTATTACCGCCCCAAATCTTGCAGACGACATATATCAACAAATTATTGAACAATCATTCAATCATAAAGTTGGCTATTGGGGAAATCCAACAAATTACTACGATCAAAACTGGGCGTGGTTTGGCACAGCGCTCCATAAACAGATGTTGCCAAATTTATGGAAGGAACACAACGCTTCTCCTTTAGAAAAATAATCTCGGAAGATATATGCCAACACGAGTGTTCAAGAAAAATACTTGAAACTAGAACACATTTCACAAATAATATGAATAAAGTTTATATGGTTGATTGAGTATGGCTCAACGCGGATTTTTCATTCCAATAATTATCGTTGTGATCGCAGTCACATCGATTGCTTCTGTTGGAGGATATATCGCAGTGCAAAATGCGATGGAACACTATCAAGGAGCGAAAGACGCCCCCACCCCTACTCCGCTATCAAGCGATCAGGTTGAAAATTCCAAGGATATGCTTCAAGAAAACGTACAAGAAGAAATGACAAAAGAAATCAATAAAAAATCGTCAGAGAGTGAACAAAAAACACAAGAAAACATGGCGCCTCCCACAGCAACACCACAACAACCAACACACGCGCAGAAACAAAAGACAAAAGATCAAGACGAAGAACGAAAACCAACAGAAAAACAACAGCAAAAAAATGATCAATCATCGCAACGATATGTTGACTCTCCGCGTCCAGGAGCTGGATTTATCTTTATCGATTCAGAACTGCAACTGTCAGCGTCGCGAGAATTATCTGGCATAAGACTGTCTTGGACGCGATGCAACAGCGACCAATTTGTTGCTTACAAAATTGCAAAATCAGAGACAGCAAGCGATGTGTCGTTTCCGCGAGACGGTTCTATCGCATCAATACCAAACCAAAACACATTGACATACATAGACACACATGCCGAACCCGGAAAAACTTATTTCTATCGCATTTGCTCCCTTGAGAAAAATGGAGAATCATGGTGCGGCAACGCGGTAACAATACGGTATTAATATACATTCTTCATCGAAACATCTTGATAAAAAAGATTTTTTATTAAAACGACACATATTCCATCATTTAGTAGATGCCCAAATCATTATTTAAAATGTTGGACATTGATTAACCTTGTTAGGTTCTATTTACAGAGTATTGTTTAGAATGAATATGAAAAAAATAAAAGTATCGGATAAAACAAATTTCACTACTTTACTGATGCAAAACACTATTTAACTTCAGAATACCTATAAAAACTGGTTCAAAATGCTGGAAAACTTTTTGAAAATTCTGAGGTCCACAAAAAACGGCTACTTTTGAAGATGATATTTCAAGCTTGACACCTGCGATCAAAGAGACCGACGTGCATGAATAAAACAGTTTGACAAAATTGCTTTTATACCTCTC
>CAKZSU010000003.1 GCA_937921305.1 uncultured Patescibacteria group bacterium
TCTCCTTCCATCGTTGGGTTTGTGGCAAGGATGATTTCTTCAATTGGCTGGTTGCTTTGTTTTACTCGTTGGATAAGATGAGCAAGGTAGAGTTCGTCTGGCCCGATATTATTCAACGGATCAAGCGCGCCGTGCAAGACATGATACACGCCGTGGAATGCGCCGGTCTTTTCGACCGATATCAAATCCGTGGATTGCTCCACGACGCAGATTCGTCGTTTGTCCCTTGTTGGATTTGCGCAGATATTACAGATTGGCTCTTCTGTGATATGTTTGCAGAAAGAACAAAGCGTAGTAGCTTGTTTAAGTTCGATAATACATTTTCCAATTTCTCTTGTTTCGTGATCAGGCATTCTTAAAAGATAAAATGCAAGTCGTTGCGCAGTTTTTGGTCCAATGCCTGGCAACTTTTCAAACGATTCTATGACTCGAACAAGCGATGTTGGAAGAATATTCATGCGTGTTGAGCGATGACGCGTATCGTGTCAGCAAGGGAAGACGCGAGGGACGCGATGACATATTTTTTACTTGGGAATGCTTTTCTAGCAATAGAATCGGTTACAACAATAGTATCAATTTGTGCTTGTTCTAGGAGTTCAAATGCATGACCAGTAAATAATCCATGGCTTATGGTCACAAGAACGCGTTTCGCCCCTGCTTCTTTTAATGCTGTCGCTGCGTTTGCTATGGTTCCTCCGGTAGAGATGATATCATCAACGATTACTGTGGTTTTTCCCGATACATTACCAATGATTTGGACAGTCTCGCTTACATCTTTCGCATCAAGATTTCGTCGTTTTTCCATCACAACAAGTGGAAGGTCCATTTGAGATGCAAGTTTTCTTGCTCGTTTCACACCTCCAACATCGGGAGAGACAATAACAGTGTCTCCTTCAAGATACTGAGGAAGTATGCGAGCGAATAATGGAAGTGCAGATTTATGGATAACCGGAATGCGGAAAAATCCGACAATTGCGTCATTATGAAGGTCAACAGTGATCACTTCTTGATATGGGGCAACCTCGATAAGTTTTGCGATAATACGGGCAGACACCGGTTCTCCCATGCGATGCTGTTTGTCTTGTCTTGCATAGCCAAAATATGGAATGATACCAATCATGCGTTTCGGCGCGCCGCGTCGAATTGCATCACCCATGAGGATGCACTCCATAATATGGTCGTTCATCGGCGGAGCAAACGATTGAAGGACAAAGACGATTTTATCTCGCACATCATCTTTGATCCACGGTCGAATCTCTCCGTCAGAGAATCGTTCTAAATCAACATTTCCGAGTGGAATATTAAGATGATCGGCGATTGCTTTTGCAAGCAGTTGATTACTTGATCCCGAAAAGAGTATCATACTTCGTATCGTATCATGATTATTTTTGTTTTCTAGAGGTTTCTTTTTGTGCTGCGGAGAGGACTCGAACCTCCATGGGTTTCCCCATAGGCTCCTAGGGCCTACGTGTCTACCAAATTTCACCACCGCAGCAAATCTTTTTGTATTATTATACTAAACGCTAACGCATGATACGATAGGATGATGAAGAAAAATATAAAGCAACAAACGAAAAAAACGTTTAAAACGTCTCTCTCTTTTAATCGATCCAAGCGGTCATGGATTATTCCAATATGTGGGTTGCTTGCCGGATTTCTTGCCGCGTTTCTTTATGTTTCATTTATTCGCAAATCGCCAGCTCCTCCGACGGTTTCCGACGTGCTTTCTTCTCCCACGTCAACGCCCATTCCAACGCCTATTTCTCTTGTGTTGCTCGGTTATGGCGGACCAACGCACGATGGCGGGTATTTAACAGATAGCATTATTCAAATAGTGATTGATCCACAGGAACGCCGCGTGTTGATGATTCATGTCCCTCGCGATATTGCAGTAAAGATTCCTGTTTCCGATACAGAAATTCGAGAAAATAAAATTAATGCAGCGTTTGCAATAGGGATCGATGATGTGCGATACCCCAATAAACCAAAAGAATTTCAGGCATCCACGAATCCCGGCGCGCTTGTAAAAAAACTTATCAGCGAGATTACGGGGATTCCTGTTTCGCATTTTATCGCGGTGAGTTTTGATGGATTTGTAAAAGCGATTGATACGCTTGGTGGGATTGAGGTTGTGTTTGATCAACCATTTAGCGATGAGCGATATCCGATTAGAGGGAAAGAAACAGATCTATGTGGAAAAACAGAAGAGGAGGTGGCGTTTCTTTCTTCTACGCTTAAAGGAGACGCGTTAGAACAACAATTTTCGTGTCGGTATGAGCATCTCTACATTCCACAGGGGCGTCAACGATTGGACGGCGAGCTTGCCTTGAAAGTTGCTCGATCTCGACATAGCACGAGCGATTTTGATCGATCGCGGCGTCAACGATTGATTCTTGATGCGGTAAAGGAGAAAGTATTTCAGATAGGATTTCTGCCCAAAGCGATTCCATTTTTTGTTTCATTAGGCAAAGATGTGAAAACAGATATGGATCTTGAATTGATCGCTGCGTTGTTGCGAAGCGCCAACGAGATGAGATCGTACACGCTTGTTCCTATCGAACTTTCTGATGAGAATGTGTTGACATCGGGATACAACGCGATTGGACAGTTTGTGTTACAGTCAAGGCAAGGCAATGATTGGTCGTTTATTCATGAGTTCATTCAATTAGAATCGACAAAAAGCGCGGCGATCGAAAAACAGGAGTAAGCGAAACCTGTCATTGTCCAATTTTAAATTCCACAACATCGCCATCTCGTATCTCGTACTCTTTTCCTTCCATTCGGACTTTCCCTTGTTCTCTTGCCTTTTTCCATCCTCCGCACGAGACAAAGTCTTCGTAAGGAATAATATCTGCTTTAATAAAGTGTTTCTCAAAATCGCTATGAATAACGCCCGCGGCTTGGGGCGCTTTTGTTCCGTTTCGTATGGTCCATGCTTTAACCTCTTTGATACCGCAGGTAAGAAAAGAGATCAGTCCAAGTGTTTGGTATGCGGTTTTGATCAGTCGGTCAAGCCCTGACTCTTGCCACCCGAGAGACGCTAAATATTCTCGTTGTTCGTCTTCTGTGAGCGACGAGAGTTCCGCTTCTATTTTTGCCGATATAACGACCCCATCCGGATGGTCAATGTGTTGATGTTCTCCCGCATTGAGCACATGAATGACCGGTTTCATGGTTAAAAGACGTACGTCTTGGATGATCGCTTTATCCTCATCATCGGCGATCACATCTCGCGCGCTCTTCCCTTCGTTCAGGGCTTTTTTAAGGATCTGAACGAGCTCCCATTTTCTTAACAATCGTTTATCTTTGGTATGCCGCGGTTCTTGCTGTTTTTCAAGTGTCTGCAGGTCGGCAAGGATAAGTTCGGTTTGAATAATTTGTCTGTCTCGTTCTGGATTGACCTCTCCGGCGACATGAATGACATCCGCATCTTCGAAATATCGGGTCACATGACAAATCACATCCGCTTCGCGGATATGCGAAAGAAATTGATTGCCGAGCCCTTCTCCTTTTGAAGCGCCGGCAACCAGTCCGGCGATGTCTACAAATGTGACGGTCGCGGGAACAATTGGCGGACGTTTTCCTTCTTCTCGCTCAACGATATCAGTGAGCGCTTGAAGCCGAGGGTCAGGCACGGGCACGATCCCCACATTCGGATTAATGGTGGCAAAGGGATAGTTTGCCGCGAGCGCTTGCTGTTTTTTCAATAGCGCGTTAAATAGTGTTGATTTTCCTGCGTTTGGAAGTCCGACAATTCCGACAGATAAACTCATCTGTAATCCTTTTTAGAAAGATTATTTTCTCCATTTTTATAAACTATATTATACTTCATAAAAATGTATAATGCTTTTTTGATGATATATGCGTAGGTATTATTTAAAACTGATCATTGTCTCACTTATTATGAATATCTCTCTCGTTAGAGGCAAAATCATACGAAACGAAAAAACAAAAGCAATTCATTCATATGGATGTTTGAGAGTATAAGAGAAAAATGGAATATCTCTCAATATGCTACATAATACCAAATAAAGTTTACTTCTCTTGTATTGCGTGGAAGCGTTCGAGTTGATAGACAAGGATTGTCCCAAGGATCGCCAACGCTACCGCGAAGAAGACTGATATATCTAACGCAGAGGGAAGAATATTTTTTTCTACCAATGGAACCTCTACCCCATGGCTGTTAATGCGTGTAGCAACAACTTCTTTCCATGGCCATAATTTTCGGATCGATCCAAGCATGAATCCAGAAAGAATTGCGATCGAGATATCGTGATAATGCTTAAAAAGCCAAGATAAAACCCGAGAGAACAATGAGATACCAACGGCGCATCCCGCTGCAAAAATTGCAAGCATAACAATATTTCGCTCTGTCACTAATGCAAGCACTTGCTGATATTTTCCTAATAACAACAAGATAAAAGATCCAGAGATTCCCGGTAGAATCATGGCGCAGATCGCAATCATTCCACTGAGAAAAAACATCAGCGCGTTTGCGGGGGTTTCCACCGGCACCATGCCGACAAGAAGATATGCGCTAATCGTGGCAAGAGCAAACGAAAGCATACATGCGATATTCCATCGCTTCACCCGTTTCATCACAATAATTGTGGACATGAACACGAGACCAAAAAAGAGTGCCCACACATAGGTAGGATAGGTTTTGAGCAGATACGAGAGGAGTTTTGCCAGGGTGAAGATTGCCGTTCCTATTCCCAGTCCTAGTGGGAGCAAAAATCGAAATGGAATCTCTTTGATCCCCTGAGCGATTTTTCCGTGAAGAAAGAGTTTGATGACTGTTCCCGTTACTTTTTTTATCGAGAAAATTAGTTCTTCATAAATCCCTGAAATAAACGCAATAGTTCCTCCAGAAACGCCCGGTATAAGATCTGCGGTTCCCATCGAAAATCCAGTGAAAAAGAGTCGTATCGTTTTTTCCATTCAATTATTGTAGCATAGATTTGGTTGGTTCACTTTTAGTTTGTTTTGTTTGTCAAAGCAGGCTTATGACTTCTTCATCCGTCATTTGATGAAAATCGATATACCACTTCCCTATTGCTTCAAGCGTCGCCGGCGTCTGTATGCAAACGATTTGTGAGACTAAGGGCGAGAGTAGATCGTATGCGTATTGAGAACACACGGGAGCTGCTACGATGATGTTTTTCGGATTCAGTTTTTGTACCCCTTGTATCGCTGCTTGTATGGTAATTCCTGTCGCTATGCCGTCGTCAACAAGGATTACAGTATTATGTTCAATGTTCGGGAAGGGTTTTCCATTTCTATAGAGAGTGACGCGTCGCTGGAGCTCCCATGCTTCCTTATCTCGAATTTTTCGGATGTCATCATCGCGTAGCGATAATTCCTTTATGCGTTCTGCATCATACACTTCTACTCCATTTTCTCCGATAGCGCCGATGCCGAGTTCTCGCTGAATTGGTGAACCGATTTTTCTCACTATATACGCTATCATTGGTGTGTGAAGCATTATTGAAATTGGATATCCCACCGAAATGCCTCCTCGCGGAATTGCAGTGATGATTGGATGATCGTTTGTATAAACAAGAAGCTTTTCTCCTAAAAGTGTTCCTGCGTGATATCTATCTTGAAAGATCATAAGATGTGTATCCTTGTAAAAATCACAATAAATAAATTATATAGTTTATAGTTTCACCTATTTACAATATGCTAGATATATGGTAAATTTTTAATTTAACTAGGATAATATATGAAATATACGCATAAAAAACAAATTATTGTTATTAGTGGAGGGATCTTCCTTGAGGGGAGGGTTTTGACGTAGGCGATAGTTGCCATGTCCTTCGTCAAAACCTCTTCGACAACGAAGAGGTTTTTTATGGGAGAACGACTTCGGCATCATGAAATTTCCTTGGAAGAAGGGCTTAACCGTTTTGATCAAATAATTGCCGTTCCTTATGAGGTAGGTCTTGGACCAATCGGAGCGGTGCCGCATGTTACTTCGTTATCAAGAGGTGGTGAAGATGGGGAAATTCGTCCAGAAATATTTCAAACTGTTGAGTATCGCGTTGAGTATCCGCAATCAGTAATAGAGGCGTTGTTTCACTTGTATAGGGAGTATAATCAATCATTTTCATCATTGATTCAGCAGAATGCT
This sequence comes from uncultured Patescibacteria group bacterium, assembly GCA_937921305.1. Taxonomy (GTDB): domain Bacteria; phylum Patescibacteriota; class Microgenomatia; order UBA10105; family UBA927; genus CAKZSU01. Next base: position 6,134 of record CAKZSU010000003.1, read on the forward strand.
GAGTGGGAGACAGATTATCAACACGCGTTCGTGAATGGAATACCAGTGAATCGATGGGTGCAAATTGATATGGTGGGGTTGCCTGAATCATTTTTATGTGAAGCACAATTTTATCCAAAAGATGTCCTTGTTGAAGTCTTGCGGAGGCGAATATTTGAAATAGAAAATTCTTTGGCAATGTATCAGTTGTTGCGAGAGATGTTTTCATCGAATGACCAAGATTCTCTATTTAAGAGAGAATTTGAGGCATCTCTTAATGCGCTGCGACAAGAAACAGGCATGCCGATTGCGTTACTTGCTGTGACGCCGCAGAAGTACGAAGCAATGAAATTATCTGAATTCGGGAAGAGACCAGAAGAACCGTTGACTAATGAAGAAGTGAGAGCATTAAGCGGATTTGATCGTTTTTTTGGTCCTGATGAGTTTGAAGAGTATGTCAGGAGCCGTCATGGTGACTGTGAGTATTTGCTATACGCTCGCACATCCGATCCTGTGGCAAAATTACGAGATCCACGAATTACAATTTCTGTTCCGCTATTGGAAAATCCACAGATGCGACAAATTATTCGATCTCGCGCGGTAACGTTTAATGTCGACGATCCAGCATGGCCTGTTGGTGACCCAAGAAGAATTAATGATACAAAAGCATGGATGCCATTGGTTAATATGGGATTTATGGTGAGGCAACAATCTGATGTTTTCTATATTATGTGTATTCCCGAAAAAAACCAAAGTATTGCAGTTCCGTCTGAATTCTTAGTAAGTTTTTTGCGGACGAGAGGTGTATCGATTAATAATTTAGACCAAGCCGGATCTATCCGTTTGCGCGCCAAGCCTGCGCAGGGAAGCTATGGATGCTATGGTCATCTTTCAGGAAGTGTTGCGAATAAAAAGTTTCGTTCTGAATTGAGACAGAATTTGCAAAGAAGAGGACCATATATCATTCAGCCAGAATTGCGCACGCCGATTGTGACAGATATTCAAACAGATATTCAAACAGATATTCAAACAGGACAACAGTATGTTTATATAGATAGAAATTTTATGTGGACAGATGGAGAGACATATCATTGGATGGGTGGATTTCGTTCCTACATGCCAATTGATTCACCTGAGGCGAAAAAAGGAAGAAATCACGGTTCTCGATTTACCCTGTGGGGGCAGATTGTGTAAGATATAATTATGAAAAATAGCATCGTAGATCTTGCATGTCAGTTCATTAGAATTCAATCCATAGAACATTCACCTGATGCGTTGCGTGAGGCGCTTCGAGTTGCCGTTGATGACCTTCAGGGATTTACTGTAGAGATGTTTGAGGATCACGGCATACAAAGCGCGCTGATTTATGCAGGAGAAAAACGACCAGAGCGATTTCGCGTTCTTCTTAATGCTCATCTTGATGTTGTTCCCGGTAAGAAAGAGGGGTATTCTCCATCGATTGACGGCGATAAACTCTCCGGTGTTGGCGCGTTAGACATGAAAGCAAGCGTAGCGTGTCTTATTCATATCTTTCGTGATATGGCAAAACAAGTCTCCTACCCTCTCGGTCTTCAGTTAGTAACAGATGAAGAAGTGGGTGGATTTCATGGGACAAAATGGCAAATCGAACAAGGTGTTCGAGCAGATTTTGTGATCTGCGGCGAGCCAACAAATTTTGATATTGTCAATAAAGCAAAAGGAATTCTTTGGGTAGATGTAGTGATATGTGGCGTGACGGCGCATGGCGCATATCCGTGGCGAGGAAAGAACGCGATATTGTTAACGCAAGATTTTCTCGGAAGACTTATGTATCGCTTTCCCATTCCTCAAGAAGAATCGTGGGTCACAACGGTTAATGTCGCAAAAATGTCAACATCAAATTCTGCATATAATAAAATTCCTGATGAATGCTCGGTAAGTCTTGATATCCGATTTGTTCCAGAAGATAAAGACCGTGTGCTTAAGTTTCTTCACGAGATTCTTCCGAAAGAATCAACGATGCATATTGTTGTTCATGAGCCATCGTTATATACCGATGAACAGAATGAAATCCTTCAATCACTTAAAAAATCTTCAGAAAGAGCATTAGGTCATTCTCTCGTTGTTCGAGGTGCAAATGGATCATCTGACGCACGTCACTATATGACAGTAGGATGTCCTGGTATTGAATTTGGTCCTATTGGTGGAGACATCGGGGGAGATACCGAATGGGTAAGCGTGTCAAGTTTAAATAAATACTATCACATGCTTTGTACATTTCTTCAAGATATTGATAAATAAATCGTTATGCCCGTTGAAGAATGTTGTATGTTAGATAATACCCAGTTGATGAGTGTTCTGTTTTATGTTCAATTTTTTTTGTGAACATTGAGTAATCAGGAAAGAAGGTGTCTGCGTCAGCCTCCGCGTCCACGATCGTGAGATATAAGCGATGTGCGATGGATATTGCTTCTGCGTATATCTTTCCTCCTCCAATGATAAAAATTTCTTCTGCTCCGTCACAGCCTTTGGCTTTCGTTAAGGCATCTTGTAACGATGAAGCGATAAGAATGCCTTCTGAAGGATAATGAGAATTTCTTGTGATAACAATATTTGTTCGTTGTGAAAGTGGTTTGCCGATCGATTCAAATGTTTTTCGTCCCATGATGACTGGGTGTCCTATAGTTATTGCTTTAAATCGTTTCATGTCTTCTGGGGTATGCCATAAAAGTTTATTATTTTTCCCCAACTCTCTTTTTTTCCCAATTGCGGCGATGATGGAAATCATCAAAATCCTCCTACAACAGTAATATCTCCTTTAATGGCAGGGTGAGGATCGTATCCTTCAAGGGTAAAATCTTCATATACAAAATCATCAATATTCTTTTTCGCGGGATTGAGTTTCATGGTGGGCAATGGACGAGGTTCTCGCGAGAGTTGTTCCTTGCACTGTTCAAAGTGATTTTCGTAGATATGCACATCGCCAAATACATGGATAAACTCTCCTGGTTTATACCCCGTGACTTGTGCGATCATGAGCGTTAATAAGGCATATGAGGCAATGTTAAACGGCACGCCCAAGAAAAGATCTGCGCTTCGCTGGTATAAGAGAAGCGAGAGTTTATCATCGGTGATATTGATATGAAACATCGTGTGACACGGCGCGATCACCATAGACGCATCGTGACTTCCTGACATTTCATAAATGCACCCCGCGTTCCACGCGGAAATTATATAATGTTTTTTCATCGGGTATTTTTTGATTTTTTCTATCGCCCACCCGAGCTGATCGACAGTTTTTTCTTTTCCGACGGGCCATTTTCTCCATTGAACGCCGTATACTGGTCCAAGTTCTCCCCACTGTTTGACGAATGCTTCATCAGTTTTCATATGTTCCATAAATTCTTCAAACGATAAAAATAGCGCTTTGTGTTCCGCGACTGCCCATTCGTATTTTTTATACGCCCACTCATCCCAAATATGGACATTATTATCGAGAAGATATTTGATATTACTTGATCCAGATAAAAACCATAATAGTTCATGAATAATGCCGCGAATAAAGACTTTTTTTGTTGTTAGAAGCGGAAATCCTTTCGATAAATCGTATCGACACATTCTTCCAAAAACGCTTTTAAGTTTAACACCAGTCGAATGACTTACTTTCCATGTTCCATGATCCATAATCTCTTGCATAAGATTAAGATATTGATACTCTGGATGATCGTGCGCTGGTTTTTTCGGCGTTTGTTGTTTCATAGCTCCTCCTTTATCCGTATGATTTCTTGTTCTGTGACAATAATATCCATCACTATATCATGAGATTCGCATGGAAGCATAGTGAGCAGTTGAAAAGAAAACGCGAGCGCTATTTTAGGAGCTGCGACGCCGGAAAGAAGTTTATCGTAGTACCCTCCTCCCCGTCCAAGTCTATGTCCAGATCGGTCGAACGCGACGCCGGGAACGATAAAACACATCGCTAATTTTGCCTCTAGAGATTCAGGAACAATCACCCGTTTCTTTTGTCTGAGACATTCTTCAATGATGAGCGTTGTGTCAACTTCGGAGGGAAACGATTGATAGACGCAAAGACACGATGATGTTTGAACTTCCGGAAGCGATAAACACGCGCGCGTTATTGCTTCTGAAGCAATGTGTCGTTCCTGATCTGCCAACATTTTTCGTTGAGCAGTTAGTATCGTTCTCAATCGCTCTTTTTCTTCACCAATGTTGTTTTTATTTATCATATCGTCTATTATAAAAGTATGTTGCCGCAGGTTATTAAACGAGATGGATCTATTGAAAAATTTAGCGTAATTAATATCTCTCGAGTCGTTCAAGCTGCCGGTCTTACGCCTGACCAAGCAAAAGAATTTGCGGAAAAAATGGCGAAATGGGCAAAAGAACAGAATGTGTCGTCTCTTACTTCATTGCAAATACGAGACAAAGTGCTAGAAGAGCTTCGAATTGTGAATCAACACGCCGCGGATCTTTATGAGTGGTATCAACAAACAAAAGAATTATAAGGAATCGCTCTGGGAAGAATCGTGATTCATTAAGAACTCCTCAATATACTTAATCATATCGCGAGCGGTATCATATATCATTAATTGTTCTCGGATATCGCTGGCTTGCGGAAAGTCTGTAATATATATTTTAACATACTTTTTCATAACCGCGAAATGTTTTCGATTCCCCCAAACAGACGTAAACAGTTCAAGATGACGCTTGAGAAGATACATTCGTTCTTTTATAGTCGCTTTTTTCCATTGATCCGCGTTGCCAAAAAGATACGGATTTTTGAATATTCCTCGTCCAATCATGGCGCCGTCAACGCCGTAAAGATTGGATTTTTCTATCGCTTCCTCTTTTGAGGCCACATCGCCGTTGCCGATGATGAGCGTGGATTTTCTCATCGCGTTTCGTATTTTCACTGCTTTTCTTATTTCTTCCCAATGAGCGGGAACTTGAGAGAGTTCTTTTGCTGTTCTTCCGTGCACAGTCAGCGCGGCGATATCCTGAGAAAGGAGAAACGAAATCCAGTCTTCCGTTATGATCGTGTCAAATCCTATGCGTGTTTTGATACTTACCGGGAGTGTTCCTGCGCCTTCTTTTGTAGCAAGAATAATATCTATGGCTAAAGAACGGTTGTTGATTAATGCAGCACAGCAGCCATTTTTTATAACCGATGACTCTGGGCATCCCATGTTAATATCAATGCCGTCAAATCCCATTTGTGCCAATCGCTGTGCGGCGTGATAAAAATGCTCGGGATTTTTTCCCCAAATCTGCGCAATGAGCGGTTTTTCTTCTGAAGTAAACAACAATCGTTGTGCAACGATGTCGTTTCCCTTTGAAGCCAATCCATCGACATTGGTAAATTCTGTGAAAAAGAGATCAGGTCTTCCGCAGGAACAAATAATTCTTCGAAAGACCGTGTCTGTCACATCTTCCATCGGGGCGAGGATGAGGATTGGTTTTTGCAATGTCTCCCAAATTGTCATTCGTTCACTGGTTCAATGGTGAATTCTGATTCAATATCTGGTCGATCAAACTCTACCCATGCCGATAACCCTCGCAAAAAAAGTTCCATGAATGGATCGTCTGCTCCGGAGGAGCCGGGAGCAAAGGCAAGTTGTCCTTCGTGGACAGAAAATGTTCCATCGGTAAAGTAGGCAGTGCGTTTGATGCCGTTGAGCGTCACAAGCATTGGCTGTCCAATTTCTAATGCGATCGATGATCGTCTTGTTGTTGTTTTAAGATTGCCATATCCATCAATCCATCCGATTCTATTTGGTGGAACATCGGGGATGATAGATACATCAACAGCCTCTCCGATAAAGGATTGATTTCCTCTTGCGAGGCTTGCGACTGCTTCTGGATAGAAGTCTCGTGATCGAAATTGTGATCCTTTGTTTGCGACATTGACGGATCGAAATTCGTAGATATGAGGTTTAATAAATGAGAAACAGTATCCGGCGTTTACGCCAATTACCTGGACGCCATTATGAAGTTTCGTATACATGAGTTTTTCTCCTTCATTTTTCTCGCGTGATTCTTTTTTGTCTTTTCTTGGCGCGGTGTTTGTGTAGATAATCATGTTTTGCATTGGATTTACAAGCGCGTACTGAGCAGTCCAGAATCCTGTAGCGAGCGTGCTAAAAGACGGAACACTTGTCGGGTAAACCGTGATATCTTTTTCTAGTCCAACAAGTTTTTGTATGACTTCTCCAAACGCGGGATCGTTAATTCCATAGTCTGCAATGAGATGAATAAACATAGATAGTGGTCTCCTTTGCTACTCAAAATTATACCATACACGATTGATTATTCAGAGAGAATATACGCAAGAACGCGAGGATCTTCTAGTGAATGAACAAGAAGATTTGGTTGATGCGGAAGAAGATCGTCTGAAGAGTAATTTCCTGTTGTCACCGCAATTGAATGCGCGTGTATCGCCTTCGCGCATTGAATATCTTTTGGCGTGTCTCCCACAATATAGATATCGTTTGGTTGAAATGGTTTACCAAAATGGTGTTTTGCCTTGTCGGGCGCGAGTCTCGCTAGCGCGATTCTATCGTCTCCTTCGTGACCAAACACGCCAAAGGTGAAATAGTGTCGCAACCCCACAAGTTCAAGTTTATGCCACCCCGTTTTTTCATAATTGCCGGAAAGGATGCCAAGATGCACTTTGGGAGCAAGATGTTCTAAAAGGTCTCGGACTCCCGGAAGTACTGATTCGTGAAACGCTTTTGGAATGTTTTGTTTGAAATATTCATAGCTTTGTTCAAACGCAAGCGGGAGTTTTTCGTAAATGTCTGAGGTTGGTACGCCGGCTTGTGTTAGCGTTGATACAAAAATGCTCGTGTCAATGTGGCCATGAAATTGTTCCCAATCGATAGTTACTGATATGTCATAGACTTCTTGGATTGCAACTTCGAATCGTTTTCTATGTGATGAATCTTTGGAATAAAGAAGCGTTCCGTCGATGTCAAAAAGAACGAGTTTGTGTTTCATTCTGTGACTCTGATGATGATTGTTGGTTTAATTCCTTCAGTCACAATCACTGTTTCAGGCTCGCCATGATATGGAGAATGTTGATATATGATTTGTCTTCCTTCAAATTCTGTTCCTTTCAAATCTTCTTTTGTAAGAAATCCATTAAACACATATGTTGTTCGGACAATTGGTCCGTCTCTGTTCTCTTGAATTTGTCCATTAAGTATCAACTTTTCCTTTGTCATACTTTTTAGAGGGATACGGTTGCATAATACTGCTCTTGGTATCGTTTTGTAAATGAGTCTTTTGTAAAGGTATGTGTTTGCGTTCCGTGGGATTCAATCGCATACAACGCAGCGATTGATCCCATTTTTCCGCAGACATCAAGTGGATAAGATCGTATATATCCAGTAAGAAATCCTGCAAGGTAAGCGTCTCCCGCTCCTCGTGTGTCCCGAATATATTTCGTTTTCGCCGCTGGTATGTGTATGCGATCTTTTGCTGTTTCAATGATCGATCCTTGTTCGCCTAGTGTCGTGATGACTATAGGCACAATCGATATAAGGTCGTCATGAAATACATCAAGCGTTTCCTCCAGCGTTTGTATTTCTCTGTCATTTCCTATGAGTATAGACGTGTGTTTGATTCCTCGTATAAGATCGTTTTTTTCAATGGTTTTTGTAAGAAATGACGGTGTGTAGACATATGAGATGTTTTTGTTACTACAGAAATCGACAGCATCGTTCATGAGAGAAGGATGTGTTGGCGCGATAACGGCAAACGATGCCTTTTCTTTGATTGCTTTGAACGAGATTGTCCGTTTCTTTGTTTTTCCGCTGTCATAGAATGCTCCGATGTAGTTATTTTTTCTATCTATAAGCGCGATATAGATATTGGTAGGCGTTTTTGAATCTTCTGTGATATATTTGGTGGAGATGTGATATTCCTCTAAAAACTTCTTGTATTCTTGAATATCGTTTCCCGCGTCGGCAACAATCATCGGATGTTCGCCAAAAAGCGCGAGTGTGTACGCAATGTTTCCCGCCGTTCCTCCGTAATATTTATTACATGCGTTCGCCGAAAAGTACGCGGAAATGTGAGGAAGTGTCTCTTCATCGATGCGATCGGCAAATGATCCATCAATGGTAAAAAAATAATCGTACGCGAGAGAGCCAACAACAAGAATATTCATAAAAATCGCTGGTTGCTGTCAGCAGTTTGTTGATAGCTGAGAGCTAATAGCTTTGTTACATCCCTTTTGCCAATTCTTGGAGTTTTCCCGCCGCCGCGTGTTGAGATTTTTTTATTGCTTCATTAAAGGCTCGTTCAAGATTCTGCTGTCGTTCTCCGTCTACTTCAACAAGTTTGACATTCTGATTCCCAGTGATGACAACGCGAACATTGCCAACGCTGACATCAAATTCTTCTTTTTCCAGCATCGATTGAATTTGCATTGCTTGTTTTCTCATGGCGTTTAGGTCGCCAAGCATTTTGAATGGATTTTGCATCGTTATACTCCTTTCTTTCCCAGCACAATATCAATTGTTGGTTGCTCGCCAAATAGTGTTTTTATCGTTCCCGCGATAGCGTCTTTCGCTTGCGGTTCATCCAATTTTTCTTTATGGAATTTATAAAACGCTTCGATCGTAACTATACCATGTTCCACGCTTTTTGGTCTAGTAGATCGCAAAACTGCGGATACAGAGTGATTGCGCGATTTGACTTCTTGAATAACATCATTCCAATGTTCTGCGAGTTTTTCTAGTGAAAGCGATTGAAGTTTATCTTGTTGCGTTTTTTGAGTAGATTGTTTTTGAGAGGATTGTTGTTCGTCTTCCTGTTTTCTAGAAGATGAACGAGATAATGAAGAAGCATTTTGGGGGGGTGATGTTGTGGTTGTTATGTATTCCAATATCGCGAGTTCTAACGCTAAATCGGGAAAGACATTGCCTCGAATTGTTTGATGAAATCGAAGAAGCGTTTCGAGTAATCGTCGAAGGTCGTGGAGGTTCCACAATTGGTGATCCGATGTCATCACGCGCTCGATGAGCATCCGGTGAAGATACTTGATAAGTTGTTCATAGAAATCTTTAATATCCACGCCTTGTTTTTTGAGATCGTCTATTTGTTGTATGAGCTCCGGAGCATTCTGTTTTTGGATATATTGAATAAATGACAGCACTTGTTGATGTTCGGGAAGGGAGAGAATCTTTCGTACAGTTTCTTCCGTGATCTCTTGAGACTCAAGGCTTGCTTGTTCAAGAAGTTTTACTGCATCTCGAAATGAACCATCGGAGAATTCCGCAATGATGTGGAGCGCGTCGTCTGTTGCTTGAAATCCTTCCCCTTTAACGATTCGCCGGAGCGAATCAAGCAGCTCTTTCATGGTCGGTTTTTTGAATTGTAGGATAAGACATCGCGATTGGATGGTTTGCGGGACTTTGTGCGGGTCGGTCGTTGCCAGAATAAATACGGCGTGCTTCGGCGGTTCTTCAAGCGTCTTTAGTAGCGCGTTGAACGCGCCTATAGAGAGCATATGCACTTCATCGATAATATAAATTTTCCATTTCGCCTCAACAGGAGCGAGAAGGATTTTATCTTTTATGTCTCGGATATTATCTACACCGGTGTTGCTTGCCGCGTCGATTTCAAGCACATCAATCGCTTTTCCCTCTCCTATTTTTTTACACATGTCACAGTCCCCGCATGGTTCTCCAGTTTTTTTTGGTGTAACGCAATTAAACAGCTTGGCAATGATTCGAGCTGTGGTTGTTTTTCCTATTCCTCTCGGGCCGGTAAGGAAATACGCGTGCGGAAGGTCTTCCTTCTTCTTTGACAATAACGACGCGATGAGTTTTCTCACTTGTTCATTGTCGATTTCTTCAAGTGTTCTTGGTCGATAAGTGTTGTAAAAGCTCATATGATGAAGGATTTATTCATCATGATGGATTCCCATCAAATGATCAAGCCCATGAAGGACAAGTTGTTGTATTTTTTCGTCAATAAATGTGTGTTCTTCTGCGGCTTCCTTGACCGCTTGCGGATAAGAGACAACGATATCTCCGAGATATAGGACGTTGTTTGGCGGTTGAGGAAATGGCGGAGTGGGTTGCGTCGGATCGTTTTGAGGAAAGGATAGCACATCGGTTTTGTCGTTGATATTTCTATACATCGCGTTGAGCTTCTTCATTTGCCGGTCTCCGCAGATAACAATGCTAACTTCGCATTCTTTGACTAATCGTTGTTTTAATACTCGTTCTACCGCTTCTTTAATCTTTTTTTTGTTTACCGGAAAATGCGTTGAAGTTTTAATAATAATCGAATACATAGCGCTATTGTTGTAATAATGATTGAAGGATAGTGGAAACGCGTTTCCCATCCGCTCTTCCCTGAACGAGTTGCATCGCTTGCTTCATGAGTGTTCCCATGTGTCTCTCTCCGTTTGCAAGAAGCGGTTCAAGCAATGCTTTCAATTCCTCATCGGAAAGGTCTTTTGGAAGAAATGATTGAAGAATTGCTCGTTCTTGTTCTTCTTTTTCCACAAGATCGGTTCTTCCAGCTTTTGAAAACGCTTCGATTGATTCTTGTCTCGTTTTTACCTGCTTTCTAATGACATCAACAATGTCTTGATCAGTTATCTGCTTCTCTCCACGAGGGCCATATTTGGCAATGCCGACGTTTCGGATTGCGGAGAGCAAAAATCGCAATGTTTCGACTCGACGCGTATCGCGAGCTTTTAGCGCTTCTGTTGTCTGTTGTCTAATTTCATCAAGAAGCATACTGTTGGATTATCCTCTTGTTCCTTGTCGGATTTTTCTGGCAAGTTCTTTTTTCTTTTCCTTTCGTATTTCCGCTGGTTTTACATAAAATTCTTTTCGTTTGATGTCTTGGATAATTCCTTCTGTCAGTACTTTTCGTGTAAACTTTCGAATCAATGTGTCTGATGTTTCCCCTGGTTGTGCTTTTACAACCACCATAAACAACCTACACCCCCTTTCACATAGTGTGAAAACACTTTCTATAGTATACAAGAAAATGGAAAATGAAGAAAGAAGTTAGCAATAAAAAGATTTCTTACAATCCTCTTTCTTTTTCTATACTTCCTAAAATATGAAGATGAAAATGATCGATCATCGCTGCGCCTTTGCCATTGTTGACTAGTCGATATGCCGCTATCTTTCGATTCGCGATGACTATTTTCGCTGTCTCGAGAATATGGAGAAGAAGATCGTTAGGCATCTCAAGAAATTCCGCGTAATGCGCTTTGGGAATGATGAGAAGATGGACCGGTGCTTGAGGGTGAATATCTGAAATAACGATGCAGGCGTCAGTTTCGTGAATTGGTTCACTTGGAATTTTTTTTCCGACAATATCGCAAAAAATGCACTGCACAATCTTCATGTTACTGGATTGCTTTCGTGAGATCAATGATTTCTTGTAAAGAAAGCTTGGTTGGTTTCATGGTTGGATTTTTTGTGCTTCCATTCAAAATCATATGCTTGCTTGCGTGCAAGAACCATGTTGCGTCGGGATCTCGTTCTTTGAGACGTTCATACAACGATGTTAAATCAATGGATGGAGTCGGGAGTGACTTAATGCGAACATACGATTTTTTTGGATCCTTTCGAATCACGAGGTGGTACCCAGATTTTTGGGCAAGATGAATCACATCGTCATTTGTCGTTTCTGCGCCAAGCGTTTTTCCAAAGATCGTTTCAAACGGTATTCCTTTTTCTGCAAGCTCTCGTTCTGCCCATATACGATTTTGGATTGTTTTATATACGCTGTCGAGCGCTTCCATGCCAAGAGACATGATTTTCTGTGGATCATCGTGATATATAAGTCTCCATCCGTCAATGATTGCGGCGAGATGAAAATGCCAATAATCAGCGGTGGGGTTGGGATAAAACACTTCGGCAAAATGATCAACATCGTTTACTACGTTTACAAGTCGTTCGAGCGCCTTATCTTCGCCGTGGTATGATTTGACTTCTTCATATACAAGCATCGCGGCGCAAATATTTTCATTGGTTTGATGGTGATCGAATGTTCCAAATCCTGTATCGACATGAATAATATTCGGGTCGGCATCCGGCGGAGCGTTATGTAATGTTGTTCCTGCAGGAACAAATGCGATTGTCGCTTCCTCCCAATTTGGAAAGAATGTCTTGATAAGCCAGACGCTTGCAATCGCGTCTAAGTCTGGTCCGATATGTGTGACTATGGTTTTCATAGTATGCGTCAATATGCTTGCGCAAAGATCCACCGGCGTTTCGCTTCTTTTCCGCAAGAGACGCATGACCCAGATTCTTCCGGCGCGTCAAGAGGGAGACATCGCGTCGTCGCTTTTGTTTCTTCTTTGATTTTTTCTTCGCATATTGGAGATTCACACCAAAACGCGCGGATAAACCCTCGTTTGTCGTTCATAATAGATTGAAATTCTTTATACGAAGACACATCTGTTGTATTCGCTTGTTGAAATACAAGAGCTTTCTCGTACAGATTTCGCTGTATAGCGCCTAAGAGTTCTTGTGTTTTAATAAGCATGTCCGATCGATCAATAACGATTTTTTCGCCAGTGTCTCGTCTGGCGATAGTAACGGTCCGATTCGCGGTTTCTTGAGATCCGACTTCATAGCGAAGCGGAACGCCTTTTACCTCCCATTCATTAAATCGTCGTCCAACGCTTGGTTCGTCTCTATCATCATATATTACTCGAACGCCGCCATTTTTCAGGGTTTCTTGAATATCTTGACAATACACATAAATAAGATTGGCATCGTCGCTTTTTTTATGAATAGGAATGATAACAACTTGGATTGGCGCAATCTTTGGGGGAAGAATTAGTCCTTGATCATCTCCATGCGTAAGGAATAATCCGCCGAGGCTTCGCGTGGAAAATCCCCACGAAGTTTGATAGACATGTTCGCGTGTTCCTTCTTTTGTTTGAAATGTAATCTCAAACGCTGTAGAAAAGTTTTGTTCAAGGTTATGCGATGTGCACGCTTGCAACGCTTTTCCATCCGGCATGAGCGCTTCGACGGTATAAGTTTTTGCCGCGCCGGCGAATTTTTCTCTTTCGCTTTTTACTCCAGTAACAACAGGAATCGCGTAGTATTCTTCATACACGGTCTTGTACCAAGAGAGAGCGGTTTTCGCCATTGCTTCTGCTTCTTCATTTGTTGCGTGCGCGGTGTGTCCTTCTTGCCAAAGGAATTCGAGGGTTCGAAGAAAGAGATGAGTTCGTTTTTCCCATCGGACAACATTGTTCCATTGATTGATAAGGACCGGAAGATCTCTCCAGCTTTGAATCCATTTTGCGTACATGACATACATAATCGTTTCTGATGTCGGACGCACAACCAGCGGATCGTCAAGGTCCTCTCCTCCTCCCTTTGTAACTACCGCAAGCTCCGGAGAAAATCCTTCCACATGTTCTTGTTCTTTTTCCAATAATGAGCATGGAAATAAAAGGGGAAAATACGCGTTTTGGACGCCGTAGTCTTTAAATATGCCATCAAGGATGCCTTGAACACGTTCCCAAATCGCGTACCCATACGGGCGGATCACCATAGTTCCTCGAGCTGGTCCATAATCCGCGATTTCCGCTTTCAAAAGCACATCATTGTACCATTCGGAGATGTTCTGTGATTTCTTTTTGAGTTCTTTTTTTTCAAATATCATATCTGTTGTATTATGTTGTTATCCTCGAGCGATGCGGGAGATATCATTAATGGTGACAAGCGCGATGAAACATAAAAGAATAAGCATGCCAATCTGATGCACATTGCGTTCCCACGATGGATGTACTGGCCTTCCGATGACTGCTTCTATGACGATAAATAATAATCGTCCGCCGTCAAGCGCGGGAAATGGAAGAATATTGAGAAGGGCTAAACTGAGAGAAAGAATACTTGTGAGATGAAGAACTGCGTTTAAACCAATTTTTGTCGCCTCTCCGGTAATTTGCGCGATTCCCACAGGTCCGGCAATCTCGTTACTAATATTTTGCCCTGTTAATGCTTTTCCGGGAAGCGACGCGATACCGATCAGCATGTCTCGAGCTCGTTCGATATTGAGTTTTACAGCGTAAAATGGCGCTTGATACCACGGATATTGAATAGTTCGAATATCAAATCCGATGCGAATACCCATGGGCCCTTCGTTTTGCGGGTATTCTTTTCTCGGTGTTACAGGAATTCGTATTTCTTTCCCATCTCGTATTACGATAAGCTTGATTTCTTTTCCAAGGTGTTGGCGTGTTCCCTTAACGAGTTCTTCCGGCAGTCGCGTTGGAAGCGATCGTGTTTTTCCGTCGTCTGTTTTGTATTCAATTGCGTTGATTTTGTCTCCTGTTTGCAATCCCGCGAGTTGCGCCGGGGTTCCTGGAAGCACTTCTTCTACTGCGACGCGAGGCGCTGGTTCTTTTATTCCTTGGGTGATAAGGTATGAAGTGATTCCCACGGCAAGGAGAAAATTCATCATCACGCCCGCGGCGAGAATCGCGACTCGTTCAAGTTTTGATCGAGCCCAGAAGAATTGTTTGATATTCTTCTCTTTGTATCGTTTTTTCGATTCTTCTATTGAATCTCCGAGTTCGTCCTCTCCGGCAAGCCGTACAAATCCTCCAATGGGGAGCCAGTTGAGCGACCATTCGTTCTCTGCCCATTTGAATTTTTTTCCAATGATTCTTGGAGGAAGTCCAAAGCCGAATTCTTCCACTGTTACGCCAATGAGTCGCGCGATAAGGTAATGACCGAGTTCATGAATGAGGACCAAGACGCTTAATACAAGAAAGAATACAATGCCTGTCTGAAGAAACGATAAAATATCCATGTTCTTCTATTCTAAATATTCTTCGCGATATCGCAATAGTAAGAATCCAGTTAATGTAATGACGCGTTAAATTTGGAGGAGCTCCGCTTCTTTTCGTTGTCGAAGCGTCTCAAGTTCTTCCATATATCTGTCTGTAATATCTTGAATGTGTTTTTCCAACATCTTTTTTTGATCCTCGTTTAGTTCTTTTGCTTCTTCTCGTTTTTTAACATCGTGAAGCATTTCTTGACGAATTTGCCGAATCATGATTTTTCCGGCTTCAAGTTTTGCGTGTGCAAGTTTTATAAATTCTTTTCTTCGTTCTTCTGTTAGCGGAGGAATAGTAATGCGGACAACTTCTCCGTCAACGATTGGCGTGAGTCCGATATTTTCTTCTTGAATGCCTCTTGCGATGTCTTCAAGTGTTGATGGATCGAATGGTTGAATAATGAGGGTTTTTGCGTCACTGGTTGTTATTGTAGCAAGCTCCATGATTTTCATTTTTGTCGAACCGTTATAGGCATTTATTATAACGTTTTCGACTAATGCTGGCGTCGCTCTTCCAGATCGAATTGTTCCTAGATCTTGCGTTGTCACCTCTAGTGCTTTTTTCATTTTTTCTTGGGTGGTTTTGAGGATGTCATCAATCATAGGTATAGTTTACTGCCCCACTTCCATTCTGGCAAATCGCGCTATGGTGATGTTCTCTCCAACTTTTGCAATGACGCTTTTGATTAGCTGTTCAATCGTTAGTTTTGGATCTCGAATATATTCAGATTGAAGCAACTCTTGAATATCTTTTGGATTCATTGCCGCGATTTGCATGCTTATTTCTTTTGCAAGATGTTTAAAATCATCGGTTCTTGCCACAAAATCTGTTTCACATCGAATATCTAAAAGAACGCCTACTTTATTAGTCGCATGAATATAAGCGTAGATAATGCCTTCTGCGGTTTCTTTTCCTTCTTTTTTCTTTGCTTTTTCTAACCCTCGTTCTTGAAGCAATTGTTTTGCTTTGTCATATTCGTTATTTGCGTCTTCCAACGCTTGTCGGCAATCTGCGATACCAGCCCCTGTTTCTTCACGAAGTTTTTTTAATAATTCAATCGGAACATTCATGCTGCCCCCTCCTCGTCTTGTTGTTCTTCTTGTTTTTTTGTTTGCTTTTTTTGCTTTGTTTTTTTTGTTTCTTCTTTTGGTTGAGTTTTGATTTTTTCTTTTTGTTCTTCTTTTTCTTGTTGTTCTTTTCCTTCTCGATACGCTTCTGTTAGCGCGTCAATGATGTATGTGATAGATCCGATCGCATCGTCATTTGCTGGGATTGGATAGTCGACAAGAGATGGGTTAACATTTGTATCTACGATCGCGATAACAGTAACGCCGATTCGTTTTGCTTCTTTTATTGCCGCATCTTCCTTTTTTGCGTCTGTGATGCAAATCGCTCGTGGAAGATTTCCTAGTTTTAAGACTCCTTCGTATGTCGCTTTCAATCGTTCAAGGTGTTTTGTTAATCTTACTTGTTCATGTTTTGGAAATTTTTGCCATTCATTTGCGTCTTTTTCTTGTTGCATGCGATTTGCTTTTGCAACATTTTGTCTAATGCTTTCCCAATTTGTCAGAAATCCTCCGATCCACCGTTCAATAAGGTACGGCGCTCCAGCTTTCTGAGCGTATTCTTTTACAACGCTTTTTGCTTGCCGTTTTGTTCCAACAAACAGTATCTCATGACCTTCCATAGCGAATTGTTTTACCGCTTCTCGAGCTTCTTCAAGAGATTGTTTTGTTTTCGCAAGATCGATGATATGAATGCCATCTTTAACGGTGTAAATGTATTCTTCCATTTTTGGATCCCATTTTTCCGCTTTGTGTCCGAAGTGGCATCCCGCTTGCAATAAATCTTCAAGAGCAATTTGTTTCATAGAATAAAAAATGCCGCGATACGCGGCGTTTCCTCCTTCGTATCTTCTTTTTATCACCCGCTTCCTACCTTAATTTTATTTTTAAATTTTAAGGAAAGAAGATAAAGGAAGCGTGATAAGATTTTATCTTATCTATTGTATCAAAGAGTAAACGCTAACGTCAATGGAGGAGATTCTTGTTCGATAAATTTTTGATAATGCGATTCGATCTGATTTATAAAATATTTCACGCGTTGCGCCCATGTTGGTGATGTCGCGTATCGTTTTCCAATTTGTTCTACCGTGAGGAATCCTTTATTGAGGTAGTGCTCCCGCAATCCTTTTGAGACACTTTCAATACCATGGTCCCAATTTTGGAATCGTATACCCGGTGAATCTGGAGTGTAGACGCCCCACCCCCATGCGTTATAAGAACTTTGAGGGATACGTTTTCCAAACGATGATTCGAGTCCGGCGATCGCTGGAAGTAGCTTCCAATCAAGGTTATACGTGTCCGCGTGTCGAACAAAATTTTCCGCAAATGGCTCCAATGGAGATTTTCGTAATGAAAGATAGTGACGAAGCGCCTCAACCCGTTTATCTGGTTGTTTTTCATTGTGTTTTTTTTGCGTTGAAGACTCAATGAAAAGGGAAAGTTTTGCGGTTTGACCTGCTTCAGGCGTTTTCACATTTGCATGGTTTGCGCATATGGGGCAGAAAAAAAGAACTATAAGAAGCGCTGCGCTTGTAAGGGTTTTTTCCATAAAAAAACCCTAAAGCAGACATCGAATTCTACCTTAGGATCTGGAAAGGATTATATAATACTTTTATAAGCCTGTCAAGTACTATGGGATATAATAGTTAAAAACTATATCAAAAAAGATTATTAGAGATTATAGCGGTGTACAGAGGAAGAGATTAATAAATGCTTTGTTGGAAGGTTTCAACGCATTTGCTCCATGAGTGTCCTTTTTCTACCGATGGCGGGGCGTAGATAGCTCCGATCTCTCGCAAGGTATAAATTCCTCTGTCGATGTATCGTTCTTTTAAGTATCGTGATACCCATTCGATAGCATGTTCCCAATTGTTAAACACTTTTCCGCTTTGCATGCCGGTGTAAATCGCTATCCCCCACGCGTTGTAGGAATTTGGGGGCATTCGTTTTCCAAGATTGGATTCACACATGGCAATGGAGACCACAAGGCGGAAATCAATACCATTTTTATCGGCTTCTTCGACGATTTTTGAAGCATAAGGTATTAACGGGGAATCATGTTGTTTCAGAAATTCTTCAAGCAGTTTCGTTCGAGCGTCAGCGGCGACAATTTTTGCGCCCAATACTTGTGAAGTTTGATATGACGCGTTAATCGATGATACAGCTCTATCGGCAAGCGGCGAAAGGAAGAGTGAATTGTCTGCAACTCCTGTTCTTGATGAGGAAAGAGAGTAAAGAAGGAAGATATTCGAAAAGAGAAGAATTGACGCTATGGGAAACCATGTTAATGGCAATAAGATTTTTTTTCCGATCATACGGTCTTATGAATCATCCTTGCAGATTTTCTTATTTTCGTCAAGGATTTATAGTGTGATTAATTTATTAAACACACTACTTGTAAATAATGAATATTCCCGAAATTTTCGCTATAATGCAGGAGATGCCTCTGTAGCTCAATGGATAGAGCGCTTGTCTTCGGAACAAGTGATGTGGGTTCGATTCCCTCCAGAGGCGCAACGATTGGGTTGCTAGCTCAACTGGTAGAGCATCTCGCTCTTAACGAGACGGTTCAGGGTTCGAGTCCCTGGCAACTCACAAGATTACTAAAAATATTCGTGTTTGCATTTCTTGGAATACTTCCCTTTTCTCCTATCGCGATGGTGATTTCTCTTGTGATTCTGTGTGGCGTTTCTTTTGTTTCGAATGTCATGTTTGCTCGATTGTTTGGCGCGATTCCCAATCATGATTCATTTCTTATATCAGCATTGATTTTGTTTTTTATTCTTGATCCTCCAAGGAATGCGACTGATGTGATCATTCTTGCGATCGCGAGCGTTCTTGCTATGGCGTCAAAATTTGTGATTGCTATTCGAAAGACGCACATCGCGAACCTCATCGCTATCTCGTTAGTCATTCTTGGGGCATTCGGGGTTGGCAACGCGATATGGTTGGCAGGAAGCGCTGTATTGCTTCCATTCTTCGCGTTGTTTGATTTGCTTTTGGTAAGGAAAATACAACGGATTGATATGGTGATAACATTTCTCTGTTTCGCGCTTCTTATCAAAGTATTGACCTATGCGGGGAAAAACGCGTTTTCTCCTGAATTGCTGACAGAATTTTTTCTTTCGTGGCCGGTGATATTTTTTGGCACGATTATACTCACTGAACCGTTAACGACGCCGGGAAGGCGACATGAGAGGATAGCGTATGGCGCGTTTGTTGGCGTTTTTTGGGATCGCAGGTTTCTTTTGGACCATTTTTTGCTTCTCCAGAGCTTGCGCTTGTGATGGGGAATGTTGTTTCTTTTCTTATGGCAAACATTGTTATTACGTTTAAAAAACCAATCAAAAATCGGAAGCGACCTGCATGAATATATCTTTGATCGTTCGAGATCATTTCAATTTCTTCCGGGGCAATATATGGAATGGCCTCCATGCGTTGCATTTGACGCGCGGGGTAATCGGCGATATTTGAGTTTGGCATCTTTTCCTACGGAAGAGACGATATGTTTTGCTGTGAAGATTCCATCGTTTCGTCCAAGCGCATTTAAGCGGCGATTGATGAATATGGGTGTTTGCGATGTCATTGTGGCACATCATCTGCCTGGAGATTTTTTCTGCCAAGCGATGCGAAAACAAAGCTTGGATTTATCGCTGGAGGTATCGGAATCACGCCATTTCGAAACATAGTAAAGTATCTGATTGACACTCATCAGTCGCGGAATATCGTGTTGTTTCATATTGCAAACTCTCCAGAGGAATTCGCGCATCGAGATGTGTTTGATCAAGCAAAAATATATGGCGTTGAGACGATTTATTCCATTACCGATGAACAATATGTGGGTGATTGGCAGGAGAAACGAGGAAGGCTCGACAAGATCATGATTCAGACGCAATGTCCTGATTATAACAAAAGACTATGGTATGTGTCTGGACCGCATAACATGATCGATGCCAGCGTTGCTGTCTTGAAATCTCTTGGCGTTCGACGGATTATGAAAGATTACTTTCCAGGGTACTAATCACTAGATGAGTTCGTCTTTTTTGCTTCGAATAAATCGAAACCACTCTTCAAGGAATTCAAAGATCACTTTCAACGGTGCTTCAAGAATAAAATCAAATACAAACATGAGGACATTTAATTTCGCGATTTCTCCGGAAAGCGTTCGTCCAACGCTTAAAATCGGGATAAAAAAGAAATCGATGATCGGTGTTAGCACGCCTGTTCGCTCCACCACTTGATACTCTTTTGCTGATGATCGAATGCGGTAGGCGAAGAAGCTGACTAGTGTAACAAAAAAGATAAAGATTAATTGACTTGCGATATTAAAGTGGAGTTGGGTAAGAACAAAAGAAATGAGTCCGAAAGAAAGAAGAAACGCGAGGATATAGAGAATCGTGAATGCAGCGTTCATTGTCGGTTTTTTTATGACTGATTGTTGATCGATGCCGTCTGTCGCGTTCTTAAACCCGTCAAAGTCGTATATGATTGTTTTTATTTTTTGTATGAGTTTTTTTGTGTTCTCTTCTCTCGGTATCTGAATGAATCCAGCGATCAGAAATAATAAGAAAGGCGGGAAAAGCACATTGATGCCAAGCGCAAGATAATCAATTCTTTTTGCGATGAGGAGATCTACCGGCGCTTCAAGCGCGAGAGCAAACAGCATTTTTGTTAAAAAGATATAGATAATGCTTCGAATGACCATTCGCCGAATTTTTGTTCCCGTTTCTTGATATCGTTTCTTGGCTAAATCATGAAGGACGCGTTCAAATGACGATTCGTGTTCAATAATACCTCGCGCGTTCTTTCCTTGTTCAAGAAGAAAGTCTCTGAGAAGGAGAAATTGTGGATTATATTTTCGGACATATCGAAATAACTGATCGCTCAAAGGGTGTTTCAAAGCTTTTTGAATCATGACAATGTTGCTGAATAATTCTTCAATTTCTTGGGAGACCGTATGTGTGTTGGCGGATAACCATGATGGTTGTAAAAATCTTATAAGATGAAAGGTGATCAGCGGGTCGTCTGACTGCGCGTACGCTCTTTCCACCGCTATGTAAAGCAGGATGTTCTTTGTTTTTTCATCAACCTGAGGAATCGTTGTTCGCGATTCTATCGCTTGAAAGTAAAAATTATTTAATGCCTCTCGTTTTTTCGCTGTAATGATTACTTCTTCAATTTCGGAAGCCAAGAGTCCTAGCAATGTTTCCCATGACACATGGTGGACGCGATTCTTTTTCTGAAATAATCCTTGTTTTACAATAAGATATTTATCAATGATGCGCTGTACGGTTGTAACAACAGAATCATCAATTTCGCTTGAATCAATATATCGCGCCCACAGAAGTTCTACGATAAGGTTTTCTCCAATGACATTCGTATTTTCCCCAAGAAGCAATCGTCGTTTAATAATTCGTTCTATTGCCGCTCGACGAATGAGATGTTCTGCTTTAAATTCAATCGCGTTTCTCGCTTTTTCGTACAACGCAGCGAGCAACGACACTGTTCTGCTTACTTGATATTTTGTTTCGTCTCTATAGATATGCGCGTCTTCTTCAAATATTCGCAACAATGCGTCAACGATAGGAGCAATAATATGTTTCGCTTCTTCTTGTTTTTCGGTGTGGTGAGCATGAGGGTGATGAGACGATGATTCGTGATGTTTTTCTTCTGTATGTCCCTGGCTCATAAGAATAAAGACGAGTATACCATGTTTTATGATTCGGGAGAAAGATAGCCTTGTATTTTTTCTATTAGGATTTTTATATCCATTTCTGTTTTTATGAAGTAATCACAGGCGCCGCATTCTAGGGCCATCTGTTTTTCTGAATCAAGGTTTGTCAAAATAATAATTGGGATATTTCGCCAGTGTTCATTTCGTCTTATCTGCTCTATTACATCAAATCCATTCATTTTTCCCGGGAGCATAATATCAAGAAGAATCATGTTAATAGATTTTAGTGAAAGGATTTCTATTGCTTTTGATCCTGTTGTTACAGTTTCCACAACATATCCATGCTTTTCAAGGGCGTTTTTATAAATTGCTTGAAGCGTTGGATCGTCTTCGACGATAAGAATGAATGCCATATATGGTTATAGTATATAGGAAATATTCATGATGTGTAAGAGACGCATGGTTTGTTAGTGTTCTTTTTAAATAGGTGTAAATAAATAGTCAATCTGACAATGTCTTTCTGCAATTCTTTTTGCTTTTCGCGGATCAAGATTTGTTCCATAGTATGTTTTATACGGAACAGTTTTTGGATTTTCTCTTGTATCGAATAATTGATAATATGCTGAAAGATTCTTTAAATCTACGGCAAATCTTTCTTGAAGTTCTTTAAGTACATTTCGCATCATGGCCTTAAATAAAAGAACTTCACGCATGGAGTATAGTTCAAATTCATAGCGTGTTGTTTTATCGCGTTCAGGCGAGAAAAGCGGAGAGAGTTCCAGAGTGATTCTCGGTCTATCTTCTCGTTTTGGTTTTCCCGACACTCTTCGATAGAGTTCCTGTCTCGTTTCCTCTAGTCTTATTAGACTCTTTTGATAGAGAGTGTTTGCTTCTGGGTGACAAGACAGCGCTTCTTGTATGATACGTAGAGTATTTTTTGGAGAGTCGTTAGTGACGCTGATTGGAATGCTATATTTTCCTGCCAGTTTTTTCCCTATAACAATAGCTTCTTGAAGAAAGAATCCGTCAATTTGTTCTATTGTTTGTTTATTTGGTCTCATAAGTAATGGAATAATTTCTTTAAAGGTAATTGCGTAAAGTATTGCAGAATCTTTTGACACTTCTCGAAGATAAGGATCTACTTCTTCTGCCATATCGAATAATTCAAATATACTTCGTCTCGTGTCAGAATCAAGTGATGGAGGAAGATTTGCTTCTTGACGGGAGATGAAGAGTGTTAATTGTGAAAGATCTTGTTCTCCTTCAAATCCATGTTCTTGGGCATATGTATGCATTTCTTGAATATCTCCTCCAAACAATAGCCGATGTTGACTATATTGTGTCATAAGTTTTCTTATTACCGCATGAAATCCTGGTGATAAAAATTCTGTTCGATCTGCTCGAAGCGCAACCATCGACATTTCTTGAAGCGCCATAAATGATTCATGATCCATATCAATTATTCCATGTGACGTTATTGGGAAAATAGATTCATTGCTTTGAGAAAGGATTTGTAAGCGATCTCCATACTCTTCTTCAAAGTCTGGATCGAGCCCAAATGTGGTATCTGCAAGAGGACTGGCATATCCTTCAGATTTTTTCTCGTTTGCATAAAATGTTTCTAATTCATATCGATAAAGAGCAAATATCTGTCGATATGATATGGTTCTTCTATCAACTGTTCCGTTTTTATATCGCTTATAGAGCGACTCGATTGGTTCATCTTGTCGGGCTGGTTCAGTGCTTGTAATCGCTTGTTCGTATGTTTTTCGTTTTTCATCATGCCCCATACACATGAATGCGAATGCCGTGATTTGTTTTTTTGCTTCACTTTCTGTAATTCCTCTTGCTTTTGCATACTCTGGAACAAGTGTTAATAAAATAATTATCGCTTCCAGTTCATGTCCAACTTTGACATGATACGGCAATTTTCCTTGTTGTTCTCGTAGGGTATTTCTTTGATATCGAAGAATTTGCGCTACATCGTGCCATTCAGGAAAAAGATATAATCCATCAAGCCATTGTTGTGTATGTTTTGTTCGAAGATTGTCGATCATGACGATTTGATCATCAATATATCGTTCAACGCGTCGAAAATGATCTCTTCCGTGGTCAGACCAGAGATTGTTTTCCGCGCTTATGGTTCGGAAGAGTCCAAATCGACTTAAATTTCCATCAGGAAGCATAAGTAGATCTTCTTTGAAGCTATTCGCTCCTCGTTTTGCCAATTCAATAGATGATGCGAACCAAATATCAGATTCTCGTATCCCTATCGGTGATGTGTATCCTTTTTCTCTTTTTCTTCTTATAGCTTGTGAAACACGGAGGGCACCAAGAAAAAATAGTTGTTTTTCTGTAAGTTTTTCTTCAGGGAGTTTTTTAAGATATTGCAGAGTATTCATTGGATCCTCACTGAAAGCAATTTCGATGATACTCATTTTTTCAACAGTAGAGAGTTCTGTAGTTGAGGACAAAAATTCTCTTTCTTGAATGAAAATCAATTCTTTTCTCAAGTATTCTGGATTCATAATATAAAAAAAGAAGGACATATAGTATAGCCCTTCATGTTTCTTTATTATTTCCCTAAAAATTGCATATTATTATACCATTTTTTTTATATTTTTCAATACTTTTGAAAAAAGATTGATATTTAATGAAATAGGCTTTTATCGTATTAGTTTCTTTAATTGTATTTTTAGAATCTTTTAAAGATGATCTTTTAAAGAAAAAAGATAGATTTTCAAATTTCACTCGTTACTCCAAAAGTGTTTTCTGACGGTGATGGCATATAAATCAATATCTTGCTTTTTGTGTTTGGTCGTTTAGAATAAAATTAGAATTATCATCCTATATATATGAAACGATCTTCATATCAAAGAGCTTCCCCCATGATAATTCAAATTGCTTCGTTTTTTCGACGATGTGATATTGATGACAAAAAAGATCTTTCATACCACCTCATATGGTGGAAAAAGATAGTGCGGGTAATCCAAATATTTGCATTGTTTTTTCCGATTTCTGTAGTGCTGTCTACGCTTATTGCTGTATTTGTTTCCAATATAATAGGTGCTCCTATTGAAACTCTCCATGAAACTGAGCAAGGAATGTATCAAATTGTTTCTATCAATGAAGCAATACAAAACTCTTTAGAGCTTGCAGTTTTGGGAATTATAGCAGCACCGATATTTGAGGAGTTGCTTTTTCGATCTCCGTTGCGGTTCCGATTCAAGTGGCTATTTGGCATTGTTGGTTGGTTCATTTCGCAACGATTGATGGATATACACGTATATAGAAATTTTTGGTTATCATTTGAATCGTCTTATCCATTGATAGTTCATATTGGTGCTCCATTGATTATTCCTCTTTTATTAATCGGTTTAGGTATATACATCGGAGATGTAATGGTAAAAAAAGTTTCAATATGCAAAGAATATGAATATCGAATAGGTGAATTTATTCGATCAAAACGGTCGATATTTATTATTCTTTCATCATTTCTTTTTGGTCTTATTCATGTAACGAAATTCATACTAGGTCCTGATGGTTTTGTGTCTATTCCCGCTTCTGTGATAGTGTTTTTACCTTTATTGCTTTTACCTCAAATTGTATCAGGTTTTGAACTTGCGTTTGTCCGATTGAAGTATGGTTTACCAATGGCGATATTCTCCCATGCTCTTGCAAATGTTTTTGCAGCTTTACCCGCTTCATTTATTGCTTTGATGCATGTTGTTCCTGAAAAAGCAGTAGATTTGTTTTTGGAACATCGACGAATTCCTGATGGCGTTGATCTTTATGCGATGTATATTGCCCTTACAGGATCTATTGTTTCAAGTAGTATTGTTTTGGGGATTATTGGTATTGTTATTATTGGATGGGTATATTCTATTGTTGAGTATGTGCAATATAAAAAGGTAATGAAAAAGTAATCCTTGCTTTGGGGTGGCTGACGGGATTCGAACCCGCAACACTCAGCTCCACAAGCTGACGCTCTACCGTTGAGCTACAGCCACCAATGCTTTTATTATAAAAAATTTTCTTCTCAAATACAAAAAAGAAAATTCGATACACAGCAGTGTATTTCATGAAGAAGATGTATGTTGTTTATGAATCGAGGCATAGAGCGTTCTCGCGTATTTGCTTCGTTCGCGAAAAGAGACAATCGGTGGGTAGTAAGCGTCCGCGAAAATAGATTGCATTCGTTCTTCTGGATCCATGAGTATAATATCGTTTTGGATAGTCCGCAGTTCTGGAATATATTTTTTTACGAATTCGCATGCTGGATCAAGTTCTTGAAGATTTTTTGTTGGATTATAAATCCGAAATGGATGAATACCCGTGATACCGGATTGCATTTGCCATTGATAATAATTAATTGCTCGATCAGCGTCTGTAAGGTTATAAAACATTGCGTCAGCTCCATGTTTCCATGGTTGTTGAAGAATGTAGGTGTAAAATGACGCAATCATCGCCCGCATCCGAAAATTGATATACCCTGTCGTTGTCAGCGCGCGCATAGACGCATCCACGAGAGGGTATCCTGTCCTTCCTTCAAGCCATGCGTGATGAATATGCTTGTCTTCGTTATAAATTGAGCTATAATATTGTTCGATATAGCGACAAATAGGTTTGTTATATAAAAACGGATATATAATCAATTTTTGAGTAAAATGCTCTCTCCAAAACAGTCTGCTGATGAAAAATTTTTTTCCCCAGTGAGAAACCTTGCTCGCTTCTTGGAACGCTTTTCGAGGAGAGAGAACGCCGAAAGAAAAATATGCTGATAGTCGCGATGTTCCATGTTCCGCTTGAAGCGGAGGAGAAATGCTTGAGGGATACGTGTTGATGGTACAGAGGAATTCCTGAAGTCTCGCGATTCCTTTTGTCTCTCCTCCTTCTTCATACGATGACGTCATGAACGAAGAGAAAAAATGATGTATGTCGATATCAGATTGGATACGATGAGGGATTAGTCGTTCTGGCGTTATATATTGCGGACGAGAAAAATATTGCTTTGCATAGTCTTGCCATTCGTGTTTTCCTTGTCGTTGAATCGCGTCGTTATCCCATCCAATAAATCCGAGGGATATCGCGTGTTTATCTCTTTCATTTCCGTATGCTCCATTGGTGTCGTTATTGAAATAGACCGCGTCTGCTCCGATCATGGGAATCCGTTCTAACGGATTGCCAAAAAGTATGACCAACGATGAGCCAATCGATCGATATGACGCGTCAAGTGCAACAAGGCTATTATAAAGGAATGTATAGCGGGTTGGATGGTATCGTTGTGAGGTAAAAAAGTGAGGATCAACGCAAAATACGGGGATAATGCGTCTTGTTTTTGTCGACGCTTCGTATAACGCTCTATTGTCATGGATGCGTAAATCTCGTCTATGCCAAACGACAATAATCATCGTACAATTCTAGCATGAAACGGATTTGGAACCGAAGCAACCCCGCTCTTTACAGCGTAAGCACAATCTCGTTTTCCGGTATTCCGAATATGAATATTTGCTCTTGGGTAACAAAAATATCCATGAATCCGTCGTTTTTCCTTTTATCCATCGATACAGCGTCAAAAACATATGAAAATATCATGTATTCGAAGGAATGTATTGTTCAATTGCTTTCACGAGACGCAAAAAAGTATGTTCGTCGATTGGGTTACACCTCTGGACATCGCGGCAATAAGCTTGCTGGTATAGCGATGAAGCGGTTTGGAAAGTTTTTTTATCTTCCTGAGTGTTTGGGATTTTTATGGTTTCGTGTCCATGATCAGTGTCAATTTGGTGATCATACCCAATTTATCTGCTGCTGTGTTCGTCATGTGACGATTCAAGATGGCGAGCCGCTTCGCTTGCGTGATGTTTTGCCATAACATCGTTTTCTGCAAGCTGACGAACAATAAACAACGCGTTCCCACTGGTTTCGAATCTCCCACCGTTTTCTATTCTCAAATGGTCGTCCGCAGAAATGGCAAACTTTTCTTTCCTTTGGTTTCATACAGAATTATCTACCAATGAATCGTGGCAACACCGTTGCTGGTTTTTCCTTTAGAGCTGTTGCGATGTCGTCTAGATCAAATCGTTGATTTGCATTGAAATCAAATGGATAGAATCGTTTATTCTTCACTACCGTCACGGGATCGTCGATTGGTTGAATAGCTTGTCGTGGAAGGTAGTATGGAATAAGCGTAACAATGCGATAACTCCGGTGGGGAATAATATTTAAGATTCCTGGGGTGACGATCTTTCCATTTTGAAGATGCAGTTGTTTGAATTC
This sequence comes from uncultured Patescibacteria group bacterium, assembly GCA_937921305.1. Lineage (GTDB taxonomy): Bacteria > Patescibacteriota > Microgenomatia > UBA10105 > UBA927 > CAKZSU01. The sequence continues at coordinate 33,972 of CAKZSU010000003.1, forward strand.
ATGAAGCAATGTGTTTCCGTCATAAATGAGCACTGCCGCTTCTGACGCGATGCTTGTTTTTCTCCATCCTAATTGTGCTTCGATTCGCAGGGATGGCGGTGGAATTACCATTATTGTGAATGTTTTGATATCAATGGTTTTTTTCGGAGATTGCATTTGAAGTATGAGAGTATACGTGCCGTGTGTATCTGGCGTTCGAAGAGAAATGAATTGACGCGTTGATTGTTCGGGTTCAAGAATAGGGAGCGATTCCGCTGAAAACTCAAATTGTTGAGATGAATCAGAGAGTTTAAGTTTATGACCGTCTTTGGAAGAAATAATTGCTTGTCCTTCATTGATGATGTCAATATGAAATGGATAGAGCGATCCGGCGATCAGTTTTTCTGGAAATGGATTGTTCCGTATTGTGTATTGCTCTCGTTGGATCGGTTCGCCGGCTGTTTTAGGCAACGCTTGATATGCGAAATAATGAGCGTGAAACGCTTGCTCTTGTTGTTTTTTCCAAGAAAAAATATCGAATGGCTGTTGTTGATAATTAAATAAAAATGGGATGATGGCAAAGATTCGTCTGTCTCTCCACACGGTTTCTCCTGCTATTCTGATATAACTTGCGACGGTTTCCGTAGAAAGAAGGTGTGGTGTTTTCGCGATGCCATCTCGATGCGCCCATCCTGTTTCTCCGATAAGAATGGGATAGTCTTTGGTTACGCCAAGAGATCGAAGGAACTGGAGTTCCCATTCAAACGATCGAAGCGATCCCCTGCCGGATCCGGTGGGAGGAGCGGAAAACGCGGGGTTAGGATACGAATGAGAGTTCCATCCGTCAAACACATCGAAATATTCCGGGACATTTGCGTGAATGATTCGCAAGAACTCATCCACCCTCATGCTCTTGCCATCGTTTTGCGCAGAGACATCGAGTCCAGCCGGAAGAAGAAAATAATCGTTTGATGCATCTTTGAGTTTTTTGGCGAGATAAACGCTTTTTTTTGCGAAGTCTATTGGATCGATCTCTCTGCCCCACTCTCCCGCGTGGTTTGGTTCGTTAAATAAAATGACATACCGGTTTTGGACTGGCCACGAGAGACTATTCAGAAAGACCGGCCAATCATTCATTGAATCTTCTGTTGGTTTTTCCCAGCCATTGTCTCCCATTCTCGTTGCGATGCGAACAATAGGGATCAGTTTTCGTCGTCGCATTTCTCGAAATACGGTATTCCACTTGCCAGTATTTCGTTCTCCTTCTGTAATCACGAATTTTATATATCCCCATGACCCGCCGTTTGAATTCACGAGTTGTTCAACGCTGTCGATATCGGAAAAATCCACAACATGAATGCCAAACTGATTGTTTGGAACGCTTCGAGGATCATAGATTGCTTGCGTTGGCAATCTAAAGATGTAAATGAACACGATAGCAAAGATCGTGAATATTGCATATCGTATGCCTTGAGGAATTGTTGTCATACGAGGTATAATATCATCAGATCGAATCGCGGCGGTAGTTCAGTGGTAGAATGTCTCCCTTCCAAGGAGAAGGTCGAGGGTTCAAATCCCTTCCGCCGCTCAAATATTGTACAAAGAATAGATTGTTTCCGTAGCTCAACTGGATAGAGCAACTCCCTTCTAAGGAGTAGGTTGTGGGTTCGATTCCCGCCGGAAACGCTTTTTATCGCTTCAGATACTCCACGCGGTCTCCGATTTGGATATTGAGGTCTTTTATGGTTCCCGCTCGAATTTCAAACACTCTATTAACAAGCGCTCTGGGCACGATATGGGCTGGATCTTCTCCTTTTTTCGGAGGCGGAACATTTTCAGTGAGATCTACCACGGTATTGTCATCGATCCATATAAAATCAAGAGGAAATTTCATATTTTTCATCCAAAACTGGTAATAGCCTTTGTCTTGAAACACAAACAGCATACCATGATATTGCGGAAGACTTTTTCTCCCGCTCAATCCTTTTTGCCGTTTTTCATCGGTGATCGCAATTTCGTAGGTGAATACATGATTGTTGATTCTCAGTTTTGGCGTTAGCGGATATTTGAGATAATAGATGCCATATCCAAACAAGATGATGGCAAGTGTTGCGAGAATAAATCGAATAGACCGTTTTATGTCCATTGTTTAATATATGATTGTACATCAAATTTTTGTTTGCATCCGTTATAACTCATATAGCGAATTTTCCCAAATATTGGTCGTTCAAACCATGGCCGATCATGCACTCCGCCGATCGACCATGCGATTCCTGTGTACCCATTTGGATCCCTTCCGTCAAGCGAATAGTGATCGTTCATGTATATCGCGATTCGCATGGCATCTTCCGGAGTTTTTGTCCATTCAAGGATTTTTTTTGCCCAGTACATGCGCATGTATCCGTGCATTTTTCCCGTTTTTACCATTTGTCGTTGCGCGGCGTTCCACAACGGGTCATGCGTTGTCCCTTCTTCAAACGTTTCAAGTGAATACACATAGTCTCGCGGGTCATGCCTATGGCGTTCGTGACTGTCTTTTGCCCATCCGGGAAATCCATCAACTGTATCGTAATTTGGGTTGTAGAAGCAAAAATTTTCTGCGAGTTCCTTTCGCACCACCAATTCTTCGATAAACGCTTGTTCGCTTGACGATGTCGCTGAACCGTTGCGGTTTGGATCGATAATATCGTCAATATGGAGTCTTTTTGTTTCAAGAAGCGTGAGGACAATCTCTTGAGAAGAGATATGTCCAAAGTGAAGATACGGAGAAAGATTTGATTGTGATCCCTTGTTTGGATCGTTCCGCTCTTCCGCGTAGCGAGAAAGTCCACTTTCAAGAAATTGATTCATCATTTTTCTTGCTTCTTTTTCTCCGGCGCGAATCCATGTGTACCCGTGGCGTGTTTTTTGAGGGATCGCTTGCGACTCGCCTTTCGGAAGAGAGATCGATATCTCTTGTTTTTGTAATGGCGGAAATGGATGAAGATAGGTTGAAAGCAATCGATGAATTTTTGGACGGATCGTGTATGCAGCGATCTCTTGCTTTGTTGATGTGATCCATGTGGGAATGATGTTATGAGCGTCCACTTCGATCATGCGACATGGAATGCGTTTCGCGATGGCGTCTTTCCACGTTCTACTTATTTTCAAAGGAGAAAAATCCGTGATTATCGTTCCTGCTTTGATCGTATGAAGGAATCTTGGAATGGTATCGACAGGATCTCCGATGAAGAACACAAACGGGATGCGGTATGATTCCAATAGTGTTTGCGTTTCATGAAGTCCTTCGATCATGAACGAAAAATGATGCTCATTTGCTTGCAAAAATGAGGAAAGAAGATTGAACACGACAACAAGAGGCTGGTTCATTGCGATCGCTTCTTCTTGCGCTTTGAGCATTGCCCAGTTATTCTTGACTCGTTGATCGCGAGACATCCAATACACGACAGGTCCAGGAATAATAGGACAATCGTTTAGCGATCGATATCGTGTTGGATGAACGGGTTTCATACTACTTTTCCCTCGAAAGGAGGAATGTTAAGATCTCTTCAAAAAATGTTGGAGATGGCGTCATGGCGATTTTTGATTGTGTGGTTTTCACAATATCGTTGATAATTTCTTGCAATGACGCGCGGATATTATATCGATCCATAAGCTCAAGAATAGTGTCAAGGTCTTGACGCGTGAGCGATTTTTTTCCGAAAAGCGTTTGAAGGGTTCTTTTGTCAGCGTCATTTACTCGTTCTTGAAGAAGCACGGCGTACAAAGTTTTTTTGTTTTCTTCAATATCATTGCCGACAGTTTTGCCAACGACATCTTGATTGCCAACCAGCGTGAGCATGTCGTCAGTCAGTTGAAAGATGACGCCAAGATCCTCTCCAAGCAATTCAAGGGTACGACGAACCGTTTTATCTTGATGCGTGATGATGCACGCGAGAAGGAATGGAAGGGAGAATGTGTATCGGGCAGTTTTATATCGATACATTGTCATGACGCGATGAATACTCGGCGTTGTTTTTTCGTATGTGAGCTCGATATCGTCCATTTCTCCGTATCCCACGGTAAGAAATTCTTTTGAAATCGTTTGCAACAGTTGATCTTTCGTTGATGGATCGTATGATAAACGAGAAAGGAAAAGATACGCAGAGAAAATCGCCACATCGCCGAGACATAACGCGATACTCTGTCCGTATGCCTTCGGAGACCCGTAGCCCTGCTGCTTTGCGATTGCTTCATACTGTTTGTGCGCGCTTGGCTCTCCTCGTCTAAGCTCGTCGTGATCGATAAGATCGTCATGGATCAATAGTGCGCTATGGAGATATTCAAGCGCGGAAGCAAGAGAAATATCGTCATCAGACACATCGTTTTCAGATAACACTTCGATAGTTCCTAAGAGCAATGCGCTTCGCACGCCTTTTCCTTTTTTTATGAATGTCGGCAAGCGGGTTGACGCGTCCTTCGCCCATGGCAATCCATGCATTTCAAGCACTTTCCCAAGCTCCTTTACCCTTTCATCAATCCTCGGTTTGTATTTTTTTAATATTGTATGCATGATTTCTAGAAGTATAGCAGGAGTGGATAAAGAATTATATCACTGCAATAATTTCATTTTTTGAAAACTTAAAAAGCGTTTATTTATGTGATTTTATGAATTATTATTCATCTATTGTTAATAACAATAGATGAGATCTAAGTATGTTTAGAATATTTAACTATAAAGCCAATTGAACTCAGTACTAATGTTTAGCACATTTTTAAATATGAGAGCGTTTTTAACATTTGCAGATAAATAGAAAGTATACTATTTCATGTTTGCATTTCTTTCTATTGATTCAATATGTAATTTCTTCTTTAGATTATGGAATAATGACTAAAGAAAAACGTTAAAGAGTAATGTATTTTTGAGACAGTGAAAGAGCGAAGTACTGTATTATTGGTCGGGGATGAGAGACTCGAACTCTCGACCTCACGCTCCCAAAGCGCGCACTCTACCAACTGAGCTAATCCCCGAAGTGTGCCGAGAGTGGGACTCGAACCCACACGACTGGTGAGGTCACAGGATTTTAAGTCCTGCGCGTCTACCAATTCCGCCATCCCGGCACAAATCTTTTTGTATTGTATCATAAACCATAACGAGAAGATGAGATTCCATTGTTAGAAGGAAGACGATAGTTTTCTAAGTTTTGCGATAAAAAATCCTTCGAATTCCTGTGACGGGAAAATTTTCTTCGTTTGAGGCATACCAATACCCGGCATCCATGGGATGCCGTCAAGATCGATCTCTTCCAGCGCTACCCTGCCCTGTTCTTTTTTAAGAATCCACGTAATGACATCTTCATTTTCCTGTTTTGATAGCGTGCATGTGGCATAGACAATGATACCGCCTGGTTTTGTCGAGCTAATACCGGAGCGAAGTAAGAATTTTTGCGTTTCTTGAAGATGTTTGACTTTTTTGATTGACCAATCGGTATAGGTTCGAGGATCAGTTATTTGTATCCGTCCTACCATACTACATGGCGCATCAACAAGTGTTTTATCAAAATAATTTGGATATTTTTGCCACAATCCTTGACCGACTGATCGAAGAATTGTTGTGTTTATTACGCCAAGGCGTTTAAGGTTTGCGTCTAATCGATAGATTCGTGTGTGGCTAGCATCATTTGCGATGATTTCGCCGGTATTCTCTATCATCATGGCGAGTTGTGACGTTTTGCTTCCCGGCGCGGCGCAGAGATCAAGAATCCGTTCTCCTTTTTTTGGATTGAGGATAAGTGGTGGAAGCATGCTTGAAAGACTTTGGACATAACACCAGCCGTCTTTGTAAAACCGTGTCTCAGAAAACACGCGAAGCGTCGGGGATCGCAAAATATATGCGAGTGGATACCATGGAATCCGTTCCACGATCACGTGTTCATCGTTGGCGCGCTGTTCAAAGAGATCGGGGGATGTTTTGATTGTATTTACGCGAAGCGTCGTGTACCGTTCTAACGAAAATCCTTCAAAGATTTTTTTCGTGTCCTGCTCGCTGTATGATTGCAGGAGGTGCTGTTTGAGCGTTGCGAGAATGTCTGTTGGATTGGTGTTTCGCCGAGGCATAATACACGATGGGATGTTTGCTAAATGTTAATGTTTCTCCTTTTTGTGGTGTATATACTGCCACATGAGGCCATCGAGTTTCAATAGCGTTGCGGAGAACGGATCGCTGAGGATCTTCGCCATGCGTCAAACAGATTGCCGAAGGATGTTCCACATGAGACAGCCATTGTAGAAGTTTTGGCTGATCCGCGTGGGAGGATAAACCGGACGATTTGCGGATTGTCGCGCGAACGGGAATAGTTTTCCCTTCAATTGGTATATTTTTTTGTCCATCGAGGAGCATTCGCCCAATCGTTCCTTCGGCTTGAAACCCAACCAATAAGAGTCTCGTCGTTGGAATTGGAAGGTATGTTTTTGCGTGGCGAAGTATTCTCCCGCCGGTCATCATGCCGGAGCCTGCGATAATCACTTTTGGCCCCGGCAGATTGTCTAATTTACAGGATTCATTGTGAGACTCCACCATCGACAAGCCGGGAAACGTGAAGGGATCATCCATATGCGCGTGCTCCGCAAGTTCGTGATTATATAGATGTTTGTATCGCTGATACACATTCGTCACATGAATCGCAAGAACGCTATCAAGAAACACGCGGGTTTCCTCTTTTACTTTGCCGTCTTTTTTTAGATGATCAATGACATGAAGAATTTCTTGACTCCGTTCCACGGAGAATGCGGGAATGAGGAGTGTGCCTTTCGTTTCTTCGATCGTTTGTATTTCCTCCGTGATCACATCGTAAGGATTTTCGTTCGCGTGAGTTCTATCGCCATAAGTTGATTCCATAACGATAATATCCGCATTTTGAATGAATTCTGTGTGTTGCACGAGTTCTTCTGGGTAGTTTCCTAGATCTCCGCTAAAGACAATCGTTTGTATGCCATCTTTTATATGATGGTAAGAAATATGAAGAAGCGCAGATCCGAGAATGTGTCCAGCGTCGCGCAAAGTGATTGTGTAGTCGCTGATGGATACTGGTTTATGATAGTCTAGTGTTTTTGTGTGCGCGAGCGTCCACTGCACATCTCGTTCATCATATAGCAGGCGACCGTACTCTCTTTGTCTTGCCACATGGACCGCGTCCAACAAGGTGAGTTCCATAATCGATTTTGTCGCCGGCGTCATGTAAATAGAGCCTGTGTATCCGAGTTTTCGAAGCAAAGGGATTCTTCCGCAATGATCAAGATGCGCGTGCGTCAAAAATACGCCAAGAATATCAGATGGATGCAACGGGATCGTTTCGTCGTTATATGATTCTATATCTTTATTCCCTTGAAACATGCCCAGATCGATAAGAATACCCTTTCCTGTTTCATCCGTTAGCATGTAAGACGAGCCTGTTACTGTGCCTGCCGCTCCCAAAAACTGAATTTTTCGCATACATCTTTTATATCATGGTTTCTTGGGGTAAAATAGAGGACAAGAGATGAAGAGATTAAGAGAGGAAAGCCGAAGTGGCGGAATTGGTAGACGCGCACGCTTCAGGAGCGTGTCCAGTTATTTGGGTGGAGGTTCGAGTCCTCTCTTCGGCACAAAATGTATCAAAGGAAGCATAATTTGCTTGGATTGTTTGGATGAATAACCAAAAGTTGAAGAAGATATATATGGTTTTAAAGGGAATCGTCTATAGAATGCATCAGTATGCGGATGTGGTGAAATTGGTATACACGCAGTCTTGAGGAGGCTGTGCCGTAAGGCGTGGAGGTTCGAGTCCTCTCATCCGCACAAAAAGTCGCACAAAAGCTATTAAACAAAAATATGAACGTGGGACGATTAGCTCAGCTGGTAGAGCGTTTCATTTACACTGAAAAGGTCGGGGGTTCGAGTCCCTCATCGTCCACAAAAAGAAAACACTCGTAAAACGCTGTATATTTGAAAAATATTTATTGCCAAGATAGCCAAGGTGGTCACGGCGCGTGTCTGAAAAACACGTTATACAGGTTCGACTCCTGTTCTTGGCACAAAACTTCTTATAATTTGACCTTTAAGTAAGATCGCGATATAGTTCTTTTATAAAAAAATTCATGCGGCGGTAGTTCACCGGTAGAATGTCTCCTTGCCAAGGAGAAGGTAGAGGGTTCGATTCCCTTCCGCCGCTCAATAAACAATGGAAGACGCTTTTTCTTGAGGAATAATGGCGTCTTTTTTAGTATAATTATCAAAAAATACTATTGCCGGGTGGTGTAACGGTAACACGCCTGACTTTGGATCAGCGCGATTCTAGGTTCGAATCCTAGCCCGGCAGCCAGTATGTAGAAGAAAGCCGCAAAGAGGTAGAGCTTGCCGCGCCCGCCTCCGCGGCAAGCGCGTCAAATCCTCCTTTTTTGAAACTTGCGGACAGCCGCCGATCCATTAAAAAGAAGTTCGAGCCGACAGTTTTTGCCATGATTGATAAATCATGGCAACTATTTTTTGCATGCGCGATTTTGTGCGCTGAAAGCGCACTATTTACGAATTCACAAAAAGGTTCGAGCCACTCAACGCCGTTTTGGGAAATTTCCTTGATTTTGGAGCTAAGAAGTGATTTTGTTTCTACTAATTCGTTTTTCTTCTTTAGGTAGTCTTCGGGTGATATAACCCTGTCTAAATATCCCTCAAGTAGTCGGGTCAAGCTTTTCTTCGGATTCTTTGATTTTGAGTTGATAATCAGAAACAATGCTGGATGATTTTTGCTTTTCTAGATTCGCGTCTTTATCCGCCCACTCAAGAAACTTTTTGGCGGCATGCGGCGGTAAAGATGCTCGCAATACAATTTCTTTTAGTTGTTTCTCAATTTCAGTTTTATCAATATATTTTTGCGAGCAAGCTCCTTTCTTTTTAGAACAACGGTAGTATACATATTCAACTTTTCTATTTGTTCTCCTGTAGTACTTGGTGTGCTTTTCGGCGGTAATTGCGCCGCCGCATTCGCCGCACTTTACTAATCCTAAAAAATCAAATAAGTGCTTGTTGTTTTTGACCTTGCGACTTTTAAGTTTTACCACTTCTTGGCACTTAACAAAAAGTTTCTTGGAAATTAAAGGTGGGTGTTTTCCTTGGCAACAAAGAGCACAGGAAAGACAGGAAGCACGCCAAGAGAGAGTTGAAAATCGGGTCAAAGACGCTGTGATATCGTTAACAATCGTATTGACGCGCGCATAAGTCATTACGAAGCACATTACAACGATGTTGAGGCACGCATGGCCAGAGTAACGGAGCGAACAAACGAATTTATCAATCGTTTGGAAACCAAAGGATACGATGTTTCAAAAGTCAGAAGCGACCTTTCAACTCTGGAAGGAATGAGAACAACCCGAAGAAGTTTATACACCGCATTTATTAATGTGCTTAAAGAAGCCAAACAATATGATTGCGGAGATTCGGAGGGAGCATTCAAAACAGCTATGGATGAATCCAGAGCTGCTCTTGCCAAATGGAGAGATCAGATCAAGGCTAACAGAGAGTATATAAATACTACTCTACGCCCTGACCTGCAAGGTCTAAGAGGACAAAATCCAAGTCCTGCTACAGCTGAGTAATCCTCTGCCATAGTGTGAAAGAAACGTCTGCAGGCGTTTCTTTCTCGGTATTTAGTAATTATGAATGGAGGTGATAATTAATGAATAAATATTTACCATACGTAATTATCGGAGTTTTAGTTATTGTGGCGTTTGTGTTTGTGTCCGGCAGGCTAAACACAAAATCAAGTTTGATTGGCACGACACAAAATGAGGGGGTTATAACAGATACGGGCCCATCACCAATTCCTGTTTCTGAAGTTGTTTTAAATGACAAATCAGAAGTTAATGATGCAATTGATGCCGAATTAAATCAGATTGATAAAGAGCTGAAAGGTGTAAATGATACCAACCTCGATGCGAGCGGTCTGTCTGATAAGCAGCTGGGTATGTAATATGAGTTTTCCTAAATTTTCGCCCTATGGGCGAGAAAATCGCGCGCGCAAAAAATAGCGGAGGCGCGGCGGGTTGGGGCGCCGCGCCGGAGCAAGCGAGCCGCGAAGCGGCGAGCTAACACATTGAAGTTCGACATTTTTTGTAAACGGCCAGCTATTGCTTCATTGTGTCAACATGCTTGTACGAATGATGGTGTATGTTTTTGGATGGTAAAGAAAAATAGCAGGAATGTCTTCTGCGATAACCTTTTGAAAATCAGCGTATAGTTTCTTTCTTTTTTCTTGATCTGTTTCTATTCGTCCGTCTTCCAAGAGTTTGTCAACTTTCAGGTTTGTATATCCCGTGATATTGTTTGGCGATTTGGAATGCCAGAACGGATATTGATCAGGATCTGGCGGCAAGTCTTGCGCGGTTAACAATACATCAAAATCATCTGTGAGCGAGTTCACCACTTGTACATTCGTCGGTATGCCAATCGCTGTCCATGATTGCGCAATCGTATTTGCTTGATGAATGTATTGAGGAAATGTGGCGATAGTAATCGATGCTCTATTTTCAGGAAGCGGGATTGACTTTGCAAGTTTTTTCGCTTGTTCTTCGTTATACTCGTAATGCTTCGTTTTATCATTGTACGCCCATGATGTTTTTTGAATCGGCGAATGGGCGCGTTCTTCGTCTGAGAATATCGGTGTTCCATACGCAAGCGCCTGACGAAGCGTTCTATTTTGAAATACCGACGATCTCATATTAAAAAAAAGCCCAACGATTCTATCGTATTTTACTTTTGCTCGAACCGTTGTTTGTTTCCAGTTCTCGAATGATTCTGGCGATGAAATATCCTCTACTCGATCGATCGATCCTCGTTTGTACGCAAGCGTCGCAAGTGACTCTGTTCTATAAAAAAAATATTCTTTGATCGGTAGATTCGTATTTTGAGCTGGAGAAAGTCGGAGTGTATCTATTCGTCCTTCTTTTAATTTCATGCGATCAACTTTATATGGTCCAACGCCAGTTAATCCAGCTTGAAGCAACGGTTTGGAAACCAACGCAGGAAATGGACTATACGGTTCGGGTAGCGTCGCTTTGATTGTTTGTTCATCGATGCTATCCCAGAGCACACCGGTAATATTATAATTAATATCGTTTGCTTGAACGCGATTGCCAGTATGCCATGTCATCGTTGCAAGAGTGAACACGAAAGATTTCCCTCCTTCTTCCTGTGTCCATGACGTGGCGATGCCGGGTTCTGGGGTTCCATTTGAAGCAAGCGTCGTTAATCCCATGCTAATATCTCGTTGGATCGCCAAGGGAAGATCTGACGGTGTAAATTCGCCGATAATTCCTATTCGTTCAACCTTTTTTGTCAATGGAAGCATAACAACTGGAAGAAATCTTCCCGCAATGATGGTAACAAGCAATCCAACAATGAAGCCAAACACAAGAGACCGACTATACCGCTTGGTAAGGTCTTCCACAAACCATACAAAAACTCGTATTCGCTTTGAGAGCTTCATCTCACTAGTATATTTGCAATAGAAGTAAGAAAAAAGAAGATAGCGACAATAAAAGTGCTGACAAACACAAACCGTTCCGCTCCGCGCTTACTACGATATATGATGTCTCCCCCGAACGATCTTCCTAATCCGCCTTTGCCGCTTTGAATTAAAATTAATCCGATGAGTAAGGAAGAAATAATAAGATGAATACCAAGCAACAAAGATTTCATAAGCTCATTCGCAACGTATCCATAATCTTCTCCGCGAGCTTTTCGCTGTCGTGGCGAATAAGACTTCGCACCAGAACATCCGCGGACGATTTTGTCACAATATCATTTGACGCGATGTCTCCTGTTATTATCGTATAAGACGCGGAATTTGGCAAATCGTTGACAACGGGAAATTCGTGAGATTTTTCATATTCTCTCAGCGCTTCCTGGGGAAGCTGTCCTGTGTTAATGATGACGGTATCAATAGAATTTCCGATATGAGCATTTACCGTGTTGACATGATCTGTTGCAGTGAGTCCATAGGTTTGTCCGTATTTTGTCATCAGGTTCACGACAAACACTTTTTTCGCTTTCGATTTCTGAATTGCCTCTGGGATGCCTTTTACCAAAAGATTTGGAATGAGGCTTGTGTAGAGATCGCCTGGACCTAGCACAATGATGTCCGCTTCGACAATGGCTTTCATCGCGTCAGGGTTTGCTTCTGCTTCCGGAGACAGCCAAATTTTTGTTATTTTGAGTGTTCCGTCATGCTGTGGTTCGTCGATAAAGTGCTCTTCTGTTACGACGCTTCCGTCTTCATACTCCGCGAACAAATGCGTCGATGTATAAGAAACAGGAAGAATGGTCCCTTTGATTTTTAAGACTTTTCTTGTTTGTTTGATCGCCTCTTTTTGACTTCCAACAATATCTGTCAGCGCCGCCATAAAAAGATTACCAAAGGTCATACCTTTTATTCCTTGACCTTTGTCAAAGCGATACATGAAGAGTTTTCGCATAAGGCCCACTCCGCCATTTTCATCGGAAAGCGCGACAAAACACTGTCGAATATCAGAGGTTGGCAAAAGACCGAATTCATCGCGAATCCGTTTATTCGATCCGCCGGAATCACTCATCGTGACAATCGCGGTAAGACTGACAGGATGATTTTTTAACCCTTTAAGCGTCACAAATGTTCCTGTCCCTCCGCCAATACATACGACTTTTGGCAGTTTTGGTTTTTTTTGCGTGTTTATAGTTTTCATGATTCTGAGACGCTATGAAGTAAGTGCGATATAAGCGTAATTGCTCCCGTTACTGCCAATAGCGATCCAAAATAATTAAATTTGATAGATGGTATCACAAATCCCTGCCAAGAGAAACCGGGAAAAGTGAATGGCACAATTTGAATTTCTGGGAAAAGCAAGGTAAGCAAATATATTACAACAACATTAATAAACAATCCCGCGATCCCGAAGGTGAGGAAATTAAAAGGAATAAACAGGATTTTTAACATTGGTTTAACGATGAGCATCAAGATACTGAGGATGCCTCCTCCAAGAAGCGTTGTAAGAATATCTCCTTGAATTCTTATTCCGGGAACAATTTCTGTCGTGATCCATAATGCGAATGTGTTAAATAAAAAAACGCGAAGTATATATTTCATATGAGATGCTTTGATCGTAACAATTTATGATAGGTAATTGCAAATCGATGCGCTTCGTCTCGAAGCCGCATGATGAGTCGAAGCCCTTCATGCGAAAGAGGAAGACGAATGGTTTTCCATCTATCGGTAGATGGTACGATGATCTCCTCTTCTCGTTTTGCAAGTCCAATGATCGGAATCGTTGAGGGAACAACTGACCGCGCGGCAGAAACTTGGCCCTTTCCTCCATCAACTATAAGAAGATCGGGAAATTCCCACTCGGGATGACGAAAACGTCGTTGCAAGGCTTCCGTCATCATTGCGAAATCGTTTGGTTTGCCATCGCGGAGTATTTTAAATTTTCTATATTCGCTTCGATCGATTTTTCCTTGAATCATAACTACCATGGACGCGGTTGCATGCTGTCCCATTGTGTTAGAAACATCAAAACATTCAATGCGACGAAGTTTTGTTAATCCCTCATAGTATGGTTGAAGCACTCGTAATAATGCTTGCTCTTCTTTTTCAAACAACTGTTCTATCATGGTGTCGCTTTGCATATAGAGCGTTGGACTGTACCGTTTGCCTCCAAGATATCGCAGTGCGTCGATTTGCGTTTTGATGAGCGCCGCTTCTTCAAACTTTTCTTGCTTCGCGAGCGATTCCATTTCTTTTTCCATTTCTTTTAGGACAGTCATGGATTTTCCGGATAAAATATCTCGGAGCAGGAAGATGTTTTTTCTATAAGTTTGGGTTAGTTTCTTTTTAAGCGTTTCATCGTTCAATTTCGCGATATATGATGGACAAGGATTGCACAACCCAAGATGCGTATAAAAACATTTCTTGCCATTGCGTTGTTTTTGTGTGCAATACGGGATGATTCGTCGGAGCGATCGAAATAAATGCCGTGCGACGCTTCCAGATTGAAACGGACCGAAATATAAAATTTCTGATTCGTTATAGTTTTGTTCCTCTGTTTTTGGTTTTCTCGCAAGATAGACATGAGGCAACGGTTCATTCATCCTGATTGTGATATACAATGGGCTTTTATCGTCTTTCGCTATAGTATTAAATTTTGGTTGATAGGTTTTGATCAGCTTTGCTTCAAGCAAGATTGCGTCGAGTTCGCTGATGGTTTCTATCGTTTCTATGTCCGCGATTTCCGAGACAAGATGTTTTGTTTTTTCTCCTAATGCGTCGTCTCGTTGAAAATACTGTTTTACCCGTTTCGCGAGGTTGACCGCTTTTCCCACATAAATCACTTCCCCGTTGACGTTTTTATAGATGTACACGCCGGGCGTTGATGGAAGCGATGAGAGACGATCAGAAAGAGTCATACGTTATTTTCTTTTCCTGATGATTATAGCAAGACCGATAAGAATCCAAATAAAAAGAATTAAACCTGCGCCGACAAATATTAAAGGAATGATTGTCGCGCGGTGCTGGATTGTTGATCCATTGACAGAAGCGAATAACATCGCTTCTCGCAGAGTGCTTGTTGATGAAAGATTTGCTGAAAATGGAAGAGAAACAACGCCATAAGGCGGGATGAGCGGAATGTCTTTGCTAATTTGAATAGCGAGATCATCGCTTGAAACAGTCGCAAATGCTCGTTCGCTCGCGACATTGCCACGATTATGAATTAATACATTCCCTTGTGTGGCAAATCCAGACACAATGCGCGAAGGAAATTGTATCACGGGGACAACATCAGCTGATTGTATCGGAAGGTTTCCTTCAAAAAACCTTGCCTCGATGTCTTTTCCTGTTTTGCCTGTTTGTCGATAAAATCCGGCTGGATACGGATAATCGTCTCGAATGCCGTTATAAACAAAGACAATATGGTTAAAATCCATTTTAGAAAAGTAATCGATGCCTCCGGTTGTGTGTTTCCATGTGGGATCAACAGGAATCCATTGTTTTTTCTTTTCGTCGTAATACTCTGGCCATGCGTGCAAGATATCCGAAGAAAGCGATAATGGTCGAAGTCTTGGATTTGTTGTGTGCGCATATCCTACCGCTTGACGGGCTGGGATGCCTGCCGCTCGTGCAAGCGCTATAAACACATCAGTGAATTCCATGCAGACCGCATTATCTGGAGACGCAAGCGCGCTTATTGCTCCTTTTCGTTCCGGTTGCTTGTCCACTTGATCATAGTTATATGACAGCGTATTTACGACAAAATCATAGATATTCTTTGGTGTTTTTAGGCGATTTGCTTCGTTTTGAATCCCTTGATCTTGGGCCTGCCAATAGCTCGTCGCGTGACGATGCGGGTCTTTTGGTTCTGGATGAACATAGTCGCTTCGCGGATGAAGGAAAAGTTGCGCGATAATATCCGCGGAAATAGTGAGCATTGAATTCCCTTCCAATCTGTATCGAGCCAACCAATTTCCGTCGTCATCGACAACGACTGTTTCTGGTTTTGGATTTATCGATTGGATCGTTATATATTGATATGCTGTCGTTGGCGGCAACGCAATTTCCGTCATGACCGGATATGGTTTTGGGTTTTCCAAGAAATACGATAAAAGCAATTGAAACTGTTGCTCTTTACCAAACGCAAGAGATACTCCTCCATTAATCAACTTCTCTTTTGACCACACATAGGGCTTGTCTGGTTCTGGTGTCATCAGCGTGGGCGGTCCAAAAGTTTCAGGAATAGACAGTTTTACGGTATATTCGCCAAGTGTTGAATCTTCCTTCACGCCGGGAATAGAAACTTCCCAAATTGAACCGGTTTTTTTTGTGATGTTTTCATCTTCATAATTAAGTTGAAATGATAAGATCTTGCCAAGACCGACGACTTCTTCGTTAAACACGAGACGGATTTCCGTTTTTTCATTTTCTCGTATCACTGATGGAACAATCGGTCCTTTTCCGTCAGACGCGGAGATGTTTTTGATTTTATTGCTGTCTATCCGAATAGCGTATTCTTTTGCGTAAAGATTGGTTCGTTTATTGATGAGCGACACGCGTTGCGTGACAAATGTCGTTCCTTCGTTTGTAATCCGATATGAGATATCGTAGTTGACAACAAAGTCTTCTGCCATAATGTGTTGAGGAAATCCAAAGATTGCAGCAATCGACAGTATGATTGCTAAAACATATCTGCCAAAAAGAGTTTGAAGATGCATATGTAGGTATTATAAAATGCTTTTTTCATGAATAGCTTGGAGCAGTCATTTTCAGGAAGTATTCAGCTGGTTGATTTATACTAAAACATATGAGAATTCTTGTTGTTGAAGACGACGTGGTGATCGCTCAAGCGATTAAAAAGGGATTAGAGCAAGAAAAAGGATTTGCGGTTGACATTGTACATGATGGGGAAAAAGGATATGATCTTGCCTCTTCAGAATCGTTTGATTGTATTATTCTTGATCGTATGATTCCAAAGATAGACGGACTTTCTCTTTGTCATATGCTTCGAAACGAACAGAATACCGTTCCCATTCTCATGCTTACTGCGAAAGGACAAACATATGAAAAGGTCGAAGGATTGAACGCCGGCGCTGACGACTATCTCCCAAAGCCGTTTTCATTTGACGAGTTAGTTGCTCGCGTCCGCGCATTGACAAGAAGACCAAAAACAATGATACCAGATCGCATCGTGATTGCGGATTTCGTTATGGACACAGTGTCATATGCCGTCTCTCGAGCTGGACAGAGCATTCCGTTGACGCAAAAAGAATACGCGGTTCTAAAATACCTTGCAATCCATTCGCCGAGCATAGTGACAAAAGATCAACTGATCGAGCATGTCTGGAGTTTTGACGCGGACATCTTGCCGAATACCGTGGAAGCGGTGATAAAAAATTTGAGAAAAAAAATTGACGATCCATTTCCTGAACCGATCATCCATACTGTTCGAGGGTTTGGATATAAAATATGTTCAAAAATGCGCGGATAACGCTTACGTTTTGGTACACGATCGTGATCGTGATTGTTAGTGCGCTATTTAGCGTCGCGTTGTTTCATATGTCAAGCAGAGAATTAGATCGTGTCGAGCGAATGCACGCGCGACGAATTCGCCGATGGATGGATCTAGGCTTGCCTATTCCTGACGATCCGTCTTCTCGTCGTCTTCTCCCATTTCAAGATCCAGAAATTATTCGCGATATGAAAGATCGTCTTGCATTTCAATTGATTGGCTTAAATGGTGTCATTTTGTTGATTTCAAGCGTTGGCGGGTATGTTTTGGCTGGAAAAACATTGCGTCCGATTCAAGATATGATGGAAGAACAAAAACAATTCATCTCCGACGCGTCTCATGAATTAAAAACGCCGATCACTGCATTGAAAACGACGCTTGAGGTATATCAACGAGATAAAAAGAAAACCATTGAGGAAGCAAATCGTGTGATTGATCAAAGCCTTGAGCAAACGAATCGCATGCAACGGCTTATTCAACGTCTTCTTTCTCAATCGAAACTTGATTCGGATTATCATGAAGCTCATGCTCGTGTCGATCTTCAGGATGTTGTGCGCGCAAGCATTCACAATATGAATCCATTGGCAAAAGCAAAAGGAATCATATTGGAAAATCAACTCAGTGAAGCGTTCATTATGGGAGATCGAGAGCGTCTTGAGGAATTATTTGGCATTCTTATTGACAACGCTATAAAATATTCCCCTTCTTCTGCGATTATCCGCGTCGTTATGAAGCGATCTCTTCGATCGGTGGATGTTTCTGTTATAGATACTGGTCCCGGCATTCCAAAATCTGAGCATGAGCGAATTTTTCGTCGGTTTTGTCGAGGAGACGCGTCGCGATCAAGCGAATCGGAAAGTTTTGGGCTTGGTCTTTCTATCGCAAAACGTATTGTCGATCTTCATCACGGTCGGATACGGGTGATAAGCGAAGAAGGAAACGGATCGACATTCGTTGTTTCATTGCCGATAACTTCATAATTCTTCAGGTATTTTTCAGCTACGCATCGTATCGTACAAGGTAGAAAAGGAGGTGAGAACGAATGAAAACATCACACATTATTGCCGTAGCGATTAGTCTTTCTGCGCTGCTCCCTGTGTCTCATGCGTACGCCTATGGCTATGGAGCTACGTCGCATGATACCGTTGTCCAACGGATTGCGCAGAAGTTCGGATTGCAAAAATCAAGCGTTCAATCGGTGTTTGACGATATAAGAAAAGAACGACAAGCCGAGATGCAAAAGCAATTGGAAGAACGACTGACGCAAGCGGTAAAAGATGGCAAATTAACAGATGCCCAGAAGAATCTCATCCTCGCGAAGCATAAAGATATGCAAGCGAATCGAGAGAAAAATAGAGAGGCGTGGATGAAGATGACACCGGAAGAACGAAGAAATGAAAGACAAAAGACGCGAGCAGAATTTGAAGCGTGGGCAAAAACGAACAATATTCCCCCTGAGTGGGTTATGCCGTATGGACGAGGAGGCATGGGAATGGGTAGATGGAAGTAACCTCGTGAGCAAGGAGATCGGAATAGTAAGCGGTTTTATCGCTCTTCCGATCTCCTTTTGCATATACTTTTGCATATATTTATAGACACCGCTTCAAGAAATGTCCTGTATAAGATTGAGGATGATTTGCAACATCTTCTGGCGTTCCAATAGCAACGATTTCTCCGCCTGCGTCTCCCCCTTCTAGTCCAAGATCGATAATCCAATCGGCATTTTTAATAATATCAAGATTGTGCTCAATCACAATTACCGTGTTTCCTCTTTCTGTTAGTTTATGCAACACAGACAGCAATTTTTCTAAATCGGCAAAGTGCAATCCTGTTGTTGGTTCGTCAAGAATATACACAGTTTTTCCTGTCGATCGGCGAGATAATTCCGCCGCAAGTTTGACCCGTTGCGCTTCTCCTCCGGAAAGCGTCGGAGCCGGCTGACCAAGATGAATATATCCAAGGCCGACTTCTTCTATCGTGGACAATTTTTCTCGTAACGCAGGATGATGGGCAAAAAATTCTATCGCCTCTGACACGGTCATATCGAGGACTTGCGCGATGTTTTTTCCATGATAAAGGACTTCCAATGTTTCCTGATTGTATCGTGTTCCATGGCAAACTTCGCAGGTGATATAAATATCCGATAGAAACTGCATTTCGATTTTTTTCTGCCCCTCTCCTTCACACGCTTCACATCGTCCGCCTTTCACATTAAAGGAGAAACGACCAGGTTTATACCCTCGAAGCTTCGCTTCGGGAAGATTGCTAAATAAATCACGGATGAAGGAAAATATGCCGATATATGTTGCCGGATTGCTTCGAGGCGTTCTTCCGATCGGGGACTGATCAATCAAAATAACTTTATCGATATATTCTATGCCTTCAATCGCGTCGTATTTCCCCGGTGTCGCTTTGGAAAGCGAATTGAGTTTGCTCTGAAGCGCTGGGTACAATGTTTCGACCACAAGCGTTGATTTTCCCGATCCAGAGACTCCGGTGACGCAGATAAATGTTCCCAGTGGAAACTCGACAGTCACATGTTTTAGATTGTTTTCCGACGCGCCGACAAGACGAAGGACGCGCTGTTGTTCTTCTGATTCCAAGACTTTTCGTTTTCTTGGTCGATTGATTGTTTTTTTTCCCAAAAGATATGGTGCGGTGACAGAACGAGGATTCTTTAACACCTCCTGCAGTGTTCCCATTGACACAATTGTTCCTCCCTTCGCTCCTGCTCCTGGTCCAATGTCAACAAGAATATCCGAAGCCTCCATCGTGTCTCGATCGTGCTCTACGACCAACACGGTATTTCCTAAATCTCGAAGTTTTTTCAATGTTTCAATCAAGCGATAATTGTCTCGTTGGTGAAGCCCAATCGATGGTTCGTCGAGCACATATAAAACGCCGGAAAGTCCAGAGCCGATTTGAGACGCAAGACGGATTCGTTGCGCTTCTCCTCCGGAAAGCGTCGTCGCGGTCCGAGACAATGTTAAGTAGTCCAAGCCGACTGATACCAAAAACTGAAGTCTCGCTTTGATTTCTTTGAGTATTGGACGCGCGATCATCATTTCTTGTTCGGATAATAGTTCTTCTTTTTTCGATTCGAGATGATCAATCCACGAAAGAGCCTGTTGAATAGATTTTTCTGTCACATCGGCGATTGATTCTCCGTTGATTGTGATGGTTAGCGCTTCTTGTTTTAATCGCCTACCATGACATGTTCCGCACACTTCGTTGCGCATGTATTTTTCGATTTCGCTTCTCATGTATTCTGATTCAGATTCAGCATATCGTCGTTTTAACTCCCCAACGATGCCGATGAATGGCTCCACAATCGTTGTCATTTCTCCTTGTTTGTTGGTGCCCGGAACGCGGTGTAGTTCGTCGCCGGTGCCGTAGAGCAATAGCTCTCGTTGTTTCTCTGTTATATACTTGAGCGGTTTTCTTGGATCTATGCAGATTTTTTTCGCGACAGTGAGCACGATGCGAGAAAACCATGTATCGTGAAAAAACATCTTTGCAAATGGCAAAATGCCTCCTTCGGAAATGGACAATTCTGGATTAATAACGAGTGATGGATCGACATTGAGGACATATCCAATACCGCTACAGGTAGGACACGCGCCATGAGGGGAGTTAAAGGAGAAGGTTCGAGGTTCGATCTCTGAAATGGAAATGTTATCAATTGGACAAGAAAATCGCTCGGAAAAAATATGATCTTTCAAGTTTTTTGGTTTCACCGGGATATCAAATCCCGCGTCGTGAATCTCCGCCATGATCACCAATCCTTCGGATAAATTGACAGCTTGCTCAACCGCGTCGGCGATCCTTCCTCGAAACGAGGAAAATGCCGCTTCGTCATGATTCGGCTGTTTAATAACTTTCGCGATTGATCCATCCACGCTGATTCGGTCAATTACCACATCGATGCTGTGTTTGTTGTTTTTTAGAAGCATGATATCTTCATCAAAAAGATCGATGATTGTTCCGTCAACGCGAACTTGGCGGTATCCTTTGGCACGAAGATTATCAAACAAGGATGTAAATTCTCCTTTTCTGTCGCGAACCACCGGAGAAAGAATGAGGAAACGAAACATTTTGCTTCGTGTTTCTGCCATGCCCTGGATAATAAATTCGAGAATTTTTTGAACAATTTGTTGGGGAGATTGCTTGCTGATTTCTCTTCCGCATATTGGACAATGCGGGTGACCGATTCTTGCGAACAAAAGACGAAGATAATCATAAATTTCCGTTACAGTTCCGACGGTTGAGCGAGGATTGTGCGATGTGGATTTTTGATCAATCGAAATCGCTGGAGAAAGCCCTTCGATACTATCTACATCTGGTTTATCCATAACGCCAAGGAATTGGCGAGCATATGAAGAAAGAGACTCCACGTATCGTCGTTGACCTTCGGCGTAAATTGTGTCAAACGCCAGGGATGATTTGCCTGATCCTGACAATCCGGTAAACACGATCAGTTTGTTTTTGGGAAGTTCTATCGTGATGTTTTTGAGATTATGCTGTCGAGCACCTTTGACAATAAGTCTATCCATACGAAAAGACCACCGATAGTTCTCCGTGGCAGGAGGTAGTATAGCATAAATCATGGCCTCTTACCTTTTTGTTTTTTACATTGTCATCCCGAACTCAGCTTCTGTTATCCTAAATTTGGTTCAGGATCTGGAGAGCCTCAAAGAAAGACTCTCTTTTTTTCAATCTCTATAAGATGCTGAAGTAAATTCAGTATGACATAAGAAAAACGAATGATATAACGAATTTACTGGAAAAAGATTATTAACAGCATGTTGTCTATCTTGTTTTCTATCATCTTTATATGAAACAATAGATACTATCTATGATCTACGCATCGTCTAACACGCCTGAGAAACGATGGAAGCAAGGATATGGTGTCATTCGTCACACTTCCGCAACAAAACGGATGGTTAATGCGATGATCGCCGCGTTGAAAAAACAAAATCTTCTCGCGTCAAATGTCGATCCATATGAAATACTGCACGCGGCAGATCTCATCGCAAGCGCGGCGATGTGGCTTGTTGTTCATTCTACGTATGCGAAACGGGTATATCTTGATGGCAGAATGTTAAAACAAGAAGACTTTAAGGAAGAACCAGAAGGACATATCGGCGGATCGTTAAATGTTGTGCCGGGGTATGTTGCGTATTTGGCGGTCAACGCGTTGTTGGGAAAAACAAAAGCATGGACAATGGAGCAAGGGCACGCGGTGGCGGCGATAGACGCGGTGAATCTTCTTGTTGGCAACATGAAGCCGGCGCATAGCGAACGATATACCATTTCTGACGAAGGACTGACGCGATTTGTTCAAGATTTTTATTCATATCGACTTAATCAATACGGAAAACAAGATTCTCCTCGCGGAAGCCATGTTAATCATTTTACCGGCGGCGGATTTATTGAAGGTGGATATCTTGGCTTTGTTTCAGTTCAATATGTCCATATTCCGCTTCCCGATGAAGAACTTGTCGTCTTTTTAAGCGATGGCGCATGGGAAGAACAACGAGGAGGCGACTGGGCGCCTCGTTTCTGGAGAGCGGAAGATTCAGGTCTTGTTTTGCCAATTATGATCTTTAATGGAAGACGGATTGATCAACGATCAACGGTTGATCAAACAGGAGGACCGGAGTGGTTTGCAAAGTATCTGAAATTGCATCATTTCTATCCAATCATCTTCGATGGAAGAGATCCAGCCGCGTTTATTTGGGCGATGTTGGAAATGGAAACGCGGTTGCGACGATATATGAAAGCGATTGATGGGCCGCGGGAATATCCTATCCTTCTTCCCTACGGCGTTGCGGTTGCTCCAAAAGGCGCGGGATTTTATGGAGAAGGAACAAACGACGCGCATAATCTTCCGCTTGGCGGAAATCCGTATCGTGATGAACTAGCTCGCGAACGGTTTAATTATCACGCGCGCCGATTATGGGTGCCGATGTCTCAGTTGTTTCTTGCTATTACCATCTTTAATAATCATCAAGAACAAGGACGAATAAAAGAAAAAGATCATCCTATCTCGAATAGAACCGTGTCGCTTCGTCATCATCCAGAACCGTTTTGTTATCCAGTGTCGGATGATCGATTCAATCTTTCTTCGGCATCCAAGCATTCTCCGATGGAAGCGATTGATAAAGGATTTGTAAATATCTTGAAAGCAAATCCTCATCTTCGTCCTCGAGTGGGGAATCCGGATGAAATTCGATCCAATAAAATGCTTGAAACATTGGAGTATCTCAAATTCCGCGCGGAGTCTCCCGAGGGAGGAAATATTGAATCAACATCGGGAGGCGTTATTACTGTTTTGAATGAAGAAGCGATTGCTGGAGCTGCGTTTGGCAACAAAGGAGGCATCAATCTTATCGCAACGTACGAAGCGTTTGCCTCAAAAATTTTTGGTCAAGCAAGACAAGAAGTTATCTTTTCCCAACATCTTAAGGAAACAAACCAAGGACCGCAGTGGTTGTCTGTTCCTATTATTCTTTCTTCGCATGTGTGGGAAAACGGAAAAAATGAACAGTCTCACCAAGACCCATCTATGGCAGAATCTATGTTTGGCGAAATGTCGTTTGTTTCCCGCGTTGTGTTTCCGGCGGATTATAATACCGCGTCGATTGTGATACACGAAGTCTATAAAACATACGGGCAACTATGGACGATTGTTGCGTCAAAACGACCAACTTATGATCTTTTTTCAAGACAAGAAGCTGAAGAACTGATGAAGAATGGCGGTATCCGCGTTTCATGGAGCGAATACAAACCAGAACGCTCGTCTCTTCTCTTTATCGCGATTGGTTCATATCAACTCATTGAAGTTTTGAAAGCGTCGCGGCGATTGCGAGAAAAACAGATTCCGCATGCGATTGTGTATCTTCTTGAACCTGGAAGATTTCGCAATCCGAGAAGCCAAGAAGAAGAATCGTTTCTTGCCGGATCGTTGGTTCGAGATCATCTTATTCTATCTCACATTGAACATATAGAACTTGTAACCCATACGCGTCCGGAGCCTATCGCCGGCGCGTTAAGCGGATGGTTTGGGAAACGATCAATCGCTTATCATGGCTTTATCAATCATGGGGGAACATTAGACGCTGACGGACTTTTGTTTGTCAACAAATCGTCATGGGTACACCTGTTGCGGTCAGCGGCAACGTATCTTGAGATAAACGAATCAACACTTCTTTTTCAAGAGGAACAAGACGCGCTAGATCGCAAACGAAGCCCGGATGGCGTTATCCGAATGATCGAATAACTGCCTCTTAATGATTGTGTGGAACATCTTCTTCTAAGAGTTCATAGCATTCAACGAATTCATACATTTTTGTGAAAGGTTGATTTTTTTCCGTACAATCAATTGCTCCACATCGTGTGAGTCCATTGTTGTATTGTTCTTCTGATACCTTTGCGTGACAACTTCCTTTACATACATAGACTGGCGTATTCATATGATGTTCCTCCTTTTGTTTTTTTTATTGTATCGTATCCAGCGACTGGATCATATCTCGTATTCTCGCGGCGAGTTCGAAATTGAGATTTTTCGCCGCTTCTTTCATCGCTCGTTGCAATTGTTTTTTATATGCGGCCCGATCTTGCGGCGTCATGCCTTCAAACGCTTTATCTCGAACTTCAAGCAACGAATTGATTCTCTGGTCTTGCTTTTCTGTCCGTTCTATCAATTTTTCTCGTATAGGTTTTTGAATCGTTTGTGGAGTAATGTTGTGTTTTTGATTGTACGCCATTTGATAGGATCTTCTTCGCTTCACTTCTTCAATCGCCGCTTGCATGGAATCGGTAATGGTGTCCGCGTATAAAATAACTTTTCCTTCGTTGTGTCTTGCTGCTCTTCCCATGATTTGAATTAAACTTGTTCGACTTCGTAAAAATCCTTCTTTGTCTGCATCTAAAATTGCAACAAGGGAAACCTCAGGGAGATCAAGTCCTTCTCGTAAAAGATTAATGCCCACGATCACATCGTATGTTCCTGTCCGAAAATCTGAAAGAATTTCGGTTCGATCGAGTGTATCTACATCTGAATGGAGGTATTGGACGCGTATTCCCTGCTCAGTGATAAACTTTGCAAGGTCCTCTGCCATTCGTTTTGTTAAGGTTAACACAAGAACGCGTTGTTTTTTTTCAATTCGAATTTTGATTTCATTTAAAAGATCGGTAATTTGTCCATCGGTTGGACGAACATCTACTTCCGGATCCAATAGTCCTGTCGGGCGAATGAGTTGTTCCACAATGTGCGGTTTCGATCGTTCTATTTCCCAATCATCCGGCGTTGCGGAGACATAAATCGTTTTTGGCATCCGTCGAAGAAATTCATCAAACCGCAATGGACGGTTATCAAGCGCCGATGGAAGACGAAAACCAAAGTCAATAAGCGTTTGTTTTCTCGCTCGATCCCCGTTGTACATGCCTCGAATTTGCGGAATCGTAATATGCGATTCATCGATGACAAGGAGCCAATCATCGCCACCACATGCTTCTTGAAAATAATCAAATAAGCTGTACGGGGGGTCGCCGGGCTTTCTGCCGTCAAAATATCGCGAATAATTTTCAATGCCGTTCACATAGCCCATTTCTCGAATCATCTCAATGTCATGCTCTACCCGTTGTTTAATGCGATACGCTTCAATCGTTTTTCCTTGCGACTTGAAATACGCGACTTGTTGATCAAGATCGCGAAGAATTTCCTTAAATACTTCTTCATGTTTTGTTGGATCAGTCATATAGTGTTTTGCCGGATAAACAATGGTTCCGTTAAGCTCTTCCATGTGAGCGCCGGTAGCAGGATCAATTCGATATAGCCGTTCTACTTTATTGGTTGTCACAATAATGCGAATCGATGTATCTTCATATGCTGGAAAAATATCAATCACATCGCCTCGCACGCGAAATGTCCCTCGATGAAATCCGTAATCAGACCGTTCGTATTGCAGTTGCACTAACCGATCAAAGATGGCGTCTCGTGAAACCGGCATGCCGGGCTTTAATTCAAGAACAAAATGACCATACTCCTTCGGCGATCCAATGTTGTAGATACACGACACAGAGGCAACGATAATCGTGTCTTTTCGGGTTAGAAGATTCGTTGTTGCGGCAAGACGAAGTTTATCAATATCTTCATTAATTTCAGTTTCTTTTTCTATGTAGGTGTCGGTTTGTGGAACATACGCTTCCGGCTGATAGTAATCGTAGTACGAAACAAAATAGGAAACTGCGTTATCAGGAAAAAAGTCTCGAAATTCTTGATACAGCTGCGCGGCAAGCGTTTTGTTGTGAGAGATAATTAACGTTGGTTTTTGGATTCGTTCAATCACATTTGCAAGGGTATATGTCTTCCCTGATCCGGTCACGCCAAGTAAAATTTGTTCTTTTACGCCTTTTTGAAGATTTTCTGTCAATTTTTGAATCGCTTCTGGTTGATCTCCTGATGGTGTGTATGATGATTTGATATGAAATGACATAGATCTATCTACTTGAGTTTTCGGTAAAAATATCCGTATATATATGTTAGGGTATATTTCAAAATACTATTATTTATAATCTATTTTGTTTATTTTTATGCCACCAATTCTCTATGATAAAGAACGCATGATTCTTGATTATATCATGCAATTTATTGATAGATACGGATTCGCGCCGACACTTCGCGAAATTGGGGATGCGTGTGGTATGAGTTCTGCGGCGACTGTTCATGAACATATTGAACGACTCCGACAAAAGGGGTTAATAAAAAAATTAGACGGCGCGTCTCGCGGATTGGAGGTTGTGCGTGAGAATTATCGCAACGATACAAACGCCTCCGCTCCACAACTCCCAATCATGGGATTCATTGCCGCTGGAAAACCATTGGAGCCGTACACTGATCCCAATGAATATCTTGCTGTTCCTCCTGGCATGATTCCGCCAAACAAAACAGGATATATTTTGAAAGTCAAAGGAACATCGATGATCGAAGATGGGATTTTGGACGGCGATTATGTGGTTATTCAATATCAGGAGGATGCAAAAGATGGTGATATTGTCGTCGCGCTTCTTCCCAATGGACTTGCGACATTGAAGCGGATCTACTTTGAAAAAGATCGTATTCGTTTGATGCCGTCGAATAGCGAAATGTCTCCGATTTATGTGACACAAGTTAAAATTCAAGGTGTATGCGTCGGGCTTCTTCGCAGATATTCGCACTAATAGATCGTGATACAATGGTTTCATGAGCGGTATCTTGTATCTTGTCTCGACGCCGATCGGCAATATTGACGATATATCTCTTCGAGCAATCAAGACACTTTGGTCTGTAGATGCTATCCTTTGCGAGGATACAAGAAGAACAGGCATGTTATTAAAAGAGCTTCACGAGCGGTATCCGAGCTTCGCTCCTAATCAAGATCACCGGTTTATCCCTTTTTACGATCAAATTGAAGAACAGAAACTTCCTGAAATTATCGAACAGCTTGAAGAAGGCAAACATATCGCGCTTGTGTCAGACAGTGGAACACCGCTTATCAATGACCCGGGATTTCGTCTTGTAAACGAAGCAAGAAAACGATCGATTCAGGTGACCGCGATTCCTGGGCCAACGGCGGCAATCACCGCGCTTATTCTTTCTGGATTACCATGTCATACATTCACTTATCTCGGATTTCTTCCTGAATCATCATCCGCCCGAATCAAACGATTGCAAACATATGTGCACATTTCTTCTACATACATTCTCTATTGCGCTCCTCATAAAATCCGTCAAACGCTTCTTGATATACAACAAGTTCTTGGAGATATCGATATTGTCATTGCTCGAGAGTTGACAAAATGTCATGAAGAAGTGCTTCAAGGAACAATTTCTTCATTTCTTGAGAGAGAGTTTAAGGGAGAGTTGGTGATTTTGTTCTCTTTGCGTCATTGAATAATTCATACTTCGATGAAACAATAAAGCTATGACATTCTCCCAAAGAATAAAAAAATTTTTTATTGCTGAACGATACGCTCTATTGCTTGTGTTTTTACTCTTGCTTCACCTCCTTTTGAGAATTCCAACGTTTCTCGAACCAGCGCACAAAGATGATCCAAACTTTTTTATAACAGTAGGGAGATCAATGCTTCAAGGAAAAACTCTTTTTAGAGACATTGATGATATTGCTATTGCTCGTCCCGGACTTGCGTATATTATCGCTGGCATTGCAGGAAATCACGAGATTTTCCAATATGCGACATTTGCGTTTAATATCATTTCGATACTCTTATTTTGGAGCATTACTCAAACTCTTTTACCGTCATTCATTATCTCTTTTGTGATTACATCGGGATTTGTCATTTTTACTTCAACACCATTTTTAGAAGGAAACCATTCTATGAATGAATTATATTATCTTCCATTTGGATTAATGTCTTTATTATTTCTCTTTTACGCCATTCAAAAACAATCTCGATTGTTCATGTATCAATTTCTGATTGGGTATTTTCTTGGTATTGGATTCTTGATAAAGATAACGGCAATATTTTATGCGATCGCTATAGGAATAATTACTAGCATTCTTTTAAACAAAGAAAAATACTCTTTCTTCTTCATAATTCGTGCCATTTTTTATCAAATACTAGGATTTGTTATTTCAGTTTTTATATTTTTCTTATCAGCGGTAGTTGAAGGAGCGAATCTTTCCAATATTGCTGAGTTAACTCGCATAACATTATCACTAAGCAATAATAATATCCATATTCCCTTTTTCACATCATTCCTATTTAAGTTTTCTTCTGCTCTATTCCTTTCAGGAATTATTTATGCATTTCGAGATAAGCTGTCAAATAATCTTATTATGTTAATTCTCTGGACTGCGTGGGCTATCTCAGGATCATATGTCATGAATATTATTGGTCTTCACTATACATTAATCGCTGTTCCTGGATTGCTTCTCACTGTGGGATACATATTATCTTCAAACAAACGAGAAGAGTGGATATTTGCATTTCTTCCAATAATATTTTTTATATTTGGTCATTTTGTTTATTCTGTCCGATATCCAAGTAATACGATAGACTATTATATTCGGGCGTATGATTATTTAACAGGAAAACTTTCCAAAGAAGAATATTACAGGACATTTTCTCCATTTGTGTTAAGAAATTACGCGATTTCTGAAACATTGAAGCGCCTCGCTGAACCGAAGGAAGAAGTCCTTGTGTGGGGAATTTATGGTGAAATATACAATTTAAGCGAGACTCTTCCTGTTATTAAATATGTATGGCATGAGCACGTAGAAATGTTTGATTATTATGATGAAATGATTGCTGAGTTAGAAAAGAAACGAACGCGATTTATTGTTATTACAAGAGAATATCCACAAGAAAAGGAACAGATGCTTTTTGATTATATGAATCATGTATAATCGCATTTTATGCGAATGAAGAAGAAAAAGAAGAAGAATCAGCAGCGTTATATATTAGAAAAGACAGAATCCATGAATTATGACAAAGTCATGTTATTGATTCTAAAACAATCCTTGCATCTAATATAACACCTCCTTTTCCATCTTCTCTTAATAAAAATGGATTGATATCGATCGATTCTATTGCTGGAATTTGAAGTGCGAGATAAGAAAGTTTAATGATGATATCTCGTAAAACATTCAGATCTTTCTTTCGACTTCCTCGAAATCCGTATAATAATGGTTTTATTCTAAGTGATTCAATCATTTCATCAATATCCTGATCGGTTAATGGAATAAATCGAAACACGACATCCCGTAACAATTCAACATATATTCCCCCAGCTCCAAGCATCATCATTGTTCCAAGATGTTGCTCTCGTTGTATCCCGAGGATTAATTCTTCTCCTTCATCTTCAATCATTTCACTAATCAGGATGCCATGCGTTTTTGCGTTTGGTGCGTTGAAGCGAGCCGCTTCGAGGATCTCTTCAAATACCCTACCGACATCTTCTTGATGAACATTCAATCGAACACCGCCAAAGTCTGTTTTATGCGAAATATCCGGAGACACAATTTTCATCGCGACTCTTCCATGAAACATCTTCGCGATCGCCTCAGCTTCCTCTCGGGATTGCGCAAGTTTGCTTGTTACCATGGGAAATCCGCATTGTTGAAGGATCGACCATGTCGTTTCAAGATTCACAAGATGAACGCGATGGTCCTGAAGTGAAGCAATGAGAGAAAAAACATCGTTTGGAATATCTATTGAAGGAAGATGATGCGATCCATAGGTTTTTTTTGTTATCTCGTAAAAATGAACAGCGTGTCCTACAGCTTGAATCGCGTCTTCTGGAAACTGCGCGTGTGGAACATCATGCGCGGCAAGGATATCGATTCCAGGTTTTACCAACGGTTCACCAATAAAACTCGCTGCAATAAGTTTATTTGTGGATTCTTTCACACGGACAATCGCTTCCGCGGTTTGTGGAATATCTGTCATGCTTTGCGGCGTCACGATTGTAACAACGCTTTCTACTGCGTCGTCTTTAACAATCGCTTGCAACGTCTGTTCATATCGATCGGACATAGCGTCCCCAAGAATATCTGTGGGATTTTCAATGTGCGCTCCTTTTGGAAGAATTGTTTGCAATGACTCTTGCGTTTTTTCTCCGAGATTCGCGAGTGTTAATCCTATCCGATCAGCTTCGTCTGTCGCGATAATGCCGGGTCCGCCGGCATTCGTGACTATTGCGATATTTCTACTTTTTGGCAGTCTTCCTGTTGCAAAAACAGCAGCGGCAGAAAGCATTTCATTCATCGTTTTTACACGGATAATTCCGGCTTGTTCTACAAGGGCTTGATATGCGACATCAGATCCAGCAAGCGATCCAGTGTGAGACGATGACGCGCGTTGACCAGCGGAAGTAACCCCAGCTTTTAAGAGAATAATCGGTTTTGGATGTTCGGATGCATTGTTTGTTCGCACAAGATGAATTAGTCTTTTCGCGTCTGTAAGTGATTCTGCATATAATAAAATTACTTTGGTAAATGGATCGGAGAAAAGGTATGGAAGCAATTCGTGTTCGCCGATCATCGCTTTATTTCCCACGCTGATCACTTTTGAAAAACCTAATTCTCGCTTTGTCGCAATATCTAATAGCGAACTGATGAGCGCGCCGCTCTGAGAAACAAACGCAAGAGTGCCAGCGCGAGGTATGACGGTTTCAAACGACGCGTTTAATCCACTATGCGGATTTACCACGCCAAGACAGTTTGGTCCAACAAGGGATATGTGATATTTTGTGCAGATGTTCACGATTTCTTGTTCACGATATTTTCCTTCTGTTCCCGTTTCTTTGAATCCAGCGGATACAATAATGATTGATCGAACGCCGATGGTTGCCAGCAAACGGACTTGTTCCACAACGAATGGCGAAGGAATAGCGATAATCGCGAGCTCTGGGATTTCTGGCAACTCACGAACATCATGGAAGATTTTTTTTTCCAATAAAGTATCGGCTCGAGGATTGACGCCAAATATATTTCCCGTGTATGAAGAAGTGACGAGATTTTTAAATATACTAAATCCAACACTCCGTTCATCTCTCGACGCCCCGATGAGCGCGACGCTTTTTGGTGAAAATATCGAGTCAATATTCATAGCACATCGGCAAGAAGATTTTTCCCTGTCATGACCGGTGGCGTTGGAATACCCATGATATGCAAAATCGTTGGAGCAACATCGCCAAGTTTTCCGCTTGGAAGCGTTATCGCTTTTCCTTGCAACGCATTACTTATCACAATAAATGGCACGGGATAGGTGGAATGTT
This sequence comes from uncultured Patescibacteria group bacterium, assembly GCA_937921305.1. Classification (GTDB taxonomy): domain Bacteria; phylum Patescibacteriota; class Microgenomatia; order UBA10105; family UBA927; genus CAKZSU01. Next base: position 65,779 of record CAKZSU010000003.1, read on the forward strand.
CGGTATCCATTTCTCCATCTGGACCAAGCATTTCTTCTACATTCCCATGGTCTGCGGTAATAACGCATGTTCCGTTATGTGAAAGCACCGCTAGAACGATTTTTCCAACGCATTCATCAATAACGTGACACGCTTTAATCGCGGCAGAAATATTTCCCGTGTGTCCAACCATATCCGCGTTCGCGAAATTTGCAAGAATAAACGAATACACGCCAAGTTTTAGCCGATCTAATAATTTTTCGGTAATTTCATACGCGGACATTTCCGGTTTTAGATCATAGGTAGCAACTTTTGCCGATGGAACAATAAGGCGATCTTCTCCTGGCATCGGATCTTCTCGCATTCCATTAAAGTAATAGGTGACGAATCGCTCTTTTTCTGTTTCCGCCATGCGAAGCTGACGAAGACCGGCATCGGCGATGACTCTTCCTAATGGCGATTTGATCGATAATGGCGGATATGCGACAACAACAGGAAGATCGCGTTCATATTCGGTCATTGTGACGAAGAAAAGTTCTTTTAAAACAATTTTTCTTTTAAACGGTTTTAATCGTGTGTCTTCTTCAATAATGTGTTTATGATAATAATTAACCGTATATGGATCAAACGCTTTTGACGTATGCGTTTCAAAGTTATCCAAGACAAATGCCTTCGTTAACTGTCTTGGTCTATCAATACGAAAATTAAAAAATATCACTGCATCATTGTGAGAAATGCGAGGATATGGATTCCCTTGTTCATCTTGAATAATCGTCGGTTCTATAAATTCATCGGTAATCCCTTTTTGATACGCTCGTTCTATTACGTCTTCAGGGCTTTTTGCTTGATTTGATATAAAAGAGGTTAATGCATCATATGCTTTTTCTGTTCGTTCCCATCGTCTATCTCGATCCATCGCGTAATATCTTCCCATGATTGTGGCAATTGTTCCCACTTGGAATTCCGCCATTCTCTCCCGCAATTCTCGAAGAAACCGAATCGCTGAATTTGGAGGACTATCTCTTCCATCGGTAAAGATGTGAAGATATACACGGTTGTAATGATTAAATTGCTTTGCGGTTTTTAATAATGCATATAAATGTTCTCGACTTGAGTGCACCATTCCATCACTTAACAATCCCATAATATGAATATTTGTTCCATGTGTTTCTGCATACTTAAATGCGCCAATAAACGCTTCATTTTTTTCAAACGATTCATCAGCAATTGACATGTTAATTCTTGGAAGATCTTGATAAACAATTCTTCCAGCCCCGAGGTTAATATGACCTGTTTCTGTATTGCCATCTTCTCCAGCTGGTAATCCCACACCTTCCCCTGATGCGATAAGCTGCGTGTGAGGATAGCTTGCTTTATATTTTGGCATGTATTTGAGATTTGCAAGAGAAATCGCGTTACCTGGGCCAGGCGGAGCGATTCCCCATCCGTCAAGGACAAGCAATACAACGGGATGTTTCATAGATTATTGCTTCCGTAGCATGTCTTGTTCAATCAAAAGGAGTCTATTATACTTTGCGACGCGTTCCCCGCGAGCAGGCGCGCCAAATTTCACATATTCTGATTGAATCCCTACCGCAATATCCGCGATATAACTATCATTCGTCTCGCCGCTTCTATGCGAAGTAATGCAGGTAATTCCATGTTTTTTTGCGATGGCGACGACTTGTAAAAATTCTGTCAATGATCCAATTTGGTTTGGTTTCAGAAGAATCGCGGAGCATGCTTGTTCCTCAATTGCTTTTTGCAGTCTGTTTGGATTCGTCGCAAGAAGATCGTCTCCAATAATAAAAACTTCGTCCTTTAATAAATTCGTTATCTCTTTCCACGATTGCCAATCGTCTTCATCAAATGGATCTTCGAGCAATAATAACCGATATTTTTCATGAATATCTTTCAAAAATTCTATGAATTCTTTCGAAGAAAATGGTCCGGATCGATCTTTTATTTCATATCCGCGAGAGGTTTTGAAGTGCGATGCGGCGATATCAAGGCCAAGAAACACATCAACTGTCAATCGATATGGTGTTCGCCTTATCGCGTCTATAAGGATATCCAATGCATCTGTATTTGTGTATAAATTTGGCGTGAATCCACCTTCGTCTCCCACAGAATGAGCGGCGTTTCTATCTTCTAACATCCGTTTCACCGCGTAATAAATTTCATCGCCAATTCTTAACGCAAGAGAAAAAGGTTTATTGCTCGCTGGTAGCACATGAAATTCCTGAAAATCTAAATTGCCCGCGCCGTGCATGCCGCCATTGATTAAGTTAAATGTTGGCGTCGGCATGCGTTGAATCGGAATTGGCGACTGCATGAATGAAGAAAATACCGCGTTAATGTATCGATACAAAGGCATCCGTTGATAATTTGCCGCAGCAATAGCTGTTGCGATAGAAACACTCAAAATGGCGTTTGCTCCAAGCTTTGATTTATTCTCCGTTCCGTCAAGCTTAAGCATCAATGTATCGATTTCTTGTTGTTTCAACGCGTCTCGCCCGCGAAGTTTTGGCCCGATAATATTCATGACATTTGAGATCGCTTTCAACACGCCCATGCCGTTATATCGTTTCTCATCGTTGTCTCGGAGTTCTACCGCTTCATATTTTCCGCGAGACGCTCCCGCGGGAACAGCTGCGGTTCCTCGATATCCGCTGTTCAGTACAACGGTTGTTTCTATGGTTGGATTTCCTCGAGAATCAAGAATTTCTCTCGCAACAATAGCGTAAATAGCGGAATTCATACAAGAATTTTCTTATTCACAGTGTATCATAGATCTCTTAAGAGAGAGAAGAGTAATGTCGAAAATAATATTTTAATCACTTCTTCCCCAATCGTTGTTCAGCATTGAAGATCGTTTCTCGGACATGGTAGATCGCGTCTGGATTGACGGAGACGCTTGTGATTCCCCATTCCACGAGTTTTTCAACCAAATCGGGATAATCCGATGGCGCTTGTCCACACATGGAAACCGTAATACTATGTTGAACGCATGTTTTTATCACTCGCTCAAACGCCCATAAGACCGCAGGATCGCGTTCAGAAAAATCATGTGCCACTTCGCTGTTGTCTCGATCCGTCCCAAGAATGAGCATCGTCAAATCATTTGATCCAATGGAAACGCCGTCAATCCCCACAGCGATGAAATCTTCTAAACGAATCACATTTGTGGGAATCTCGCACATCAGCCACAATTTAAAATCATGACTCCGCTCCAGTCCTTCCTGCTCCATAATCCGTTGTACATCGCGCAATTCTTCCGGCGTCCTCACAAATGGAATCATCATCCAAAGATTCGTATATCCAAATTCATTGCGGACCTTTTTTATCGCAGCAAGTTCCATGCGAAATACGCGCGGATCGGCAACATATCGAGCGGCTCCCCGAAATCCAAGCATAGGATTCGGCTCTTCCGGTTCAAAGGCATCTCCTCCTTTTAATCCTCGATATTCGTTTGTCTTAAAGTCTGTCGCTCGATACACGACCGGTTTTCCCTGAAACGCCTTGCAAAACACTTCTAGTTTTTCCGCGAGAGCAGAGACAAATGCATCTTCTTTTTGCTCTTCAATAAATTTCCTTGGATGAACTCCGATATCAGCGATCATAAACTCGGCTCGCAAGAGCCCAACGCCATCAACATGCATTTTGGAAACTGATTCCGCTCTGCTTGGTTCCGCAAGATTGACATACACTTTTGTTGCTGTCTTTCGTTCTTCTCTCGGTATGGAAATTTTCGTTGTCTGCATATCAATTTTTCCTTCATAAATTTCTCCTCGGGTTCCATGTACCGTAATAACCATACCATCTTTTAATGTTGTCATCGCTCCTGTCGTTCCCACTACAGCGGGAATACCAAGCTCTCGCGAAACAATCGCCGCGTGAGAGGTCCTTCCGCCTCGCTCTGTCACAATCGCCACTGCTCTTCGCATCGCAGGAACAAAATCAGGATTTGTCTGTTCGGCAACCAATACATCCCCTTGTTCCACGCGATTGATTTCTTCCGCAGAACGAAGCACTTTCACAACTCCTGAAGCTACACCTGGACTTGCCGGATCACCTTTTAATAAGACATGCAAAGACTTCTGAGATATTTCCTGATCGTTTGACGAAACCTGATGATCTATTGTCGTGACAGGTCGTGTTTGAACAATATAGAGTTTTCCTCCTTCCATCGCCCATTCAATATCCTGTGGAAAATAGTAATGCCGTTCCAGTCGGATGCCCAGATCCGCGAGTTGTTTTATGTGTTCATCGGATAGCTTTTGTCGTTTTGCTTCTTCGGGATTGCACGAACGGATCAAGTTTCCTGTTCCTTGTTGCATCATCATCTTTTCTTGTTCTTTAACAATTTTTGTTAGAATCTCTCCTGTTTTTTTATCAACTTCATAATGATCGGGCGTTACCGCTCCTTGCACGATCATTTCTCCGAGCCCAATTATTGCTTCGATAATAATTTTTGTTTTGTCATTCGTTACAGGATCAACGGTAAACATAATCCCCGACGCTTCAGACTCGATCATTTTTTGCACCGGAACGGCAATTCCCACCTTAAAATGATCAAATCGGTTGGTTGCTCGATAAAAGATAGCTCGGGCCGTAAAAAGAGAAGCCCACGCTTCTCGCACTTTGTCAACCACGTTCGCTTCGCCTTGAACATTTAAAAACGTTGATTGTTGTCCGGCAAACGACGCGCCAGGCAAATCTTCAGCCGTCGCTGATGAACGAACTGCAACCAACGCGTGACGAAACGGTCCGCTTAAAGTGAAATACGCGTTGATAATTTCTTTCGCAACATCTTTTGGAACGTTTGCATGAATAATCAAACTTTGAATCTTTCTCGCTATTTCTTCCAACGCGACCGTGTTGTTTACATCAAGAACAGATAACAGATCATGAATCTTGCTTCGAAGATGATCTTCTTCAAGAAATCGATAATACGCATGCGAAGTGACGATAAATCCATTTGGTACAGGAAATCCCGCTTGAGCCATTTCTCCAAGATTTGCTCCCTTTCCGCCGACAAGATCGATATCTTCCTTATTTACATCTTTAAACCATACCACATACTTCTCCATATGCTTTTAGTATGGATGAAAGAGGCAAGATTTTGCAAGCAGTCAAAATGTGAATACAAAACACATTAGGAGCATCGCATTTCTCGATAATAAGAAAGTAATTGGTTGGTTGAGGAATCATACCGTGATGATGAAGATTCGATGAGAATATCTTGCACAATGCTCTTCGCAATCACTTTACCATACTCCACGCCAAATTGATCAAATGAGTTAATATCCCACAGCGCGCCTTGCGTGAACACCTTGTGTTCATATATGGCAATCAGTTGCCCCAACGTCCTTGGCGTCAATTGAGTCGCAAGAAATGTTGTTGATGGACGATTTCCCGGTATGTCTTTGTGTGGTTCATCAGATGTTTTCCCAAACGCTAACACATGCGATTGCGCAAAACAATTCGCGACCAGTTTCTCATGATGATCTCCGATAGGATACGCGCTCTTCGCAAAAACGATAAAATCAACCGGAAAAAATTTTGTTCCTTGATGAAGCAATTGAAAAAAGGAGTGTTGCGCGTTTGTTCCTGGCTCCCCCCAGACAATCGGTCCTGTTTCATAGGAAACTATAGATCCATCTTTTGTCACTCGTTTCCCGTTGCTTTCCATATCTAATTGCTGAACATACGCCGGAAATCGGTGAAGATATTGTTCATATGGAATGATCGCGTATGTTTGCGCATTCCACATATTGTTATACCAAAATCCAAGAAGGCCCAAAAGCAAAGGCACATTCCTCTCCATTGGCGTTGTTTTAAAATGTTGATCAATATCATAATATCCAGCAAGAAAATCTTTAAAATGATTCCATCCAATCGCGATCATGAGCGATAATCCAATCGCTGAAGGCAATGAATATCTCCCTCCAACCCAATCCCAAAATTCAAACATGCGATCGGGCGATATTCCAAACCGAGCAACCTCTTCCGAATTTGTAGAAAGAGCTACAAAATGATCGGCAATCGCTTCTTCTGGCATTGACTGAAGAAACCAAGATCTTGCGCTTTTTGCGTTTGTCATCGTTTCATTCGTGGTAAATGTTTTAGAAGCAATAATAAACAATATTTCCTGTGGATGAATTTCTCGAATCGCTTCATGCAAATGCGCGCTATCTACATTGCTCACAAATCGAACATCGATATTACGATCAGCGTATGCTTTCAGCGCTTCATATGCCATAACAGGTCCCAGATCAGACCCGCCAATACCGATATTGATTACATATTTTATTTTTTTCTCGCTTCGAATACGATCAGAAAATACGTGCATACGCTCAAGAACAGAATGAACATCCTCTGCAACATTTTTCCCATCGACTGTGATTGGTGTCTCTCCTTGATGCCGAAGAGCGATATGAAGAACAGATCGATGCTCTGTTGTATTTATCTTTTCCCCAGCAAACATCGCATCGCGAAGGGTTTCGATTCCTCTTGCTTTTGCAAGTGCAAACAAAAGATCAAGTGTCTTCTTTGTTATACGATGCTTTGAAATATCGACAATAAAATCTCCCGCTTGATAGGTAAATGTTTTTGCTCGTTCTTGATCATGAAAAAAAAGATCTCGAATATGAATGTTCTGTAGTTCTTCTACATGAGATTGAAGTTGCTTATATTCTGGCAGATCAATTAATACCATAAAATGGTTATCCCTTTCTTTTTCCGCCTAATTCTTCGATCGCTGAGATAACTTCTGAAAGTTTCTCTTCAAGAATTTCTTTTGTGTCTGCTTCCATGTTGAGGCGAAGCAACGGTTCTGTTTTTGACGCTCTCACATTAAACCAATAGGTTTGATACCATACACTCACGCCGTCAATTTCGTCAACTGAATCCGCAGTTTTTCCAAATATTTCTTTCATGCTTGCGATTATCGCGTTTGCGTCTGGAACGAAAAAATTTATTTCTCCGCTGTCAGGGTAAATACTTAATTCATCAACATATTCCGATAACTTCTTTCCTTCTTGAGACAATAGCGAAAGAACCATCAATGCCGTTAGCACGCCGCTTTCAGCAAAAAAGAAATCCCGATGAAAATAATGACCAGAATGTTCTCCAGCAAAAATCGCATTTTCCTCTCTCATGTATTGTTTAATATAACTATGTCCAACGCGAACTCGCCTCGATCTTCCGCCGTATTCAGCGATAACTTTTGGCACAACACGTCCGCAAATGACATTATATAAAATCATTTCTCCCGGGTGATGTTTCAAGATATATTTTGAGAGAATGGCGGTGGTAATCGTTCCGCTGACAAAACGGCCTTTGTCGTCAATTAAAAACATTCGATCCGCGTCTCCGTCAAACGCCATTCCGACATCGGCGTTTGATTGAAGAACGGTCTTCCTCAATTCTTCTGTATTTTCTTTGATAAGCGGATTGGGAATATGATTTGGAAATCTCCCGTCTAATTCCATATACATTCCTGTTACTTTGAATGGCAGATCGTTGAAAATAATTGGAACAAGTTTTCCCGCCATGCCATTTCCCGCATCAACGACGACAGAGAGTGGCTTCAGGTTATCGAGATGAACAAGAGACAGAATTTTTTCTTTCCATGCTGGATATGGATCAATAGAAATCAAAGCCCCTTTCTTTTCGGCGTTTGAAAGTGGAGCATTGCTCAACGCGTCGCGGATATCAAATAATCCTGAATCGGATGTTACCGAAATCGCGCCTCGTTTTGTCAATTTTATTCCGTTATACTCGGGTGGATTATGAGACGCGGAAATCATAAGAACCAAATCGTAATCATATGTCCCTGCAATAAAATAAGATAGTTCTGTTCCGCAAAGTCCTGCGTCATAGACATCAACGCCAAGATTGAGAAATGCTTCAGAAAATCCCTTAAATAACTCGTCTCCCGATGTTCGCATGTCGCGACAAATAGCGATTGACGATGGACGAAACACAAGAACAATCGCGTGAGCTATAGCCGATGCGATCTGTCCATTTATTTGAGAGGGATACACTCCGCGAATGTCATAATCCTTAAAAATAGTTAAATCGTACATAAAACCTCCATTAATTCATCTTCTGGGGTATACACTAATTGTCCAGAGTTTCTTTTATATTCTATCATTCGTATATTGGCATATAAAGACAACAACTGTTTCAGCGTAAAGTGCTTCGCTTGATTTGTCAATCGAGCTTTTTGCCACCTTTGTAATTCTTGATAGTCTTTTCCGCACAGTATAAATAGCAATTGTTTTACTCGTTTCTGTGTCATCGCAACAATAAATTCAGGAGATTGTTCTTTCATTACTATATGAGAAAGTTGCAAGATGTGTTTTTGATTCCCGGGTCGAATCGCGTCTAAAAATTGAAAGATAACTGTTGGAAGTTTAAACTGTTTTATCTGAGCTATCTTTTGCATGCTTTGAATGATTGATTTTGATACTTCTTTTTCTTCCCACAGGATGATTTCCGAACTATTTTTATATTCATTTAGTAACTCGAGATATTTTTGAGCATTTTTTTTCCTCTTTTCTTTTGAGGATAAAAATTGCTCTATGATCATCACTCGTTCTTGATCAAACAATGACGAAGAAGAAAGTGCTTGAATGTAGATGTCTTCTTGTATGGATTTTCCATCAATGTAAATAATCTCTTTCCCTTCTCTTTTCGCATCTTCTTTTATGCGATTAAGTTCACTTCTTGACGCTGCAATATCATCGCCATGCAAAACAAGTATCATATATGTTGTAGCGCTTCTTTGAAAACCTGCTCATTGGTTTCTTTATATCCCAACATTATAAGCGCTTCACTAATTGGAATCCACTCAACTTGAGAAATTCCTTCTTCTTCTTGCGGCGTTACTTGCTCATTTCCTGTCGCGATAAAAAGAAAATACGAAACAGTTTTATGAATCTTTTGTCCATGTCGTATATACCAATAGGTTATATCTTGTAATGGAATACCTCGCGATAAAGAAGAAATCCCCGTTTCTTCTCGAATTTCCCTTCGCGCTGCTTCTTCTTTTCCTTCTCCTTTGTCAATCAATCCTTTTGGAAATGTCCATTGTCCTTGCTTATCTTGAATGAGCAAGACATGCCATACATTTCCTATTTGTTTGAACACAATTCCACCAGCAGAATATTCGTTGTTCATCACTTTTATTTTATACTATAAATCCTATCGGAACGCATAGCTTGCTAAATTTTTAAGAAAGTATCGAATTATCAGGAATTTTTATTTCTTAAACGATAATATCTTTTATCTTTTAACACTTCCGGAAGGAGACTTGTCTTTGTGTACATATTATACCTTTTCCATATCCAAGTTCTTTCATGAGGGCTGTAGGAGCGCTACAAAGAGACAAAGGAATCGAAAGGTTTCCATAACGTTGAACATCCTGAATAGCCTCCATGATGGCGTCATAGGAACTTCGATCTTTTTTCTCGTTTGCAAGATATATTGTTCCAAACGACAACACAATGGTCGCTTCAGGATAGCCAATCTTATGACACGCGTCAAATACGGCGTTTGCCACAACAAGTGCTGTTGGTTGAGCCATGCCAATATCTTCAGCAGCGAAAATAATCATCCGTCGAGCGATAAACAATGGGTCTTCTCCTCCTTCAACCATGCGAGCAAGGTAGTATAACGCGGCGTTAACATCCGACGCACGCATGCTTTTTATAAACGCTGAAATCGTGTTGTAATGCTCATCGCCTGCTTTATCGTATGAAAGGTATGGTGTTTGAAGCGCTTGTAAAATTATTTTTTGAGTAATTTCATTGCTCTTCACGAGAGAAATAGCGATTTCTAGTATCGTAAGCAATTGTCTCGCATCGCCATTCGCAAACTCAACAAGTTTTCTTTGAGCATCTTTTGTTATCGTTTTATTGAATAACTTTAATGCTCGATCAATAAGAATATTCATATGATAATGTTCAAGTCGTTTTAATAGAAAAATTTTTACTCGAGAAAGCAACGCGTTCTGTATCTCAAATGAAGGATTTTCCGTTGTTGCACCAATAAGCGTTATCGTTCCTTGTTCAACATAGGGGAGCAACGCGTCTTGTTGTCCTTTATGAAATCTATGAATTTCATCAAGAAAAAGAATTGTTCGTTGAGATCGTTGTTTCGCCTCTCGTATGGTATCCCGAATGTCATCAAGAAGCCCACTCGTGATAGCAGATTTCCACGCAATATGCGCGTCAACTTCATGAGCAATGAGATGAGCAAGTGTTGTTTTCCCCACGCCGGGCGGTCCCCAAAAATGAGCGACGGAAGATGTCCCGTGCGGATCATTTGAAGTAAAATCCCACTTGAACCAACAAGATGTTCTTGTCCAACGAACTCATCAAGTGTCTTTGGTCGCAATCGATCAGCTAATGGTTGATACGGATGATTCATAGTGCTCACTTATAATACTATGTTTTTCCTGCAAAATCATGGATATTGAATGATACAACGCTCTTAAGTAAAGTAGAAACATATGGACAATAATTTCATTCAAGCGCTTATTCAAGCATTAAAAGGAATATTCGCGACAAAAGACGACCTTAAAAAATTCGCGACAAAGAATGACCTTAAAAGATTTGCCACAAAAGAAGACCTTGTAGAATTAAAGGAGGAATTGCAACAATATATCGATGACCGATTATCTCACTTGCCAACAAAAGAAGAATTTTTTGAACGAGTGTATATGCTTATCGGTCAACTCCGAAAAACAGACAAGGAACAGATTTTACAATCAGGACGATTATCAGAACATGACGATATTCTTGACAATCATGAACAACGGATCACTCGTCTTGAACGAACAAGTAAAACAGTGACATCGCCATCCTAATACGTAATAAGCAAGCACAACACTTCTTTTCTTTTATAAAATTTGCTACAATATTTCCTATAAACATGTCGCCCCGTTCGTCTAGCGGCCTAGGACTCGTGGTTTTCAGCCACGCAATCGCCGGTTCGAATCCGGCACGGGGTACAAATGGAAGACATTAACACAAAAATTATCGCCACGATTGGTCCCGCAACACTTAACTTCAACATCTTTCAAGAACTTGTAATCGCTGGCATTGATTATATTCGTATCAATACAGCCTATGGAGATACCACCCAATACGATCTTATTTTAGAAAACAGACGAAAGCTTCCTAATCATCGACATATCCCGGTAGTATTTGATATTAAACATGAAGATATTATGGATTATTTTGTTGAAAAACAACTCGAGGTTGTCGCATTATCATTTACGGAACGAGCGGCACAAATTGAACGGATACGGCAAAAAGCGCCTCATGCATTTGTGATCGCGAAAATTGAATCAAAAGAAGGCGTTAAGCATTTTGACGAAATTCTTGAATCAGCAGATGGCATTATGGTCGCAAGAGGCGATCTCGGAAAAGCGGAGTCATTGGAAAAAGTGCCACCGCTGCAAAAGACATTCACTAGAAAAACGTTGGAAAAAGGGAAATTTTTAGTGACAGCCACAGAAATGCTTCTCTCCATGACAAAAAATCCTCAACCAACACACGCGGAAGTCTCTGATGTGGCGAATGCGGTGTTTGACGGCACATCAGCGGTGATGCTTTCAGAAGAAACAGCAATTGGAAAATATCCTGTTGAAACAGTCTATTTTATGAGACGAATCATCGAAGAAGCGGAACGGTGGAAAAAGATAGATTATTGATAAAAATAACATTTATTGAATTCTTTCTTTGTGTTATTCAAGAATTTTTCTTCAATAAGAAGAAAACGTTTTTATTTACAAAACGCAGCGACATCTCCGTGATATACTAAACGCATTGTTGTTAATTGACACAATGGTGATGAAAATTGTTCGCGAAAAGCGATTGTAGCTAATCGCGATTCTAAAAGACTCTTGAAAAAACCTTTATTTGGAGATTCTTCAACAATAGAGAATGCATCTTCGGAGATATTCGCTCGTTTTGCTAACTCCTTATACGCATCTTCTTTATTCATCACTGCGTCGATGAGATTTTTTTCTTTGCTCATCTTCGTGTCATACACAAGCGCGCCAATCGAATCTCGCAACGTTCCTTTGTTTATGTTTCTTCGAGACGACACATACTCGAGGAATCCATCATATTCATTGTTTACCATTGTTTGCATTGTTGCCAGTTCTTCTTTTGTAAGCTTTCTAAATGGATTTCCTAAATCTTTATATTTTCCTGCGGTTATAAACGTCGTTTCTATGCCATTTTGAGTTACTACGCCTCCATCTAATATTCCGCCATCTTGCGCAATAACTTTGTCATAGAATTGATACGGACCAGAAATTACTCCAATGCTTCCTATACTCGTTCCTGCGTCTGCAAACACGCTATCTCCCGAAACAGCGACCCAATATCCACCAGACGCCGCAATACCTGAAATAAAAGAGATTACGGGTTTTCCAGATATTCGCTTATATTCCGCCACCCCATCCGCAATCGCTTTCGCTCCATAGATTGTTCCTCCAGGAGAGTTTATCGAAAGAACAACGCCATGAATGTCTTTGTTTTGAGCAAGCTCTCGAAGTTTCTTTTTTACATCATAGCCATAGGCAAGCGAATCGCTCATCAATCCAAATGGATCAGAAATATCCGATGTATCGCCAACAATCACGCCGTGAATAGGAATTGACGCAAATTTATATGGAGCGTCTTCCTTTCCATATAAAACTTTTCTGCTCCCTTGTGCACTTTCCAAAGATGACGCAGCTTGCCCCAAAATGATTCCAAAAATAACAAAGAATACGATTATTGATCCTCCAAGTGTTATGCTGACAATGATCGTTGCAAGAAATACTTTAAGAGAAAATGTAACAAAACGTTTGAAGATACCCATGAAATTAAGTCTATCACTCTTTTGTTACAATAGTCAAACGTGTTGAGGTTTCATCCATTGATAGTACACAACAGGAATAAATAGCAACATAATTGTTGACGCGATCAATAATCCTGAAATAATCGATCCTCCCAAGCCACGCCAAAGTGGATCTGACAATGTAATTGGAATCAAACCAAGCACTGTGGTTAATTTTGTAAGCAATATTGGCTCCAATCTGCTTTCTCCGGCATCGACAATAGATTCTTCAAACGACATCCCTTCATTTTGATTTAGATTAATTTTATCTACGATAAACATTGAATTTTTCACAATAATTCCGAAAAGCGACAAAATGCCAATCAACGCTGGAAACGATAACGGCGTTCCGGTAAGCGCGAAGGCATAAAAGATCGAAGAAACAGCAAGCGGAATAACTAATAAAACAATAATCGCCTGTCGAAACGATCCAAATTGAATCACCATTGTAACCAGAATAAGAATAAACGCGATTCCCATCGCTTGCAAAATCGATCGTACCGACCGAGCGTTTTCTTCATTCACTCCTCCTGTTCTCCATGAATATCCAGAAGGAAGATTGAGTTTGTTTGCGTATGATTCAAATGATCTATTGATGGTGCTCACAGAATATCCAGGCAACACATCGGCAGTAACTATGATCGTTCGTTTTCCATTTTCTCGTGTTATTTTTGTTGGATTTGTTTGCAATTCAAGTGATCCTAATGACAATAACGGAATTGCTCCTCGTTGCGTTGGTATAGAAAGTTTTCCTAATGATTCAGCGTCTGGAGATTCACTATTAAAAGAAAAACGAATTGGTATTTTATCGCTTCCATCTTTTTCAAAATTCACTTCTCCTAAAGAAAATCCAGATCCATATAGTCGCGTCCAGAATCCTATTGTTTCCATAGAAAGACCAGCGCGAGCAACTAAATCGAGATTTGGCGTAAAGACAAGAGCGCTTGTTCCCTCTTGAATTGATATTTTTGGATTAACAACACCAGGGGTATTTTTTAGATAGTCAACAAGTTTATCTCCATATAAAGAGAGTGTGGATAAATCATCTCCGCTAATCGTCATTTGAAGATCAGAGCCAGCAGGAGGACCGCCAGAAACTTCCACTACCGATATTGCTTGGTTGTCTGCAAATTCTGTTCTTAACTTTTCAGAAAGATTTATGCTTGAAAATTTCTTTTCATCAATTCGTAATGTGAATAACGCGACATTTGTTTCTTCCGCGTCTTGATTTCCACCCCCCACAGGGGCTCGTTTGCCGAGTTCTGCAGTGACAAATTCAGCTTCTGGCGTCTCCTTGATACGCTGAAATATCGTCAGCATTTCTCTATATGTTTGTTCCAATGTTGTTCCTTGAGGAAGAGAAAGCTCAATATACACTCTATCTGTGTCTGTCTTTGGAAAGAATTCATTGTTCACAAACCCAAGAGGAAGCAGTAAAAATCCTATAAACGCATATGAAATAATCGCAATCACAACGCGTCTCCTATTGTGCTTTGAAGAAATAACTCGAGCAAGTACTCGCCTATACCATGACGATAAACGAGATAAAGAAATAAAGCTTTTGTTAGTAGATGTTTTGATACGCGAGACAATCGTTGAAATCATTGGAATGCGATTGTATCGCTTTTTTCTTATAGACAGAACAATACGATAGATAATAAAAATCCATATACAGTAGAGACCTGCAATGAAAAGAAATAACGCATTTTCTCGGAATAACGCGAAGAGGATTCCCAAAAGAACTACAAGACCAATAATTTTTCCAAGAATAATGACTCTTTGTGGAATATTTGGTTTCAGAATTACCATCATTATAGGAAGCGTTACTAATACAGCAATCGTTGTTGACGAAATCATGGTAATCGTTACCACAACAGGAATTGGTTTAATAAATTCTCCAATGATTCCTGTCGCAAGAAGCAAAGGAACAAACGACCAGATTGTTGTTATTGTTGTTGACCAAATCGGCACAATTGTGTCTCTCCACACAAGCAAACCAGTTTCCAGCGGGGTAAATTTTCTTGTTCGATAATATGCGGTCATAGTTGAAATAATCACGATGGTGTCATCGACAAGGAGTCCAAGTGTGAGAAGAAGCGCGAAAAGCGTAAGAAAATTTATTGACATACCAAGATATTGCATAAACGCAAACGCAGAAAGAAATGTAAGAGGAATCGTGAATGACGCAATCATAGCTTGTCGAATACCAAGAAACACAAGCAATGAACCAAATAATAAAAGAAGCGTGCTGCGAAATTCTCGAAGTAAATCATTGAACTGCTCTGAAATCTGATCAGCGGTATTCACGATTGTTTTTACTTGAAACCTTATTCCGTAAGCGTTTATTTCTTTATCGACGATATCTTTTCCTCGTTTCGCTGCGTCAGTAATCGTAGCATTTCTTGTTTTAAAAATGCTTAATATTATCGCTTCTCTTCCTTCTTCTCCTTTTCTTCCAATATACGCGACGCGTTGTTTTGGTTTGCTTCGTTCTGAAACAATCGCAATATCTCCGAGCGATACAAAAGAACCTTGAATAGAAAGCCGTATATTCCGAATATCATTAAGCGACTGTATTGTTGGTTGAATAGTGAATGAAAACGCGTGCTTTGTTGTTTCTATTGTTCCTGAAGGATAAGAAGCAATACCGCTTCTGATCGCTTGCGCAACAATCAACGGATTAAATCCAAGCTCGGCAACTTTTTCTTGATTCATTTCAACAATAATTTCTCGTTCTTCAAGACCAACCATGGTCACTCTGTCAATTTTTGGATCGTCTTCCAGTTTTTTTTGCAATGCTTTGGCGAACAATTGAAGCGATCCGATGTCTTCTGTTGTTGAAATTGCCACTTGCCAAATTGGCGTGTTTTCAAAGTCAAGCGCGGTAACAACAGGATCCCTCGCGTCTGAAGGCAAAGACACGGTTTCAACTTGCGATTGCACTTGATCTTTCGCTCTCTCTCTGTCGGTTCCAGAAACAAATTGCACAGAGATAGCCGAAATATTATCCCGAGAAGTTGATTGAATTCTGTCAATACCAGCTAATGACTGAATGGCGTTTTCTAGAGGAATAGTCACAAGGGATTCAACATCTTCTGGGCCAGCGCCGGGAAGAACAGTCACCACCGTAACAATTGGTATATTTACTTCTGGATTTAATCGACGAGGAAGATTAAGAAAACTTACAACACCAAGAAACACGATGCTTACAACAAGAAGAATCGTCAAACGAATATTTTTGAGATACGATGCGACTGGTCCTTTTAGAAGATTTGGATCAAATGTTAAACGAGAAAGATAGGATTGTTCCATCAAAACCTCACTTCATCGCCGGCAATCACATTTCTCGTCACAATAATCTGATCTTCCGCGTTAATTCCCTTCACTATCTCGACAAACGATCCAAATACCTGTCCAAGCGTCACAACTCGTCCGCTTGCAGTCCATTGTCCTTCTGTTGACTGTGTTGCAACATAAACAATAGAGGATCGTTGCGTCTGAAACACTGCATCAATTGGAATATACGGAATGGATGATAACGATCGAGGATTTCCCACAGGGATATGCACTGATACAATCTCATCTTCTCCAAGTTTATCGGTAAATTCCTGAGGAATATCAAACAATACCGCATAAAGCGTCCCATCTGTCGGTTCTTGAGAGATATATCGAGGCAATAAAGAAATGGATTGATCTTTTCTCGTTATCACGCTTTGCTCAAAGCGAGAGATATGTTCAACAACATCTTTCGGAACTAGCACAACAAGATTTGTGGCGTTAGTATCGCATCGAATACTCGCCAACGGTTGACCGGGATTAACCACTGTTCCAAATTGCGGATAGATTCTATCGATGACTCCATTACATGGAGAAGCGGGAAACATCAATGATTCTGTGATTTGTGCAATAAGAAGATTTAATCGTGCTATTTCTTTTCCTGACTCCAATGCTTTTTCTTCAATTTCCAATTGTTTCAACGCGACTTCTCTCGCTAAATCAGATAATCGAGCTTGAGGATTGCCCTCCCCAGAGGTGTATTCGGCGTTTCGAAGCGATGTTTCAAGACCGTTTAATCCGGATAGTACGCCTGCTTTTGCTTGTTTTGCTTGAAGAATCAACGCATTATTTGATCCGCCGACATTGGTATCTTCAAGTGTTTTAATATTATCGTTGATCGTTGCAAGAATTTCTCGGTTAAGATTGATAAGCTGTTTTGTGTTCTGAATTGAATCATTCGTAATTCTTCTCATGTCGTCAGCCATCGCGTCGTTTTTCTCAGCTATTTCTCTTCGTTTTGCAATAAGTTCTTTTTGAATTGGATAATGTTCCTCTGTCAATGTTTTGTTTCGTTGAGCGATTTGTCTACTTAATGATGGGGTTGTGCCGCCTTGATAATTTGTTGAAAGATGTAGCAATATAGTTCCGCGCGACACACGAGCTCCCTCTGCTCTGTGAATTGTCTGCACCACGCCAGCGGATTGCGCGACAATTTTTACTACGCCGCTTTTTTCAACTCGTCCCGAAAATGATATCTTTGGCGATGTCCCAATGCTAAAAATTTCAACATTTTTTACAATGTTTTTCTCTTCTTTCTTTTCTTGCCTTGGTTTTCTTAGTGTGTTTCCTATCGCGATAACGCCAACAAGAAGAGTGAGGACAACAAAAAAACTTATAAGCGGGTACGAATCAATAAAGCGAAGCGCTTTCTTTTTTAGCGACTTTACAAATATATGAATTGATATAAGAGTCTTTTTTATGGTATCCATAGTGATTGGGACGGTAATTATATCAAATCCTATAAAATTTTTCTAGAATATACTAGAAACTTTCTAAAAACTAGCGATACGGTATTCATACTCTTGATTTCTTGCAAAAGTTTTGTCATAGTGTCAAAATATGGAAGATCAAACACAAGTTACACAACACCAATCATCCCAACAAACACAGGATGATCAACCAAATACCGAGGTATCTCTCTTGTTGAATTTAGAATCGCTGATCAAATCGCATATTTCCGGACTTCAACAACGAAAAGAGGAGTTAAAACAATTAAAAGAGATGATGCAGTCCGCATTTCAGAACGATTCTTTGTATCAAGAAGCGGAATTGGCGGTAAAAGAAGCGAATAAGAAAAAGCGCGACGCGAAAGCCAGACTCATGAAGCTCGCGGAAGTTCGATCGGTTCAAGACAAAGCAAACGATATTGCTGCTGAGATCAAAGAAATGGATGCGGCACTCTCAGATTATCTTCGGGAATATCAACGACTTTCCGGTTCTAATGAAATTGTCGATGATCAAGGCAACGTGCATGAAATCACCTATATCGCCAAGCTGATAAAAAAGGGAAGATAAAGTATACTAAAGCTCATGCGCGTTACTTCTCTTAAAACATCTCCTGTAATGCATCAAGGCGATATCTTCGCATTTCTCGATGAATGGATTCACGCGTTGGAAGAGCGAACAATTGTCGTTATCACCTCAAAAGTTGTGAGTATTTTAGAAGGCAATGTCAGAGAAAAAACGATCTCAAAAGAGGATCTCATCAAACAAGAAGCGGGATATTACATCGAAGATGAATGGCTGTGGAAATACTACCGATTATTTATCACAAGAAAAAACGATATCATTATTGCAAACGCCGGCATCGACGAATCAAACGCAAACGATCGGTATGTGTTGTGGCCAAAAAATCCGTTTGAAACAGCGGAACGCGTATGGAGACATCTAAAAACGAAACACACTCTATCTTCGTTGGGCGTTATTATTTCCGATAGTAGAATCACGCCGTTGCGGTGGGGAACGATTGGAATAGGCATTGCGTGGTGCGGATTCCAGCCTCTCAATGATTATCGAGGAGCGCCAGATATTTTCGGCAGATCTCTTCGCGTCACAAAAGCGGGGATCTTGGATGGATTAGCCGCTTCCGCCGTCCTTGTTATGGGAGAAGGAAAAGAACAAACGCCAATTGCGATGATTACCGATGTTCCATTTGTTACATTCGTCGATCATCCGCCGACCGAAGAAGAACAACAATCGATGCGAATTGATGTAAAAGATGATATTTACGCGCCTCTTATGACAGCAGCGCCATGGCAAAAAGGTGGCAAATAACTCAGGGGAGATATGAATATTCTTTCTTTGATTGTAGGCGTTATTCTTAACCTCTTTGGTGGAGTTTCCTCTCCTGAAAGAATGCAGCAACATCAGAAACCAACCCCATCTCAGAAACAACAAAAAACTATAACGTATAACAACACATCATATGGCTATTCGATGCTCGGTCCTATTCCAAGAACATCAATCACGCTTTATAGCAATTTGCCGGTAAAAAAAACAGGAAAAGAAATACAGGAAATATATCAATGTAAATATCTTATAAATGGAGGATTTTATACAAAAGAGAATACCCACTTAGGACTGCTTGTAACGGAAGAAGGAACAAAAAGTCAACGAATAAAACACTCGCTATTTCATGGATTTTTTTTCAAAACAAACGATGGATCAATACATATTGATCGCATGATTCCAGAAAAACCATTAGGATTTGCGCTTCAATCCGGTCCATTGCTGATTGTTAAAGGAGAACCGGTAATATTAAAGATTATTCAAGATGAACAAGCAAGACGGATCGCTGTTGGTCTTGATGAGTTTTCCAATGTGTATTTTTTTGCATTTTATGACACAAACAATCCGTTTCACGGACCATTTCTTGCGGATATGCCAGAAATTCTTCAAAAAACTGGAGAAGCGGAGGGGATCGCAATTCAGAACGCGATAAATCTTGACGGTGGAAGTCATTCGGCATTTTATGGATCAGATATAACGCTTACCGAACTTTCGCCGATTGGAAGTTTCTTTTGTATCAAAAGTAGAATCGATCGGTAATTGTTGTATCTCATTTCGTTACCAGAAGAATCGCTTTGACTCTGAGAGAGGGTATTTCTTATTCCATAGGAAAAGTTCGAATTGCCGCCGTTTCTTCGGATCTATTGTATCACGAATCTTTGACCAGTATCGTTTCAATTCTTCGAGAGAAATTTTTTCTCGACCCATACATGATAATTTCTACAATTTCCCAGATTCGTTTTTCCGTTTCATCATTAAATTTGTTTACTCAGTATTCCAATTTTTCATATATCACAATTCTTCTTATCTTCTCACAAACAAAATCGCGTTTGGGATGTTTCTCCCAGGTCCAACCTTGTATCCTCCGTACCATAATGCCGTTGATCCGCCGGAATCAAGATTCAACGCGTTATCCATGCCAAGCGTTTTCATAACATGCGCGTTCTCCGCGACTGTCGCGTTATGCGTAACGCCGATATACACCAACGCGCCTTTATTTGCAACAAAACTTCTCGGTCCCCTGCTCCCTTTTTTGGGATCGCCGTCGTCTCCGTACGCAATGTCCCCGCCAAACACTAATAATCCTTGATTTGCAATCATGCTATCAATTCCTGTATCCCTGCCCCATTCCAATGATTTTTGAACAAATCGAACAGAGTTTCCAAGAAATATCACCGCCGGAACAACGCTATATACATTATTTTCAGAGTTAAAATAGACTTTATCTTTGTTCATAAGCAGCGTGTCAAATGAATTCGTTTTGCCTGCGCAAGATGGATATGATGAAGGACAAAAATATGATCCATTAATTCCAGCGTACGCACCATTTCTCGATACATACTCCGCGAGAGACAACACAGGACACTCGTTTCGACAATCGTTTGACGACGCGGTATCAACAATCACTCTTGTAGATGATAGATCGCCCGCAACAATGTCAACCATATACTGTTGACCCAACGCAGACACTACTTGTCTACTATACCCATACCCGGGAGGTGTATTGCTTTCCTTCGCAGATGTAGGATGAGGCTGTGATGATTTCGCAATGTAATCGTTTATTTTATAAATTTCTTGAGAAAGTGCGCGCAATTTTTCTTGTGCTGTTTTATAGTCTCTTTTGCCAAGAAGGACTAAAATTGTCGCGAATTGTTCGTCGAGTTTCTGCGTCTTTTGCGACAATTCTCGAATCTTTAGTATTTCTTCATAAGACTGAATTGTTTGCTGATACGTAGAGCGAATCTGTTCCAATTCTTCTTTTAATTCTTGATTAATTTTTCTCTGATCTTCTTGTTTTATTCGTTCAAGTTCCGCGCTGACGCTTGCAAGCTCATTTTGAAGTATCAATGCTTGAAGCTCGTATCGATCTCGTTCTTTTCTTAACGCGACGATTTGTTGCATTGTTTGTTCTTTCTCATCGGAGTAAAACAATACGATAAATAACCCTATAAAACATGCAGTGATCAGTATAACAATAAAAACTAATGCTTTGAGGCGATGAGAAGCAATCATTTGCTTTACCATGCTTTTCTCTTCCTGTATCATAATTCAGCGTATATGATTCGGAAACGAAAGAAAAGCCCAGTTATTCCTGGCGTCATATCGCTTATTAGCGCGCTTGTTCTCACAATATACGCTCTGTACACCAATCAGGGAGAAACGGAACAACGCGATGTTTTACCATCATCTTTCGCAACGCACCGCGTTGCGAAAGTGATCGACGGCGATACAATTGTATTGGAGAATGGAGAAAAAGTTCGATACATTGGCATCAATGCGCCGGAAATAACCAAAAAACGGGACTGCTTTAGCAGTGAAGCAAAAAAGAAAAATGAATCATTGGTTCTTCATAAAGAAGTGCTTTTGGAAAAAGATGTGTCAGAGCGAGACAAATACAACCGTCTCTTGCGCTATGTGTACCTAACCGATGGAACCTTCATGAACAAAACGCTTGTGGAAGAAGGATACGCGTATGCGTCATCATATCCTCCTGACATATCAAGACAAGAAGAACTTCTGGAAGCGCAGCGAGAGGCACAGAAGAATAAGAAGGGATTATGGGGGGCATGTCCTAAACCTCGATAAGTACTTATCCTAAATGAGATTGATCATTCCATGTTATAAGTCTCCAACGATTGTCAGTCCATTCGCAAACAGTTAATCCAGTATTGCCGATACGAAGCGCGTGATAAAAATCAAGAGCCATTCGCTGATTCAACGATAAATCAAATATCATGACAGAGAGAATAACTTTTATAAAATCTGCATGAGACACCACAAGAATATATGTTTCTTTCATGGATATGACATGATGAAGAAACAATAAAGCGCGATCTCGAAGATCAAAGAATGTTTCTTCGTCAGAATGACGAAATGTCGGATCATGAAATCGTTCATGAATCTGTTGCTTTATCGCAACAGCTTCAGGTTGATCATAGAGCATACCTTCAATAATTGTGGGACGTTTAACTTCAACAAGCAATGGCGTCCATCGAATCGGTTTTTTAATAACTGCTTGAATAATCTCTGCTGTTTGTTTTGCCCTTTGCAAGGGGCTTGCAAGAATGACATCGATATCGATAGAACGAAACCGTTCAGCGAGTTTCTTTGCTTGATGAACGCCATGTGGAGACAACTCAGCTTCTTTTGGTTGATGAATACTTTTTGCGTTGAATGGCGTTTCTCCATGGCGCACCATGTACAGTTTCATGAGATATATTATAATCGATCTATCATGCGAACCATAGCAAAAGGACTTATTCGACTAACCCGTTACCAAGAATATTTAATGTTCGTTGTGATTAACACGTTGTTAGGATTTCTCTTCGCAAATCCAACAATCACGATCGATGTAATTGTTCATTTATGTATTGTTTTTATCGCGAATATGTTAAGCGCTGGATTCTCGTTTATGATCAACGATGTGGAAGACGCTCCAGACGACGCAATCAGTCCCCAAAAGGCAAAACGAAATCCAATTTCAGCCGGAACTGTTTCAAGAAAAACTGGATTATTGGCGTCTCTTGGCGTTGCCGTCATCTCGATTGGAGCATATTATCCCCTTGGAACGCTACCATTTATCGGCGGCGTAGCGACGATTATTTTAGGATTTCTTTATTCATGGAAACCAATACGATTAAAACGCATTCCTGTCATAGATCTTGTCAGTCATGGCTTGATGTTGTCAGGATTGCAATTTCTCTGCTCGTTTTTTACATTTTCTCCGTTTGTCGGATTCACTCCTGAACTCATACTTCCATTTATCTTTATCACCACAATTAGCATGTATGGAGAGCTATATAACGAAATTCGAGACTTCACCTACGATAAAATCGCTGGTATTACACATACCGCAAGTGTCATTGGAAAAGCGAACACCCATATCCTAATGTATGCTCTTCTTTCGTTTGCGATGATTACGTTGCTTTATAGCGTTTTTCTTCATCTTATTCCCATGTGGTTTATTGCGTTATTTTTATTTGTTGGAGGAATATTTTTTCTAAATATCCTTCGAGGCATATTCCTCTATAAACAACGTCTTCATATGGATATTATTCAAGATTATATCCTTTTGACGACCGGAATTTCGTTGATGTGTTGGGCTGGAAGCAGAATGCTAGAAATCTGATGTATCGCCATGCTATACTAACCGCATGTCATATACACCACCAGATGATATCCTCAAACAATATGCAGCTGTCCTTATTGAATTCGCGTTGGGAGGCGGAAAAGGAATCGCGAAACGAGATGTTGTATTTCTTCAAGTTCTAGAATGCGCGAAACCACTGCTCATTCATCTTCGTCGATCTGTTCTAAAATTAGGAGGATTTCCAATTATTCAATATCTGCCAGATAACATCGCGAGAGATTTTTTTGAATATGCCAACGATGAACAGCTTGCGTTTTTCCCTGACAAATATCTTCGAGGAAAAGTTGATCAAATGGATCATGTCGTTCATATCATCGCTGAAACCAATAAACACGAACTCGAAGGTATCGATCCGAAAAAACTCATGATTGCGCAAGAAGCCATGAAACCATATAAAGATTGGCGAGACGAGAAAGAAAATGCGGGAAAACTGACCTGGACATTAGCGCTTTATGGAACAGACGCCATGGCAAGAGAAGCAAATATGACCATTGAAGAATACTGGGAACAAATTATTACGGCGTGTTTTCTTGATACATCAGATCCTATAACAACATGGAAAAAAATAATGGCTGAGATAGATCGAGTCAAACATGCGTTGAACGCATTATCCATTGAATCCCTTCATGTAGAAGCTCCGGACACAAACTTGACAATCAAACTTGGAAAACAGAGACAATGGATGGGCGGGTCGGGAAGGAATATTCCAAGTTTTGAAGTCTTCATATCCCCAGATTGGAGAGGAACAGAAGGACGCATTCGTTTTACCGAACCGTTGTATGTGTATGGCAATCTCATCAAAAATGTGTATGTGGAATTTACCAAGGGAGTTGTCACACATGTGTCAGCAACGGAAGGAGAACAGGTGCTCCAAGAAATGATAAAAGTAAAGAACGCGGATAAAATTGGAGAATTTTCTTTAACAGATTCAAGGTTGTCGCGGATTACGAAATTTATGGCTGAAACTCTGTTTGATGAGAATGTAGGCGGTCCATATGGCAATACCCATATTGCCTTAGGATCGGCATATAAAGATTCATATCCCGGGGATCCATCAACAGTTACAGAAGAACAATGGCACGCGATGGGATACAATGAGAGTGTCATCCATACCGACATTGTCGCGACTTCCGATAGAATTGTCACCGCAACGCTCCCATCTGGAGAAAAGAAGGTGATTTACAAAAACGGCATATTTACGATATAACACGCTTATGCTTGCTACAAAACGATGCGTTCCCTGCGAAGGGCATACCGCTCCAATGACTGAAGATGAGATCACTTATCATCTTTCTCTTGTCTCTGGCTGGCGATATATTTCTGAAAAACGAGCAATAGCAAAACAATTTATCTTCAAGAATTTCGCCGAGTCAATGCGTTTTGTGAACACTATTGCAAACATAGCGGAAGAAGAAGGGCATCATCCCGACATATATCTGCACGATTGGAAGTATGTTGACATCACGCTCTCAACGCATGCAATAAACGGATTGTCAGAAAACGATTTTATTCTCGCCGCAAAAATTGATATCGCCACTTCTTCACATTCATGACTATCGGGTTGGTTACCTATAACGATCTTCGGACTGTTCCCAAAAGCCATGTTCCGCTTCTTGAAGCGGGAAAAAGACAAGGAATATCGATCATTCCTGCTCCGTGGGATAATCCCGCGATCGATTGGACGCGTTTTAACGGATTAATCGCGTTCTGTTGTTGGAACTATTATCATAACTATGCATCGTTTCTTTCATGGCTTGCATATCTGGAATCAATCAACGCCTCAATTATAAATCCGATCAAAACGCTTCGATGGAATAGTCACAAACAATATCTTCTCGATCTTGAACAACGAGGCGTAAACATCATTCCAACAATCCTTGTAAAAAGAGAAACAACAATGGATATTGATATGTGGTTTGAAGCGTTTAACAATGATCATCTTGTGATAAAACCAGCAGTAAGCGCCGGAGGAAATCAGATTGTTCATCTTCTTAAATACCATCACGCAAACAAGAATAAGGTCATAGCCATGCTGCAAAAAGGAGATATACTTATTCAACCATATATAGAAGAAATCAATCATGAAGAAAGATCGTTTATTTTTTTAGGAAACGAATGGTCTCACGCGATCATCAACCGTCATGGAAGAAAAAAACGATATACCCCGTCGGATCAAGAACTTTCTGAAGCTCATCATCTTCTTTCGCTTATTCCATATGACCATGTATACGCAAGAATTGATGGTGCGATCATCAACGATACATTCTCTGTTTCGGAGGTGGAACTTCTTGAGCCAGATTTATACTTCCCCATGAACCCAAAAAGCGGTGATATGTGCATTGCTTACGCTCGTTCTTTTTTCTTGCTCCATTGAGGATATTCAGGGCATAGATCGTCAAGGGGACAATCCTCGCAAGTATGCGGTCTTGCGATACACTTGTATCGACCGTGAAGCGTCAACATGCTTCCAAATCCAATCCATGTTTCTCGAGGAAGCATCTTCATCAGTTCTCGCTCTATTACCACGGGATCTTTTGAATGAACTAATCCAAGTTTATTGGATAATCGTACGCCATGTGTATCAATTACAATACCTTCCGCTTTTCCAAATGCGTGACTTAAGACCACATTCGCGGTCTTCCTCGCGACACCAGGCAACGCGTCCAATGCTTCCATTGTGTTTGGAACATTCCCACCGTGCTTCTCAGCGATAATACGACATGCGTCTCGAATGTTTTTCGCTTTATTCGCATAAAATGTGACGCTTTTTATATACGGAACAATTTCCTCGACAGACGCATTCGTAAAGTCTTCCGCTGTTTTGAACCGTTCAAATAACGCCGGCGTCACTTTGTTGACCAATTTATCGGTACATTGAGCGGATAATATTGTAGCGACAAGAAGCTGTAAAGGATTCTGAAAATGCAATTCAACAATTGGTTTGGGGTATACTTTCTGAAGCCTTTTGTGCACTTCCAACGCTTTTTCTTGAGAGGTCATAGATTATTCCAATTTTTTGTGAGCCCGCAGGGGATCGAACCCTGGACCAACTGCTTAAAAGGCAGCTGCTCTACCACTGAGCTACAGGCCCCACATTCACTCGTCTCTTTTATTGTGTACCTATCTCTTGTAAACTGCGTAAATCCGCTACTTGGCGGATTATAAGAAATATTTTGCTTGCCTTCAGCTATTTGCTTACGGCACAGATCCTCATATTTTACTTTATATAACCAAAGACAGATTCAACTTCTATATCTTAATTTATTATAACAAACAGTGTATTAGGATGGAAGAGATGGAGATGATTGTGAAGGTGGGATGTTTTGTGATCCCCCAACGCGTTGCGCCGCTTTCCCAACTTTCCCTCGGAGGTAATATAACTTAGCTCGTCGGACATCGCCATATCTTTTCACTTCAAGTTTTTTAATCCATGGAGAATACAATGGAAATATTCGCTCCACACCGATGCCTCCAGCGCCAATTTTTCTTACCGTGAACATCCGTTGTGTTCCGCGATTTTTTATCGCAATCACAATTCCTTCAAATACCTGGATACGCTCCCGAACTGTTTCTTTTACTTCTTTTTTTGTCCTTCCTGCAGTTTTTTCTTTCTCAATTAGCTTGTAATGCACGCGAACCGTATCGCCGACATGAAACTCGACTGGTTGAATTCCTTCTTCTGATGAAACCCATGTTGCAATATTTGCCATACAATTTTAATTGTAACAAGTTTTATCGCATTTCACAAGCTCTAATGAAGCCAATGAACAATGGATGAGGGGACAATGGCCGAGATCGATATTCTGGATGATATTGCGTGCCGATAAAGAATGGATGCTTTTCTTTCGGCAACTCAATAATTTCCACCAAATGCTCAATCTTTGATCGTCCTGCAATGATGAGCCCTGCTTGCTCTACTTGATTCGCGTACTCGTCGTTGAATTCGTATCTATGCCGATGGCGCTCTCCGACAATTCGTTCATTTGGATTGTCGTAATACGAGTATTTTTGATATAAGAGATCTGCTTGCGTGTCTTCTTTCACCACGCACTCCCATTTCCCCAGCCTCATCGTTCCGCCATATGCGCGACGACGAATAAACTCTTCTTGTCCTTCAATCATGTGAATTATCGGATGTGGGGTGTGCGGATCGCATTCTGTCGTATGCGCTTCTTCTAGACCAAGAACATGCCGAGCAAACTCTACCACCGCAAGCTGCATGCCGTAGCACAATCCAAGGTAGGGAACACCTTTTTCCCGCGCGTATCGTATCGCGGAAATTTTTCCTTCAACCCCTCTCGATCCCCATCCAATCGGGACAATAATGCCATGCGTTCCGTCCAATAACGATACATCTCCTGATTCTAACAATTCTGCTTGAATCCACTGAACGCGAACGTCAATATTTTCTTTCCACGCCGCGTGATCAATCGCGTCCATAAGCGCCGCGTAACTATCGCGGAGCTGATAGTCGCCTGTGGCAAAATATTTTCCGACAACTGCGATTTCCACTGTTGATCGTTTTGGCGCGTAAATAGTTTTGACCATATCTTCCCATGGAGACAAGCACAATTCTCGAAGTGGAAGAGAAAATAACTGCAGAATTTTCTCATCAAATTTTTGTTCGGCAAACGATATGGGTACTTCATATGGACTTTTCATATCGACGCTATCAATCACATGATCCGGCTCGACATTGCAAAACAACGCGAATCGCTCTCGCCGGCGATCGTCGATCGGTTGTTCCGAACGAGTTACAATAAAATCTGGCTGAATTCCCATGGAATTTAATGTTTTTACCGATAGTTGCGTTGGCTTGGTTTTTGGTTCTCCGAGATGCGTCGGTGTTGGAAGATAGCTAACATGCACATGAACAACCTTGTTGTCTTTATGCAGTTTCATAATTCTCGATGCTTCATAAAACAACACATTTTGATACTCTCCCGCTGTTCCCCCAAGTTCGACGATCACAATATCCGCGTTTTCTTTCTCTCCGACGGTCATGATCCTCCGAATAATTTCGTCTGTCACATGAGGAATCGCCTCTACATCTTCTCCGCCATATTCAAAGTTTCGTTCTCGTTCAATGACTTTTTTATAAATTTGTCCCATCGTCACGAAGTTGTCTTGCGTCATATTTTTTCCGAGATATTTTTCATATGTCCCAAGATCCATGTCTGCTTCTGTCCCATCATCCATCAAAAACGGATCGCCATGCTCGATAGGATTGATAAGTCCGGCGTCGATATTTAAGTAATTTTCACATTTCACTATTGTCACTCGGTATCCGCGAGATTGAAGAAGAAGCGCAATAGAAGCGGTCGTGACGCCTTTTCCTAATCCAGAGATGACTCCACCGGAAACGAAGATAAAATTTTGAAGCATAGTTTACTATAGCACGGATTTTGTCTTTGATTCAAGATATGCGCGACCATGGCCAACGGTTGTATTTACAGGAATCCCTTGCGCGCAGAACGGACATGACGCTTCATCAAACGCTTCCGCTTTAAGAATGCCAAGCGACGAAAACGGCGCGTCAAAGAGCTGATCATTCACCAATTCAGGATTTCTATTCACCATCACTGCTACCGCAGCAACGCGTCCGCCGACAGCGCGAACACGTTCAACAACCTTTAACACAGATCCTCCCGTTGTCGTTAAGTCTTCTACGACAAGAACGCGTTTATTTTGAACAAATCGATCATATCCTCGCGTAAATATGTGATGTTTATTCGCGTCTTTTTCCGTGTATACTCCAAACACTTCTTTCTTTTTTAAAATAGATAAATGATACGCAGTCCATTGAGAAAGAATAATCCCGCCTAACGCCGGACCGACCACCACATCAATATCCATTGATTGATAACGCTCCGCAAACATTTTCCCAACCATAGAGGCGAGTTCCGTATGCGGATATAACGCGTCTTTATTTACATACACGCTCCCGTGTTTTCCTGATGTATAAACAAAATGATCATCGGTAAGCACCGCGCCAACAGAACGAAGTATATTAATAATGTCCATCATATATGTTCCTCCTTAGATTGTCGATCTATATATATTAATTTCTTCTCGAAGTGACATGGTCGCACTTCTTGGATCGCTAGCTTCTAGAATAGATCGAGATGCAGAGATAATAAGACGACCCTTTTTATCGCGTGTTATTCCTGACGCGACCACGCGTTGTACTTCTCCTCCCTGCACACCGATACCGGGGACCAATAATGTCATATCACCAACAATTTGTCGAACATGATTCAATTCCTCTGGAAATGTCGCGCCAACAACTAATAAACAATTTCCGTACCGCTTGTGCCATCCTGCGACATGTTCGGCAACATGCTGATATAATGGTTTGCCATCAATCATAAGATCTTGAAACTCTTCACTTCCGAGGTTTGATGTTCGACAAAGGATGATGCATCCTTTGTCTGACCGTTCTAAAAACGGTCGCAGAGAATCTTCGCCGAGGTATGGATGAAGCGTAATCGCATCCGCTTTAATATAGTCAAATGCGAATGTTGCATATTGCTGGTTCGTATGCGACACATCGCCTCGTTTTGCGTCAATAATAATCGGAAGATGAGGATATGTTTGAGCGATATAATCGCAGGTTTTTTTCATCTCATCGATATGTCCGGCTTCATAAAATGCGGAATTTATTTTATACGCGCAAACAAGATCATTCGTCGCGTCTATAATCCGTTTATTAAACGCAAACTGATCGTCCTGAACAATGTTTGAATCTGTATCAAGCCCAACACATACCAGTGAATCGTTGCGATCCATTGCGAATGAAAGTTTATCAAGGAATCTCATACAATCGCTTGATGAACGATTTGATCGTATTCGTCTTCAGACACTGTGCCTTTTTCGATTATGACATCACGAAATGATCTTTCTGTGTCAACGCACTCTTTAACAATTTTACTGATTGTTTCATATCCAAACTTTGGTATAAACAGCACAGCGACTGCCGTAGAATGATTCAAATGTCTTTTGCACATATTCTCATTCGCTTCAAGCGAATCAATACACAAGAAACGAAACACGGTTGTTCCTTCTATGGCGAGGCGAAACGAATGAATACAGGAATCTGCAAGTATAGGAAACATGTTCGCCAATTCAAGCTGAGCTGATGTTGCTGCAAGTTGAACAGTCAACGCTTTTCCGGCAACAAGAAAATACAGTTGATTAATTGCTTCAGGAATTATTGGATTCACTTTTCCAGGCATAATCGTTGATCCTTTTTGCAATTCTGGAATTCGAAGCTCTGCTAATCCCCCGCGCGGACCACTTGCCATAAGACGGATATCATTTGCAATCTTTGAAAGATCCGCAAGATAGGCAACAAGCGCGTTGATAGACGCAAGAAAATCTCCTTGACTACTTGTCTCTGCCATCAAATTTTCCGCCGGAATAACGGGAATTTGAAGATGTTCCCGAAGAGCCTCGTATACCGCTTGTCTGTATAGCTCAGACGCGTTGATGCCGTTGCCAATCGCTGTCCCCCCAAGATTAAGACGATAAAATATCTGGATCATATCTTTAAGTCGATCTCGATGTTTTTCGCAAATGGAAGCATACGCGGAAAACTCTGCGCTCAACGTGGTTGGCACCGCGTCTTGCAGATGCGTTCGTCCAAGTTTGCCAACAGTTTTCCATGTGTTTGCTTTTCTCAAAAACGCTTCCACGAGTTGATCCATAGACGAAACAAGAGATCTCAGAAGACGAATCATAACAATTTTTAACGCCGACGGATTAACATCGTTTGTTGATTGAGACGCGTTTACATGATCAAGTGGATGAATCGTGATGTTCGCGACTTCAGAAGCTATGGAAGCAATAACTTCATTCACATTCATATTGATCGATGTTCCAGCTCCACCTTGAAGCGCGCAAGTGACAAATTGATCGTCATACTTTCCATCGAGAATCATCTCGCACGCGGAAACAATTCCCGAAGATATGTCTTTAGAAATCCGACCATCGCGTTCATTCGCTATCGCCGCGGCTTTTTTTATCGCGACAATTGCGTATATCAATACTTTATCCACTCTATGGTAACTGAATGGAAAATTTGCAATGGCTTGTGTTGTTTGTTCTCCGTAATATTTCATATCATCCGCTGAATTTCATCGGCAAGTGTAGGACGCCACATTGCTCCGACAGCCGATTGAACTGCGTCAACGCCTCGTTTCATGTACGCGATATAATCATCGGGAGACACAACGCCCCCCACGCCAACAACAACAAAATCCCTCCATCCATGTTTTTGTTTTACCGAAACGATTCGCTCCACGGTTTCCAATCCGGCCCATTTAATCGCAACGCCGCAGATTCCACTCACTCGCCGAACCGGAGATCCGGGAAGCGCTTGATTTCCGTATTCATCAAGAACAACTG
Organism: uncultured Patescibacteria group bacterium; assembly: GCA_937921305.1. Lineage (GTDB taxonomy): Bacteria > Patescibacteriota > Microgenomatia > UBA10105 > UBA927 > CAKZSU01. The sequence goes on from CAKZSU010000003.1 coordinate 97,565, forward strand.
CGGGAATTGTATTGATCGCAACCACACCATCAGCAAATGTATGAATTCTATCAAGTAACGCCTCCAAATCATCTTGACGATCGTAAGGAAAATAGCCAATTTTGACTAATAACGGCGTATTCTTTTTCGCTCCATGCAACGCCTCCAGAACATCGGACGACATCTGAAGATCATGGCAAATTAACCCTTCCGATCCAAAATTGGGACACGATAAATTTACTTCATAAATTTGCGCGCCTGTTTCTTGCGAAAGACGGTACGTATTTACGAAATCTTTAATATACTCATCTCGAGACATTGACTCTTTTTTCAATCCCATAAAACTGAGAATACATATGCGTCCCAATGACATATGATCAATTGCCAAACGAACATCCTGTTGCCACACTTCCGGCGGTTTAGATGGAACACCAAAGGAATTCGTTACACCTTCTTTTTCAACATCAATATCGTTTGTTGGCGGTAATCCAATCACTGTCTCTTGCGGGTGAATATCATTAGTCGAGCTTTTTACGGGAATAACATTTGGAAATGGATGACAAGGATACACTTCGCTTCGGACTGTTTTGTAGGTATTCACGCAAAATCCTGCTCGCCACGCGGCGATCATAAACCTGCTATTCAAAAGTGGTCCTGCGGGAATGCCAAACGGCAAATCCACGGCGAACCCGAGAAACGACAAGGAAGACTTTTTCTTTATTTCAACAACGAACGATGGGTCCGCAAATAAGCCAAACGGACCGTGATCATAGTTTTCTTCATAGGATTTTGTCGCATCATAGAACGCGTTCATATAAGAAACCTCCCATCCTGATAGATCGTCGCTCCGCGAAAGACAACACGACGGACCTTTCCATAGGCTTCCCATCCATCAAACGGAGACCATTGACATTTTGTGAAATATCCGTCTTCTCCAATGCGATATGGCTCGTCTGGATCGCATGTTACATATGTATCTTTTTGATCCGGCACAGAAAAAATACGCTTTGGACGATCATACAACAACGCCAACACAATCTTCATCGGAAGTCGTTTATCATGAACCGCCCGAAGCAATAATCCAAGCGTCGTTTCAAGTCCGGGCATACCATACGCAGGCTCAGCAACTGTTTTTTCTTCTTTTGTATGGGGCGCGTGATCGCTTTCAACAATATCGATCGTGCCGTCATGAATCCCTTCCCACAGCGCATCTTGATCGTCCTGATTTCCAATTGGCGGTTTCACTCGAAAAAAACCGCTAAGACGAGACTCGTCATCGGTCGTTAAAAATAGATGATGTGGGCAGACGCCACAGGTAATCTGATCGTAGATCGCTTTTTCTTTTTGAATAATTTGCACATCTTCCGCTGTTGCCACATGGCACACATGAATCCTCCGTTGATGTTTTCTCGCAAGAAAAAGCATTTTTGGAAGCATGTTCCCCTCGGCGTGAACTAGAATCGGTTTTAATGAACGCCACGCGGCAAAAATCCGATCTAAAAGTTCTTCTTCGGTAACCACGTACTTCCCGGTTGTTTCATTGCAATAAATTTTCAATCCAAACACTGCAGAGTCATTCCATGCCTGCGGAAATGTATCAAGATTATTTCCGTCTGTTCCGTAGTGAAATCCGATGTCGCATCGCGCTTTTTCTTTACTCAACGAAACTTTTTGTTCCAACGCTTCAATTGAAAATGTGGGAATAGGATTGTTTGGCATGTCAAGAATATAGGTAAATCCTCCGGCAATTGCCGCGCTGCTTCCTGTCAAAAAATCCTCTTTGTGTGTCGCACCCGGCTCGCGCAAATGCACATGAATATCAATCAAGCCGGGTAATTGAACAATCATATAGACACCTCGGGCAACAGAACAGATGCAAGAAGGGCCATGCGCGCATACATGCCGTTTTTCATCTGATCTCGCAGATAGACCGCTCGCTCATCATTATCAACAGCTTCGTCGATCTCCCCTAAGCGAGGAAACGGATGCATAATAATGCTTTGTTTTTTCATCTTTTTTACCATTTCCATGTCAACTTTATACGCTCCCTGCACCTGAGCATATAAATCTTCAGACATGTACTCTTTTTTTACTCGAGTTACATACAACACATCAATATCCGATAAAATTTCATCTACTGATTCCAATTCAAAAAATTTCATGTGATGGTTGAGTAAATATGATTGAACACGCTCTTGAATACCAACGCCTTTTGGTGAAACAAAATATAACTGAACATTCGGGAAATGAACAAGCGCTTTCGCCAAGGAATTTACTGGTCGATAATGAAATAAATCGCCAAGCATTGCGATCTTCAAGCCATCAATACTACCCAGTGCATCCTGTATTGTAAAGAGATCTTGAAGACATTGCGTCGGGTGCTCGCCGATCCCGTCTCCAGCGTTTATCACTGGACATGGAGCAATATCCGCGGCTCGTTGCGCTAACCCAACATCGGGATGACGAAGAACGATAACATCGGCGTAATTTGCGAATGTTTGAATCGTATCGTCAAAAGTCTCTCCTTTTTGCAACGATGTGTGAGCCATGCCATGCATGGGAATAAATCCGCCGCCAAGACGCTGCATCGCGGTGATAAATGAACTAAATGTTCTGCTTGATGGCTCAAAAAATAACGCGGCGAGAATTTTATGCGAAAGAATAGACACACCGCCAAACTTTGTCGCAATATCTTTCATGCGCTGTGTGAGCGCAAGGATGTACGTAATATCGTCTTTTATATACTCTTCAGAAGACACAATGTCTTTCTGAAAGAATGGATTATTCATAGTTTTTGTATATACCATGACCATGGATATACATTCACCGATTTTTCTGTATAAGAAAGAATAGATCGCAAGAATACTTCAAATTTTCTTCTGTTTGTGAACAACGGAATTCCTTTATCAATACTCATCCTTCGTATTATATACCCATCGGAGATCATATCGCGACTTGGAGAAAACCCCTTTGTTTTATCAGAAATCACCACGGCGACATCAATAGATTGAAAACGGAAAAGATCTTCCACTGTTGGACGAAGAGACTCATAAATTTTTCCTATAACCCCAGACGGTATGCCATATTTCTGAAGAAATGCCGATGTTCCGGAAGTAGCGTAAATCGCAAATCCATGCTCAAACAATGTTTTTGCAATAGGAACAAATTGTTGTTTTTCTTCGTCTCCGCCAACGCTTATAAAGACTTTTTTATGCAGAGGATATTTTACGCCTGTCGCAAGAATTGCTTTTAAAAACGCTTCTTCAAGCGTTTCTCCGAATGCGGCGACCTCACCGGTAGATGTCATCTCCACGCGAGGCAACGGATCAGCGCCACGAAGTTTATGATACGAAAATTGAGGCGCTTTTACGCAGACATATGGAATATGTGTTTTTTCATGAAAAGAAACATGTTTTTCGAGCAGTACATCTGCCGCAATCGAAATAAAATTTATATCCATTGCCTTGCTCACGAAAGGAAAACTTCGAGACGCCCTTGCGTTGCATTCAATAACATATGGTACATCGTCAACAATAAGATATTGAATATTAAATGTACCGTGAAGCCCTAGCGATTGGATAATCTTGCTTGTTTGCTCTCGAAGCGTCGATTGAAGACTCTTTGACAATGAATAAGGAGGAAAGACTAGTGTTGAATCTCCAGAATGCACTCCAGCTTCTTCAATATGCTCTGAAATTGCAAACGCGACAACATCGCCGTGCTGGGCGACGCCATCCACATCGCATTCTTTTGCATGAGGATAAAATTTGCTAATAACTAGTTTATATGAAAAAATATGCTCTTTGTATATCGTCAAATAGGAGATCAACTCTTCATCAGAATATATAATACTCATAGATTTTCCTGATAGCACAAAAGACGGTCTAATGATAATTGGATATCCAATCTCATTCGCTGCTCGAATCGCTTGCTCGTCAGAAACGCATTCTCTCCACGGCGGTTGATGAACACTTAATTCATCAAGCAACGCGCTAAATTCTTGTCTATTTTCGGCTTTTCTAATAACTTTTGGAGACGTTCCCAATATGGGAATCTCATAAACCGAAAGATGGGGCGCGAGATTATTTGCTATCTGACCACCAACAGACACAACAATCGGCGCTTGTTCGTGTTCATAAATATCGAGAATGCGTTCAAGCGTCAATTCTTCAAAATACAAAACATCAGACATGTCGAAATCCGTGGATACTGTTTCTGGATTGCAATTCACAACGATTGTTTTCATTCTTTGTTGACGAAACGACTGAACCAATGTAACCGCAGACCAATCAAATTCCACCGATGTCCCGATCGAGTATGGACCACACCCTAACACAATCGCCTTCCGTTCTTGATCGTCTGACTCTCTATAATGTTCAGACACGCTCCCTCCGTATGTCATATAGAGATAATTCGTTTTCGCTGGAAATTCTCCTGCTGTCGTATCGATAACATGAACGACAGGCTCAATACGCGATGCTTTTCTCATGCGACGAATGTCATCTTCTGTTTTTTCTAAACAATCAGCGATTTGCTCGTCTGAAAATCCATGTTGTTTTGCGAGACGAAGCGTTTGCTCTGAGAGATTCTCTTTTTCTGACACCATCATCTTATATACATCCACAATCCGTTTGAGTTGAGATAAAAACCACGGATCGATATCAGTAAGCGCGTGAATTTCTTCGATTGATATGCCAGCATACAAAGCCGAGCAAATCGTAAACGGACGAAGCGATGTTGGACACTGCAACATCGTTGTTAATTCTTCCTTCGTATAGTAAAGAAATCGCTTATCAATAAGCCCTTTATACCCATCATTCAGCATGCGAGCGGCTTTTTGGATCGCTTCTGGAAACGACCTCGCAATACTCATCACTTCTCCAACGCTTTTCATTTCACTTCCAATCGTTACTTCAACAAGGTCAAACTTATCTAAATCCCATCGCGGCATCTTTACCACAATATAATCTAACGCGGGCTCAAAAAATGCCGTCGTCTTTTTGGTAATATGATTTTGAAGGTCAGGAAGCGTTTTGCCGATCGCGAGTTTCGCCGCGACATACGCGAGAGGATAGCCAGTCGCTTTTGACGCAAGAGCAGAAGAACGAGATAAACGAGCATTTACTTCAATCACGCGAACCTCACCATTCTTTGGATTTAAGGCGAATTGAATATTACACTCTCCCACAACCCCTAAATCTCGAATCACATCAATCGCTTTTTGACGAAGTCCATAATACTCCTCATTGGTTAATGTTTGCGACGGAGCAACAACAATTGATTCACCTGTGTGAATCCCAACAGGATCAAAATTTTCCATGTTGCACACCGTGATACAGTTATCATCTTTATCTCGAACCACTTCATACTCTATCTCTTTCCACCCCTTTAATGATTCTTCAATAATAATTTGTGGAGATCGAACAAGCGCTTTTGTCGCGAGATCTTTCAACGCTTCTCTGGTTTTTGCAATGCCGGATCCTGCGCCCCCAAGCGCGAATCCCGATCGAACCATAACAGGAAATCCTAAACCATCGGCAATCTCCAATGCGCGATCAACGGTTTTCGCGATATCTCCTTTTGCGCAAAGAATACCAAGTTTGTTTAGTCGTTTCGCAAATTCGAGACGATCTTCTGTCGCGATAATCGCATCTATTGGCGTTCCCAAAATTTTCACGCCATATCGGTCAAATACGCCTCGATGATACAGCGCGATACCGCAATTGAGCGCAGATTGTCCGCCAAACGAAAGCAGTATTCCATCCGGACGTTCTTTCTCAATAACTTGCTTAACAAATTCTGGGGCAACTGGAAGGAAATATACATCATCGGCAAAATTTTTTGATGTTTGAATGGTGGCAATATTTGGATTGACCAGAATAACGGCATATCCTTCTTCTTTTAAGGCTTTAATCGCCTGGGATCCGGAATAATCAAATTCTCCAGCTTCGCCAATTTTAATTGCTCCTGATCCCAATAAAAGCACTTTTTGTTTCATAGCAATGAAAATACCCATTCGGTATCAAACGGACCGGGGTAACCTTCTGGATGAAATTGCACACTTCGGATAGGCAACTCTTTGTGACAAATTCCCTCATTTGTTTGATCGTTCAAGTTTATAAACCAGGCATCATACTCCTTTGGAAACGCTGACGCGTCAACGGCATATCCATGGTTTTGACTTGTCAGATAGCACTTCTTTGTTTTCACATCCTGACATGGTTGATTTAATCCTCGATGACCATATGGAAGTTTGTAAGTGTTCGCGCCAATCGCAAGCGCCAACAATTGATTTCCTAAACAAATACCAAGAAATGGAACATGATGAGAAACAATTTCTTTAACAATCTCTACTGTTTCTTTCCACTCTTTTGGATCGCCGGGACCATTTGAACAAATCACGCCATCAAAATCTTCCTGCGACAACGGTTGTTCACGAAAAGGAAACCGAGCAACTTCATATCCTCGACGAAGAAGCGTTCGGATAATCCCATGTTTCACCCCGCAATCGATTAACGCAATGCGCTTCCCATTTGGTTTTTTAGGTTTATAATCAACCCGCTCTTGAATGCTGGTATCAAATATAGAAGGCAATCTTATTTCGTCAAACATTGGAGGAGAAGAAGACGGGGATATAACCGCCTTCATTACTCCTTTTTCTCTCAATGTAAGTGTTAACGCTCTTGTGTCAACCCCAGCAATCCCTGGTATCCGCTCTTTTTCAAGCCATTCGGAAAATTCTTGAAACCGTTGATAATGGAAGCCATGATCAATAACATCTGAAAGAACAATTCCCTGAACCCATATCCGTTCAGATTCAGCGTTCTCCATAAGATAAGCATGTTGGGCCTCTAATCGAGGAACACCATAATTTCCGATAAGAGGGTAGGTAAACATCAATATCTGACCGCAGAAAGAAGGATCGGTAATACTCTCTACATACCCTGTCATCCCAGTGGAAAAAACCAATTCACCATTCGTCTCGCCATAATACCCAAAAGAACTTCCATAGAATACTGTTCCATCTTCTAAATATAACGCTGTTGGTTTTCCCATGTCATGATTTATGATATCACGATGTCAATCGTTTTGTCTCTTGCTCAATGATTCGCTCCAATATAGTCATCGCTATACCATAGGTGCACGCAACACCATCATACGACAAATTCCTCACACCTAAATTTTTTGCTTTGCTATTAGGTGTATCCGACGCATAATGCGCCATCGCAAAATCAAACGGAAGTTCTGAAAGATGAACAACCTTATGTTCAGGATAACGATGATAAAACATACATTCAGAAATCGCATTTAAGTATGGACCAGCTTCCATTTCTATCGCGGTATACTGCTCTCGGTACCATTCTTGGATACTGCTTGCGTTTTGAAAAAATGTTCCTTTGACTGTTCTATTCTTTTGCCCGCTAAACACAGATCCTGTTTTGTACCACTGTTTTACTTGATTTACCGTGAATCCATTTGGAAAGGTAAAAAGATTTTTTGTGTGCTCATCATACACTTCTGTCGGAAGGACAATATCGCCAATATTCCCATGTAAAATCGCCGCTTTTCCCATAATGTATACACCCAAAAGATACTCAACATTTTGCGCAATCTCGGAAAGAATTTGATACGCCAACCATCCAAGCGGATAATCTATATTTACAATAATAGCATCGCTTTTTTGAAGAATCGTTGTGTCTATTTGACTGTTAGCATGAAACGATCGTCCCGCAATGTTTTTTATCTCAATAATTTGCGCCGGAACATCGATATGATGTGCTGAGAAAATTGTTTGAATACCGCACGCAATTTCATCATTTTTCTTTTGCTCTCGATAGGATTCGCTTTCTCGTTCATATTTTTTGCCAACATAATACAAGAAAAATTCCTTATCATGAGGAGAATGATCTTCATATACCTCTTGAACCTTTTCTTTTAAAAGAAGATCATCGCGTTGTTGAATGAATCGCAATAACTCTTCTTCTTTATTAACAGCGGTTCGAGTTACGATATTAGCGATAGCATGCATGTTGCTTGAAACGAAGTATATTGGTTTTTCTTCTATTGGATATATTTTTGACTCATTTCGTACATGATGCCACCACATTTGTGTAGTACGAAAATACTCGACATATGAACCAGAAAGAAGAACAATTTTGTAATCAAGCATTCTTTGTTTTATCGCATATAAAAATTGTTCATAATTATTTTGAACAATAATTGTTAACTTTTTTTGATCTTCTTCAGAAATAATAGACGCTGATTCATTCTTCAAAAGAAGATGATGAAATTTATTCCACTCTATTTGATATGCTGTAAGAAGAGCAACCATATCGTCTACATCGCTCACCGATCCAATATAGACCGCTAATGTATTTTCCCCATCGTAAAACATCTTTCGTCTTCTTCCCGGCGCGGTTACTTCCTGCCATTCCTCAACATGATCAAATCCATGTTTTTTAAATACGGTTAACGACTGTCCAAGAAGAATCGTCGAAACATGAGAAATGCACGATGGGAGCCTCAAAATAGAATAAATAAACGCAGAAGTATCCACGACATCTTGCCGATCTCCTTGCTCATGAAGAATTGATCGCATTGCTATATGAGAATCAATCAATTGAGAAATTTTTACTTCTTTCGCTTGTTTTAGGATATTTCGATAGGTTCTAATATGATAATCGATTGCGTCATTAATGTAGGTGTTCATAGCAAATAAAATGGAGAGATAGGCAAAAGAAAAACCTATCTCTCCATATAATAAAATGTTACTCTTTTGCTTTCTTTTTACTGTGTTTCTTAAACAACGCGTAGAATATATCTCCTTTTGTAACCATTCCAACAACTCGATCTTCATCATCGAGAACCGGCAATTGATTGACACGACGAGCGATCATTCTTGATAACGCTCTCATAATAAAGGTATCGCTTCGTGTGAAAATAACGCGAGTATTCATCACTTGTTCAGCGGTATAGTCAGAGAGGTTGCTCATTTTCTTTTCCATTTCTTCAAAGTCGCTTGCTCGCGTAAAATCTTCTACAAGATCGATATAATCAGGGTATAATTTCTTTAAAAGATCTTCTTTTGTGATGATCCCTACGAGTTTCTTTTTATCATCAATCACGGGCAGGGCGTTAACTTTATTCTGGAAAAGAATCTTCCAGACGGTGTCTAACGGAGTTTTCGGGGTCGCCGTGACAACGGCATCGGACATAATATCGAGGACTTTCATACCCTACCTCCTTTAGAAGGAGTTAATCATTAAGCCATAGGAAATGTCAATATGATAAATAGATTATGAAAACAATCTAAATTGTATTTTCAGAACAATGTCTTATGTTTGTCTCTAAAATATCATAACACAAGGGTATGTCCATAGGTTTTTAACCAGTTACTGTGTCGCTTGTATGAAGGAGCATACAAACGAACTTTTGTCCAAAACCGGTCTGAATGATTTTTTTCTTGTATATGAACAAGTTCATGAATTACAACATAATTAATAACAACAAGCGGCGCCATGATAAGACGCCAGCAAAACTGCAATCGATTGTCATGCATACACGATCCCCATTTTGAACGCGTGTCTGAGAATACGATATTCACATATGAAACATTCATTCGTGACGCATTTATATTTACTAATTCTGTAATCACGCGCTTTGCTTCATAAAAAAACCATTGATGAAGTTCCTTTTTTATGCGAAATGTTAAACAATCAGGGAAAAGCAACGCGTTATCTTGAATGCGAATCGATGGATACGATCCTATTGTTAGTCGTACTACATTCCCTAAATATAACAATTGTTCTCCGTCTTTATATTCTCTCTTTTGTAGAAATTGGCTAGATTGTATGCGAGAATGTCTTTCTTCTATCCATGATTGTTTTTCTTGAAGAAAACTCTGGATATCTTGATCATTGACAAAATATGGAGCTTTTACGAGTAACGAACCATCTTCTTGAATTTGAAGGGAAATCGTCTTTCTCTGAGATCGAAGAATATGAATCCGAATGTTCTGAAATACCGCGTCTGTAGGCATCGCCACAAATTAATTAATGCTACCAACCTGTCTTTTTCTTCGAAGAACCTTCATATCGAGAATAGCTCTGCGGAGAACCGCTTGAGCATCTGCGCGCTCTTGCGATTCTTTCGACTTTGCGAGAATCTCTTTCGCCGCTTGCTCTGCCTTTCGAATCTCTTCTTCATTCAATTCATCAGCGCGAATAGCGCGAGAAACAAGAATGATTACTTTATCTTTCATAACTTCCATGAACCCCCCACCAATTGCTAAGTAATATTCTTCGTTTCCTGATACGATTTTTACCTCGCCTTCAACAATTGAAGTAAACAGTGGAATATGTCGAGCCAATACTCCAATTCTTCCTTTCGATGTTGGCACAGAGACAAGATCAACATCTTGAGCAAACGCTTTTCGTTCCGGGGTGTATATCTCTAAAAGAAACTGCATATTATTTTACTTCATCAATCGTTCCAACCATGTAAAACGCCTGTTCTGGTTTATCATCGTGTTTTCCTTCTAAAATTTCTTTAAACCCTCTCACGGTTTTTTCACGAGGAACATATTTCCCCGGACGAGCGGTAAATGCTTCCGCCACAAACATAGGCTGCGTTAAGAATCGCTGGATCTTGCGAGCTCTTGCCACAATGAGCTTGTCTTCATTGCTTAATTCTTCCATGCCAAGAATCGCGATAATATCTTGAAGATCTTTGTATCGTTGCAATACCTTTTGCACTCCTCGCGCCACTTCGTAGTGTTCTTGTCCAACAACCGACGGTTCGAGAATACGCGAGTTTGACGCAAGCGGATCAACCGCTGGAAACAATCCTTGCTCAGCGATAGAACGCTCTAACGCAATTGTGCTGTCAAGATGCGCGAATGTCGCGACAGGAGCAGGATCTGTGTAATCGTCCGCTGGGACGAACACCGCCTGCACGGAAGTGATAGATCCTTTCGTTGTTGATGTAATTCGTTCTTGCAACGCTCCCATTTCGGACGCAAGCGTGGGCTGATATCCTACAGCAGATGGAATTCTTCCAAGCAACGCAGACACTTCCGATCCTGCTTGCGCAAAACGGAAGACATTGTCGATGAATAACAGTGTGTCTTGCCCTTCTTGATCGCGGAAGTATTCGGCCATCGTCAACGCTGTTAACGCGACACGAAGACGAGCTCCGGGAGGCTCATTCATCTGACCAAAGACCATCGCGGTTTTTGAAATAACGCCAGACTCTTTCATTTCTCGCCACAAATCATTTCCCTCTCTCGTTCGTTCTCCAACGCCGGCAAACACCGACACGCCACCATGCATTTCCGCGACATTATGAATAAGCTCTTGAATCGTCACTGTTTTTCCAACGCCAGCTCCGCCGAAGATCGCGACTTTTCCGCCTTTTACGAATGGCGCGATCAAATCGATGACTTTGATTCCTGTTTCCAATACTTCAGGTTTTGTGCTTTGCTCTATCAACGGAGGACCAGACCGATGAATGGGATGACGTTCTACATTCTTCAACTCTTCTCCTCCATCAATTGGTTCCCCAATAACATTAAAAATTCTTCCGAGCGTTTTGCTTCCCACTGGAACGGCAATCGGCTTGCCCGTCGCAATTACCTTGATTCCACGGACAAGGCCATCTGTCGCGCTCATGGCGATCGTTCGAACCCGGTGATTTCCGATTTGACTTGCCACTTCCAACACTAATCGCTTACCTTGCGCTTCCGTTTCAATTGCTTCATAAATTTGTGGAACATACTCTAGAAATTCCACGTCAACAACTGGACCAATGATTTGAATAATTTTTCCTTCCATGTTCTTCATATGCGCCACCTTTCTATCCTTCTTGGACGATTGCGGATCTTGCCGTCACCAAATCCGCAATTTCATTCGTAATTTTTTCTTGTCTCGCTTTGTTATACACAAGCGTTAATTCAGAAATAAATGTCTTTGCGTTGTCTGTCGCATTTCTCATGGCAACCATACGCGCCGCGTGTTCGCTTGCTTCCGCTTCCAACAACGCGTCTCGTATTTGTGTTTCTATATAACTTGGCAATAACTCTCGAAACACTTCTTCCGGATTTGGTTCAATCAAAAATGTTCCAGAGATCTTTTTCGCTTCAGCTCCCTCGCCTTCTATTGTCAATGGAAGAATAGACTTAGCTCGAGGCTGCTGCTTAAATACAGATTGAAAATCATTATAGACAAGATCGACCCCATCAACTTTTCCATCAAGAAATCGTTGTATGACCAACTCCGCAAGAGCGGGAACTTTCACGCTCAATGAATGCGTTGAAGAAAAATCGGCGATAATCGTGACATGCGAAAGTGTGAGGAAATTTGCCCCTTTCAATCCAACTGTCGCCCATATATGAGAAGAAAGATTTTGATAATGATGCATCATGTGACGAAACAAAGAAGAATTTAAACTTCCGCATAATCCTTTGTTTGTAGAAATCAATACAACAAGTCGTTTTCCATATACTTCGCTTGGTTTTTTCAACAACGGATGGCTTCGACGATCGACTTTGCTCCCTAAAATCATAACCATCTCGCGAATTTTTTCCGCGTACAGCCTGCCTGACTCCGCGACTGCGATGGCTTTTTTCATTTTTGACGCGGAAACAAGCTCCATCGCCTTGGTAATTTGAGCGATATTTTTTGCCGATTTAATACGATTTTTGATTAATCGCAAATTTTGCATATATTAGAAAGAAAAGGTGGCTTTAAAATCTTCAATTGCTTTTGTCAATCCTTTTACAATGTCGTCAGTCATCTGCTTTTCTTTTTTCAAGGCGTCAAAAACTTTTTTATGTTGAGATTCAAGATAATCAAGAAATTCTCGTTCGAATCGTTGAATATGTGCGACAGGAATATCGTCCAAATGACCGCTTGTTCCCGCCCAAATAATGGCAATCTGTTGTTCCACAGGCATGGGGACATGTTGTCCTTGCTTTAATAGCTCTGTCATTCTGGCGCCACGATCTATCTGCTTTTTTGTCGCTTCGTCAAGATCAGAAGCAAACTGCGCAAACGCCGCCAACGACCGATACTGCGCAAGATCCAGTCGAAGATTTCCCGCCACTTTTTTCATCGCTTTATTCTGCGCGGCGCCGCCAACGCGAGAAACGGATAATCCAACATTAATCGCTGGTCGCTGACCCGCGTAAAACAGATCGGATTCGAGATAAATCTGACCATCGGTAATCGAAATAACATTTGTTGGAATATACGCCGACACATCATTCGCTTGAGTTTCAATAATTGGAAGCGCGGTAATCGATCCTCCCCCATGTTCTTTATTTAATCGACACGCTCGCTCCAATAATCTACTATGAAGATAAAATACATCTCCCGGATACGCTTCCCTTCCTGATGGTCTTCGCAAGACAAGAGAAATTTGACGATAGGCATACGCGTGTTTTGTAAGATCGTCATAAATGATCAATACATCTTTTCCCTTCGAAAGAAAGTACTCGGCAATCGAAACGCCGGAGTAGGGAGCAAGATATTGATACGACGCGGGGTCGCTTGCGGTTGCTGAAACAATGGTTGTGTATTTCATCGCGTCATGTTCTTTCAATGTCGCCACAATTTGCGCGACACGCGATGTTTTTTGCCCGATCGCGACATAAACACACAATACATTTTCCTCTTTCTGATTAATAATCGTGTCAATAGCAATCGTTGTTTTTCCTGTATTTCTGTCTCCGATGATCAATTGCCGTTGACCTCGTCCAATCGCGGTCATCGCGTCGATTGCCTTGATTCCTGTTTGCAATGGGACATTTACAGGTTCTCGAGCAACAACGCCTGGCGCTATTTTTTCCAATGGAAACCTTGTAGATAACGAAAGTGAACCTTCTTCATCAAGAGGTTCTCCCAAGGGATTTACGACTCGGCCTAACAATTCATCACCCACAGGAACAGAAAGAATATTGCCTGTCGCTTTCACTTCCATTCCTTCTTTTATTCCCGTAAAATCTCCCAATACAATCGCGCCGACGACCGTTTCTTCCAAATTAATCGCTACACCGGATGCGCCGTTTGCGAATTCTACAAGCTCCAAGTATGCGACTTGCGGCAAACCGCTTATTCGAGCGATTCCATCGGCAACAGACAAAACACGACCGATGTATTTCGCTTCATTCTTCGCTTCAAATGATTTAATTTTTTTTAAAACATGTTTATCTAACATAAGTAAAATCATAAGTAAAATACTTAGAATTATCCATCAGTTTTTGATCGTATGAAGAAGTCTTTCAAGTTTTCCTTGAATGCTTCCGTCAAATACCCAATCGCCCACTTCTATTCTTAAACCGCCAAGAACATCTTTTCTTATATGAAATTCCATTGAAACTTCTCCAAATCGATCAGCTATAAGCGATCGTATTGTATCTTTTTCCTTCTCAGCAAGTGGCACCGACGAATAGATATTTGCTTTCATATGTTTATTAATTTACCGACTTCTTCATCGTCTTTTCTAAATCTTTTAATTGGGACGCGATAAGCTTGCGATGATCGGCGTCAGAAAGAACATCAGGAAGAACTTTCTCGGCCATCAACGCTGCTAGATCTACAAGCTGTTTCCTCATTTCTTCCTCAACAGCTTTCAATTTTGCTTCCGCTTGAGCTTTCGCTTTCTCCATCATAGAGGCAACTTCTTTTTGCGCGTCAGCAAGCATTTGTTTCTTTTGTTGCTCTGCTTGTTTTTTTGCTTCTTCTACAATTGCTCTTGCTTCTTTTTTCGCCTCGGCAATGAGTTTTTCTTGTTTTTCCTTGGCTTTCTCTTCATCTTCTTGAATTTTTCTCGCCATTGTCAGTCCTTCCTCTATTTCTCTTTTTCGTTTATTAATAACAGAGAAAAGCGGCTTGTATAAAAACTTCTTTAGAACAAAAAATATAATGGCGAAATTAATAATTTGTGCCAGTAATAGTACTGGTTCTATCCCTAGTTCTTTCATGTATTTCACCTCCTTAAAGTATTTGATTGCATCCATCGATTGGTTGCGAACCTATTAAACGAATTTAATGATAAGCGCCACGACAAGCGCGTACACGGCAATAGCTTCAGTAAACGCCATGCCAAGAATCATGTTTGTTTGAACTTGGTTTGCTGCCTCAGGATTTCTTCCAATCGCTTCCAATCCTTTTGCGGCAAGAAACCCAATACTTAACGCTGGAGCAATACCTCCAATCATAATGGTCAAACCAACCATTAGAAGCCTCATCGCTTCTACTTCCATAAATAATTCACCTCCTTTTCTATAAAACATTTACGCATGATATTTACGAATGATGCCCTTCATGAGCATGATCGCCATGATGACCGCTCATGTGCTCTCCATGCGCAACAGCGATTGTCGTAAAAACAGTTGTTAGCATTGCGAATACCAACCCTTGTACGAGACCAACGAATATCTCCAACCCATAAAATGGTATTGGAAGAAGAAACGCAAAGAGAAACGCCATGATTGCAAGGAGAACTTCTCCCGCAAAAATATTGCCGAATAAACGGAATCCAAATGACAAAATTTTTGACAAATCAGAAACAGCCTCGAGTATACCCACAAAAAGATAAATGGGACTTCTAAAATCAAGAAAACGTTTTATATAGGAAACTCCCGCAATAGATAATCCAAAATATTGGATCGCGAAAAATGCTATAATACCAAGTCCTAATGTTGTATTAAGATCTGCAGTCGGACCTCTAAATAATGGAACAAACTTCGGACCATGGTGAGAATCTTTTCCAGTATGTTTATCTTTACCATCTTGTTTTTGTTCTCCTGCTTCTCCAATAAACGACTCATAAGCGTCAGTTGCTTCACTTTCGTTGCCTATTTCTGTATGTGTCTTATCAAGAAGATTAACATTATCATGCGATGTGTTGTCGCCAGCAACAACTTTGTGAAAGAAAAGACTATTGCTTGTATGATCATCTTTTTGTTTTTCAAAGAAACCAATTGTGCCAACCCCAGGAAGCAATCCAAACCAGTTGCTTATAACAATAAAGAAGAAAAATGTAATAATAAGTGGAGCAAATTTATCACCGTGCTTTCCACCGAGTTTCCTAAAAAAGTCATACATTCCGCCAACAACAAGCTCAACAAACACTTGAAATCGATCAGGCCGTTTTTTTACATTCTTTCCCGCAAACCAACCAAATATGAAGAGAAACGTCATAACAACCCATGTGGAGATAAGAGAATTTGTAATTGGAAATGATCCAATCGTTGTTATCGTTTCTGCTGCAACCGAAATATGTGGCTGTGCCATAGCTCGTTAATAATTCCCTTTTATAATGTTTTGTATTATTCGGAAAAATCCGAACAAAGAAACAATCGTTCCAAATGTTATTCCTATCAAGGTAAATGTTGTCCCTGATTGGCGTTGATTATCAATGATATATCCTACTATCGTTCCGAGAACAATCGGCGATGCGATAGTTAAACCGATATTCCCGAACGCTCCCAGATAAAACCATGCAGAATATCTTTGTTTATTCTCTTCTTCTTGCCTTGGAACTTTTTTTATTCCTTCATCGGATAAAGAAATAGTAAATTGTTTTTTTGCTTTATCCTTCATGAAGAAAAAAATGTTCTTTTAACAAGAACATGCCAGCATTGTACTTTTTATACATAATATTTTCAACTCTAGAAATGTAAATAAAAAAAGTATATAATTAAATTTTATCGTTTAATTTGTATCATACATTACAATGTATCATACATTACAACTTTTAAAATAACTTTAACTTGATAACTTGCTTATTAAAATAAGCATTAAGATTCCTAATATTTTTTATACCAATTATTAATTCAGCAATGTATGATTACCTCTCCCTTCCTGTTGCGCTTTTACTCTCTTACTTCTATCTTTTTCGCTTCATCAACAAGGATACAAAGTTGTTCATCTTTTTGATCGAGCTTTCCAGATACCAATAAAATAACATCTGTTTGCCATAACTGAGTATTTTTAATATACACTTTTGGAAATACAACGCATTCAATGTGACCACTTATGTCCTCCAGTGTTACGAATGCCATCTCTTGATTTGTCGTTCTCGTGATAATTTTTTTCAACGCTCGAACAGTTCCGCATATTGTAATCCGTTGTCCTACGATTTCCTCATCTAACATTCCAATAGATGTCGCTTTTAATTCTTCCAATTTTGCCATAACTTTTGCCAACGGATGCGCTGAAAAATAAAAACCAAGCAATTCTTTTTCGTATGAAAGCAATTCATGATGAGAAAACTCTCCGTGAGAGGAAACAACATTGATTATTTGATCCGAAGACTCGTGATCATCAAACAACCCTGTCTGACCTTGAGCAATAACCTTTTTTACTTTTTGAACATGCTCAAGAATCTGTTGCAGAGTATGAAGAAGAGATTTTCTTGATCCAAATACATCCATAGCTCCAGCTTTTATCAAGCTTTCGAGAGTTTTTTTATTGACTTTGCTTGTGTCAACTCTTCTGACAAAATCGGCAAGCGAAGTAAAATTCCCACCTTGTTGTCTGGCGGAAAGAATCGCGTCGATCGCCGCTGATCCAACATTTTTAATCACTGATAATCCAAATCGTATTTTCCCTTCTTCGATGAAAAACTCGGTCATAGAGTGATTAATTTCAGGAAGAAGAATAGCAATATTCATTCTTCGACATTCATCGACAATCATTGAAATTTTTTCATCTCTTGAATCTCCCGTATTTGCCCGAGACTCAGCGGTTAGAAGAGCGGTCATAAATTCAACCGGATAATTCGCCTTCAGATACGCAGTTTGATACGCGATCATTGCGTAACACGCCGCATGCGCTTTGTTAAATCCATATCCTGCAAATGGCTCAATTAAGGAAAAAATTTCCTCCGCCTTTGCTTTTGTAAGTCCATTTTTTACACACCCTTCGATAAATTTCTCTCGTTGCTTCTTCATTTCAGAAGGAATCTTTTTCCCCACTGCTTTTCGCAATTTATCCGCATCTTCCCATGTATATCCGGCAAGCGCGATAGATGTAAGCAGTACATCGTCTTGATAACAAATAAGTCCATACGAAGTTTTCAACACATCTTTCAATCGCAAATCGGGATATGTAATTTTCGAAAGGTCATTTTTTCTTGCAATAAATTCAGGGATCACCGCCATTGGGCCAGGACGATACAACGCAACCATCGCCATAAGATCGAAGATATTTGTGGGTTTTAATTCTTTGATATAGCGACGCATCCCGGCAGATTCTAACTGGAATATTCCTGTTGTCTCTCCTTCGGAAAGCATCTGATAGGTCTTTTTGTCATCAAGAGGAATAGACGATAAATCAATCGTTATGTTTTTATTTTCTTTAATAAATCGAAGCGCTTCAGAAAGAATCGTTAAATTTCTCAACCCCAAAAAATCCATTTTTAAAAGCCCAACGCCGTCTTCTCCAATGGTATACATGTCATATTGCGTGATAATTCTGTCTCCTTTTGATTCTCGCTGAAGCGGTGCGTATTCCCACAATGGTTCATCACCGATCACCACTCCCGCGGCATGCACAGACGCGTGCCGAGACACGCCTTCAAGTTTTCTCGCTACATCAAGCAAGCGTCTTGTCTCCTCCTCTGTTTTATACGCAAGCGAGAGTTCGCTCGATTGTTCTAAGGCTCTATCTATAGAAACAGATTTTCCTTGAACCGGCGGAGGAATCATTTTTGCGATACGGTCAGGCTTTGCGTATGGCATGCCAAGTGCTCTACCGGCGTCTCGTATCGCGCCTTTCGCTTCCATTGTTCCAAAGGTTATAATCGAAGCGACCTTGTCTTCGCCATATTTTTGCGTTACATACTGAATAACTTCTTCCCGTCGATCATCCGCAAAATCTAAATCAATATCCGGAGCGCTTGGACGATATGGATTCAGAAATCGTTCAAAGGGAAGGTTAAAGTACAATGGATCAACGCCAGTAATATTTAGAATATAAGTAACCATCGATCCTGCAGCCGATCCCCTCCCGGGACCAACACTAATCCCATGATCTTTTGCCCAATTAACAAAATCTTGAACAATCAAAAAATAATTGGTGTACCCTTTTTTGTTGATAATATCCAATTCATACTCTAGCCGTTTTCGCATGTCTTCTGTAAAAACAGGATATTTTTTGGAAATTCGCTCTTCGATAAGTTTTCGCAAATACGACTCAGGCGTATATCCCTCCGGAATCGGAAATTTCGGAAGAATCCATTTGCCAACGCTTAATTCAATGTTACACATCTCCGCAATACGGAGCGTATTATCGATCGCCTCAGGAATATCAAGGAATAACGCTTTCATCTCATCGGGAGACCGCATGTAAAAATCAGGACTATTAATCATGGAAAGCGGTCTATCTTTGTCAAGAATAGTTTTTTGAGTTTGTACACAGAGAAGAATTTCTTGCGCCTCAGCGTCTTCCGCGTCAACATAATGAATATCATTCGTCGCCACCATCGGAAGTCCAAGTTTTTTCGCAAGACGGATAAGTCGTTGATTCAGATCTTCAATAAACGGCAAGGCAGGATGTCGTTGAAGCTCGATATAAAAATTTCCCTCTCCGAATAAATCTCTATACAACGACGCAATTTCCTCTGCTTTCTTTTCTTCGTTATGCCGAATTAATGACGCAATTTGCCCTTGCACACACGCACTCGTCGCAATTAACCCCTCATAATGTTCTTTTAATAACTCGAGGTCTATACGAGGTTTATAATAATACCCTTCAAGATGCGCTTTAGTAACGAGTTTCAAAAGATTTTTATAGCCAGTTTCATTTTTTGCAAGCAATAACAAATGATATGGATCCGTATCGATTTTCCCTTCTTTATCATGACGACTCCTCCTTGCCACATAGGTCTCAACCCCAAGAATTGGCTTGATTCCTGCCGCTTTTGCTTGCATATAAAACTTAAAAATGCCATACATTGCTCCATGATCCGTCAATGCCAACGCATCCATCTCATATGATTTTGCCCGCTCAATCAATTTTGAAAGTTTTCCTAATCCATCAAGAAGAGAATATTCTGAGTGTGTATGAAGGTGAATAAAGTCAGCCATGAAGAAAGTATACTATGTTCTTTTCTTAAATCCAGTCATTTTTTATGAATACCCAAAGCATGCCAACAATAAACACAAGACAAATCGTCATAATCCCAAAGAATGCCATCGGGCTTTCCTGAAACGGCAATTGAACATTCATCCCATAAAAGGAAGCAATAAGCACGGGAATAGTTAATATCACGGTAAACGAAGTGAACATTTTGATAATCCTATTTAAATTATTTGAAAGAATAATCGTATACGCGTCGCGAAGATTAGTGATCGTTCGAATGTTTACTTTTAATAATTCCTCCATTTGTCTCCCCTCAAGAATAATATCTTCAAACGCGTCATCCTCTTCTTCTGTTTTTGTAAATATTTCACAATCTCGAAGCATTTCATAAATTCTATCCATGCGAAGCAATGAAGTGCTCAAATCGTAGAGCGTGTTCTCAATGTTCACAAATCTAAAAAACATCTGCATTTGTAATATTTCCTTCTTTCTTTTGATATCGTCGAATCTCTTTGCTTATCGCTGTTAAACAAAAACTATATGCGGCGTTAATTTCTTGAAACAGAGAAATTAATATCACTTGAGGATCTAATCTTGATTCCCTAGAGATTCGTTGAAGGATAAAATCATAAAACGGAAACGAATCTTTTGTTATGGTGATACATATATTAGGAAGAATAATGCACAGCAATGGATATGTCTGAATCTCCGATTTATTTTTGTAAGGATATCGAATAAAAAAATATGGAATATTTTCTTCAAATTCCAATCGAGGCACTTCGTAGATATCATACGCGTCAGATAAAAGACTTGAATTCAGATGAAACACTTGAACAAACTGATCAAGCTGAGAAGAAGAGAGCGATTCACCGTGTATCCACAACGCGTCATGCTTGATTGTTTGTTGTTCAATAATCTTTTTTGGCGAAGAAAAGTGCTTAAACATATTCGACCCTTTGGCTACTAAACAATCAAAAGAATAGAAGAATTAAGAAAGCGACCGCTCTAGACGATCATAAATAATTTTCTTATCTCCTTTTCCGTGAAGTTTCTTCATCACTTGTCCAAAAAGAAACATCAACGCCGGCTTCTTTCCCGCTTTATAATCTTGGACCGCCTTTTCGTGATCCAAAATCACATCGTGTATCGCTTGTTGCATTTCGTCGTCTGAAACATGAATGACCGTTGTTGCTTGAACAATTTGATGAAGAAGATCAGTTGCTGAGACTGCATGAATATCAACTTTTTTATTGATAATCCAATTTGCAATCGTCGTTGGAGCAAGATTATGATTTCTCCCTTCTTTTACAGCATCTTCGAAATACTGAGCAATCTGGCGACTTGCGATCAGCATATCAATAAGTTGATCGGATAATTGATATGCTTCTTTGAATCGTCGAGCTTTTTCATCAGGAAGCTCAGGAAGATTCTCTCGCAACGATTCAATATATTGCTCTGTAAAATGAAGTGGAGGAATATCAGGATCAGGAAAGTATCGATAATCTTCAGCGTGCTCTTTTGATCGTTGAGAAAATGTTTGCCCAGCGTCTTCATTCCATCCTCTTGTTTCTTGTTTTGGAGTAGCGCCAGATTCAAATATTGATATGTGACGAGCGACTTCATATTCAATCGCTTTTTTCACAAAATTAAATGAATTAATATTTTTGACCTCGATTTTATATGGCGGCAACCCTTCATCTTCTGATTGTTTCACTGATATATTCGGCTCCAACCGCATGCTTCCTTTCTCCATGTCCGCGTCGGAAATATCGAGATATCGAATAATTTGATGAAGTTTCTTCAAAAATGATTTCGCGTGCTCTCCACTTCGAATATCGGGTTCCGTGACGATTTCAATCAACGGAACGCCAGATCTGTTAAAATCAATAAGTGTGACTTCTTTTCCATCAATTGTCGTATGCTGAAGCTTTCCCGTATCTTCTTCTAAATGAACCCGATGAATGCGAACATCACCTTCAGGAAGAGATAACACGCCGCCTAAACATAATGGTTGATCATATTGGCTAATTTGATATCCCTTCGAGAGATCGGGATAGAAATAATGCTTTCGATCGAACTTTGAAACCATGTTTATTTTGCAATTCAATGCTAATCCCAACATAATCGTCCATTCAATCGCTTTCTTGTTCGGCACAGGAAGTCCTCCGGGCATACCCAAACAAACAGGACAGGTATAGATATTCGGCTTTGGAGCGTGAAACGGATCGTTCTTGCACCCGCAAAACATCTTCGATTGCGTCTTTAATTCAACATGAATTTCTAAACCAATAATAGGCGTATAGGACATAGATAACAGACAATAACTGACTGCCAATGGATGACTGCAAACAGCCAACGGAAAAAAGCTAATTACAAACAGTCAATAAATAAATAACGATTGATAATGCGTCTTCTTTAATCTTCATATTTTATCTACTTTGTGAATCCAGCGATTCCATGGCGTTTCTCGCTCATAGAGATACGCCGCTTGCAACACCTTTTCTTCCTCAAAATGATCGCCAATAATCGCCAATCCTAATGACAAATTCGTTTTTGAATCTCTGTAACAAGGAATAGAAATAGCGGGATTTCCCGCAAGAGACGACGGTTCATTAAGCATGTCCACAACTTCCCCGAACATAGGATTTCCTTCGCTCGCTCCAACTTTCAACGCGTATCCAGGAGACGGTGTAGAGATGAGGAGATCGTATGAAGAAAATAATTGATCAAAATTTTTTTTGTATAACATTCGAACCTGTTGAGCTTTTATATAATATTTATCGGCGTATCCCTTTGACAGGGTAAATGTTCCGAGCATGATTCGCCGTTTTGCTTCATTGCCAAAGTGTGATCGATCCCTGCCATATCGAATGCCGTCATATCGAGCCAAGTTGCTTGCCACTTCACTTCGTTGAACGATCGTATATACAGCGACAGCATAATCTGGAGAAAGAACCTTATCTTTTTCAAGTGTCTGAGAAAGTTTAATTTCATCAACGATAGCGCCATGAGACGCAAAAAGTTTCCCAGCGTTGATCACAACTTCTTTGACTTCTTGAGGCATATGCAGATGATCCATATATATAATGCCAATTCGCATTCCTTTCACGCCTTTTTGCAAAGACGATCGATAATCTGGAGCTTTTCGATTTGATGATGTCGCATCATATAGATCTTTTCCCGCCATATACCGCAAAAGAATCGCTGCATCTTCGACGGTTTTTGTCATTGGACCAGGGCAATCTAACGAAGATCCCATCGCAATGACCCCAGCACGACTCACGCGACCGTAGGTTGGCTTCAATCCAACGCACCCGCACCAACACGCGGGAATTCGTATCGACCCAGCTGTTTCAGATCCAATCGCCGCGATGCACATATCTGCGGACACAGCGGCGGCGCTTCCTCCAGAAGATCCGCCCGGAGAATAATCGGGATTATCAGGATTTCGCGTTGTTCCAAAATCCGATGTCTCCGTGCTTGATCCATGCGCCCACGCGTCTAAATTTGTTTTGCCAATAACAACGCCGCCAGCGTCTTTTATCCGCTTTGTCACTGTTGATTCGTATGGCGAATAAAATCCTTCAAGAACGCGAGAAGACGCGGTCGTTGGGAGACCAACAGTTAAAAAGTTGTCTTTTATCGCTATCGGAACGCCAGCAAGATCTGTTTCAGGATTTCCTTTCTCCGATGAGTGTTCATCGATAGAGAGATACACATTCAACGTCGGATTTTTTTCTCGAATGAATGCATGCACCTCACCATGAACCTCCTGAACGCTAACCTCTTTCGATTTGATCAATTCTATTGCTTTTGTAAGAGTTAAACGATGTAATGTCATACTTTCTTTATTCGTCTTGATAATCAATCACTTGATCCACAACAATATATCCGTTGTGTGTTCGAAGAGCATTTGACAAAGCTTGTTCTTGCGTAAACATTCTTGATTCATCGACAATATCCTCTCTGGTGACATTTTCCAAATCCACGGCATGATAATCTTCATGAATATCCTTCGTGTCAATACGTTGCAGCTGATCTAAAACGATCATTGTTTTGGTAAACCCTTCAGCCAACGAAACAGCTTGCGTTTCATCTATAGGAATATTTGCAAGCTTTGCCACCATGTGAACATCTTGAGAACTAAATGTGTAAGTCATAGTTGAAAGCATTATATCATGCTGGTAGGATACGATCTATGAGAGAATATCAAAAAGCGTTTCAAGCAATGCTTGAAGAAAACAAAGAATTATTTAACACCTTCAAAGCTGTTCACGACGCATACATGATAAATCCGGAAGCAAATAAAGAAAAATTTAATGAAATAGGAGCAACCGTTGTTGACATTGTTAGAGAAACAGAACGAAGATTGTGCGCGCAAATGGGGAAAAGCGTCTATAGCAAATTTAGTCATCGCCTGTCTGAAAAGTTCTGGGAACAAGTTCGAACGATGTTTCCAAAAATCGACTTTGTCGGCGTAAGATAGAATCAAATCAATACTCTTCCCGTGTCGTAGTACCTTAATAAAGACAGGTCATTTCTTCCTGAAAAAAGCAATTCATTTATCAACTTTTTCAATCGAATTCTATCAAATATACTGCTCCCAAGAAGAACCACGGGGACATGTTGATCTAATAAATCGGCGATCATGCTGGAAAATCGCTCAAATGAGCGATGATTGAGCATCTTTCCAAATCCGAGATGAAAGTCAACATGACAATCCGGATTTATCTTCAAAAGCACGCGTCGTATTCTCTCTTGCAATCGATGAGAAAAAAATGGAAACGCTCCTGATTCTTCTTGAACAGGAATTCTCATGGAAACAATATGTATCGATCTAGCATGACGAGCAATGCTTCGAAAGAACACCCATTTATATGGATCATTATCATTCTGAAAGAGATGATTCATAACACCATCAAAATCTGTCCATACATCAACCAAAGAAGTGTCTTTTTCAAACGCTGGATCGTCAAGAACATCGCTGACAGAACGGATATTCCGAATGGTTGGGCGATATTTCTCTGGAAGAGACGAAAGAGAACGATCAATCTCACAAGAAGGGCGTAAGAAAAAACAAATCTCCCGAGTATTCATAATGAACAAGCGTATTCATGCGCCTTCCATTCAAGGTCGTCGGGCAAAGGATCAAGATGAACAGTTTTTTTGTACTTTATCGAAAGGGCTGTATAAATCAACCAATCCGCAATATGCGGATTTTTTGAAAGAAACGGCCCATGAGCGTAAGTAGCAATACAATGCTTATACATCGCTCCCTCTGTGCCGTCTTCTCCGTTATTTCCAAACCCTTTAATGACACGCGCAAAAGAAGAAACGCCATTCCCTAAATATGTTCTCCCTCCATGATTTTCAAATCCAACAATTGTCGGACGAAATGGAAGATGAGAGACTTTGAAACGATCAGATATTTCGGCAACAAGATTTCCAATGCATCGAGGTTTATCTTTTCCGAAGTGCTTCGTCACCATATCAAAGATTCCCAGTCCCTGTAGTTTCTCTCCGTCTCCAGTCATGTAGTAGTGCCCAAGCAATTGGGGAGATCCGCACACAAACAATCCAACTTTATTCTCATTAAACAACTCTTTTAAGATGCCGCCCTTTCTTCTTCGTAAATCTTCAATAACTAATTTTTGTTGTCTATCTTGCGCGCCACCTCCAATAACAATATCGCATTGTTGAATATCTTGCTCCGATGTGTCAAATGTGATCGAACAAATTTTTACATCAATACCTCTCCATTCGCATCGCTTTTTAAGTACCACAATATTTCCTCGATCACCATATGTACTCATTAAATCTGGGTATAACCATCCAACAATCAAGTTCATAAAATTTTCCTCCCGAGTAAATATTTTCTAACACCAAGCATAGCAGTATATGTTGGTAGCACCCATATATGATCATCAACAGTTGTTCGCGATATCGCATACTTCATTGCTTCATCAGTTAAATCAAACACATGTATTCGAGAGGAAGAAACACCGGCATATTTCAAACGCACCGCCATGTCGCACCTCCGA
The DNA here is from genome assembly GCA_937921305.1 of uncultured Patescibacteria group bacterium. Lineage (GTDB taxonomy): Bacteria > Patescibacteriota > Microgenomatia > UBA10105 > UBA927 > CAKZSU01. Next base: position 123,672 of record CAKZSU010000003.1, read on the forward strand.
TCTCCGGAAACAATCACTGGAATATCAACATCTGAAACCATCTCCATATCCGCATCCCAAATCCAACTTACATCCCTGCCGTCGGCAATTCTATCGTTTAACAAAAATACAATCGGTCCTTTTTTTGACGATCGCAGCACAGTTCGAAGGGATTCATTTAATCCCGTTGGATTTTTTGACAGTAAGATTGTTACTCGCCGACGATGAAATGTGATTTGCTCCATTCTTCCAAACGCTGGAGAAAACGATGAGAGCGCCTTCGCAATATGTTCTCGAGAAATGCCTAGCGCAAGCCCAGTCAACGATGCAGCAAGCGTGTTGTAGATGTTATATGTTCCTTCAAGAGGCGATACGACATCCTTTGCCGTTAACGATAACTCTGGATGAATAAACCCACATCGACCGCACGCCCATTTCCCAAGATGAGAAAAATACACACCGCCAAATGTTAGTTTATTTCCGCATTCTGGACAGTATGACGCATCCATGGCATGCTCCGCCGATGGAAGAAATAACTCTGAATCATCAATGCCAAAAAATCGCACATCATGATGAATGAGACGCTTTCCGATAAACGCAAGCTGGGGGTCATCGCCGTTAATAATACACACGAATCGTGAATTCATGTTAACTAAAGCATTCATCCACTTCTCAGCAATGGCGTCAACTTCTCCATACCGATCCAACTGATCTCGAAATAAATTCAAGAGAACAATCATATGAGGCGATAGTTCTTCTAATAGCTTAGGAAGCGTCGCTTCATCAACCTCAAAAATACTATATCGAGAACGAAGATTGCCAAACCAATCGCTATCATGTACAAAAGCGGACACGATTCCATTATCAAGATTCGCTCCGCTTTCATTTCTGCGAACGCGCATCCCAGCATACCGCAATATCGTATCAATCATCTTTGCCGTTGTCGTTTTGCCATTTGTGCCAGCTACAAGAATAATTTTTCCATCTTGAGAGGCAAATGCTTTAAGTATTGCAGGACGGAAACGAAGGACAAACTCTCCCGGCCATGTGGCGCCAGAGCCAAGACGAAATACACGAATGAAAAGCATGAATATCTTCGAACAAACAATCACAATTCTATCGAAGACATTCATGACTATATTATCTCACATACGTTAATTTGGTTGGAGAAAGAGAATCTTGCCGTCTTTGTAATCCACTTTTACAACAGAATGTTGCGCAATATTTCGCTCGATAATTCGAAGCGACAATTCATCAAGAATCTGATCTTGGATTACCCGCTTCAATGGGCGAGCACCAAACGCTGGATCATATCCCGTTTCTTGCAGATACTGCTTTACCGATTCTGTAAACTGAAGATGAATATGTTGCTTTTTCAACCGTTCTTCAACAATCGCCAATTGCAAATCAACAATCCGTCGAAGTTCTTCCGGACGCAAACTCTGGAATATCGTGATATGGTCAAGTCTATTGAGAAACTCTGGTCGAAACGCTTTATACACAATATCCAAAACTTTCGCTTCCATCTCTATCTGGTCTTTTTCCGCGTATGAACGAATGATATCTGATCCAAGATTTGATGTTATGATTAAAATTGTATTTGTGAAATTCACCACGCGACCCCGTCCATCGGTAAGGCGTCCGTCATCAAAAATTTGAAGAAACACATTGAATACTTGCGGATGCGCTTTCTCCACTTCGTCAAACAGAATGACGGAGTACGGCTTTCTTCGCACTGCTTCTGTCAACTGTCCTCCCTCGTCATATCCCACATACCCAGGAGGAGCTCCGATGAGCCGGGCGACAGAATGAGGTTCCATATATTCACTCATGTCAATCCGAATTAAAGCCTTCTCATCGTTAAATAAATAATCAGCTAACGCCTTTGCCGTTTCTGTTTTTCCCACACCCGTTGGACCAAGAAAAAGAAATGTTCCGATCGGGCGCTTTTCGTCGCCAATTCCAGCCCGATTTCTCCGAATTGCCGACGCTACATGCTGAATCGCAGTTTCCTGACCAACAACCCGTTTCGCCAATTCTTCCTCAAGATGAACAAGCTTTTCCGCTTCAGATGCAAGCAGTTTCGACACGGGAATCCCCGTCCATCGCGACACGACACGCGCGATATCTTCTTGCGTGACTTCCTCTCGCAATAATCGTTCTTCTTCCGGTATTTTCGCTAAATCCTGTTCAAGCGTTCGAATCGTTTTTTCCACTTCTGGAATTTTTCCATATTTAATCTCCGCGGCTTTATCAAGCAACGCCTCTCGCTCCGCTCGTTCCAGTTCCACCCGAAGACTGTCAAGTTCAACTCGTTTTGCCTGAAGTTTCGCGATAATATCTTTCTGCTCCTGCCACCGTTTCTCCAATATGCTTACCTTTTCTTTCAATCCTTGGATAACTTTCTCCACTTCCTCAATTCGCTCTTTATCTGCTTTCTCTCGTTTTAACGCCGCTTTTTCAATTTCTCGTTGCGTCAATGTTCGCTTCAATTCATCAAGCTCGAGAGGCATGCTTTCCGTGTCAATTTTTAATCCCGATGCCGCCTCGTCAACAAGGTCAATCGCCTTGTCTGGAAGAAATCGATCGGGAATATACCGGAGAGAAAGATCAACCGCGGCAAGCAACGCGTCATCGGTAATCCGGATGCCATGATGGACTTCGTATTTTTCTTTCAATCCTCGAAGAATCGCAATCGCGTCTTCTCGAGAAGGCTCAGAAAGATAAACTGGCTGAAATCTCCGCTCAAGCGCTGCGTCTCTTTCAATGTACTGACGATACTCTCGGACAGTCGTCGCGCCGATTGCGTGTAATTCTCCTCGCGCCAACGCAGGTTTTAAGATATTCGCGGCATCCATCGATCCACTCGTGGCTCCCGCGCCGACAAGCGTATGAAGTTCATCCATGAACACGATATACTTTCCCGAGGATTCTTCTATTTTTTTCAATAGTTTTTTTAATCGCTCTTCAAACTCTCCTCGAAATGCCGAACCAGCAACAAGAGACGCGATATCCAATGCAAGAATTTCCTTATGTTTTAAAGTTGACGGAACATCGCCAGAAACAATCCGTTGAGCAAGTCCCTCAACCACAGCGGTTTTTCCAACGCCTGGATCTCCCAAAAGGACTGGATTGTTTTTTGTTCGTCTCGCCAAAATCTGCATGACGCGTCGAATTTCTTCGTTTCTTCCAATCACTGGGTCAAGTTTGCCAATTCGAGCTTTTTCTGTAAGATTTACTGTGTGCGCTTCAAGTGGATCTCGATTGTCTTGTGGAGGTTGATAATTGATATCCATGTAGCTCAGTATAAGAAAATTAGCACTTAAATGTCAAGATTGCTAATCTATCTTATTTCGCTTGCCCAACATAGGTTATGCGACGAGAAATACTGCGTTGATCTCTTAATTGCATCAGTTCTTTAACCATATCTGGAGATAAAAGGTCAAGCTGATATTCTTCATCCTTTTTCTTTTTTCTATGCTTTTTCTTTACAGAAGAAGGAATATGAAAATAATCATAAAGAGCTTGCAACAAATCTTCAGCAGAATCATTACTCATAAATGTAGTCTAATAAATGTTTTACATCTGACGCAAGCGTTTAATTCGATCTTCAATAGGAGGGTGAGTATTGAACAAATTCGCAAACCATGCGTGGAACTCTTTTCCTTTGAATGGATTCGTGATATATAGGTGCGCTGTCGCGTTTGTCGCAGCTTCAAGCACTTCTCGATCTTTACTCAATTTTTCTAACGCTCGAGCCAAACCTTCTGGATTCCGCGTGAGATATGCAGCGGAGGCGTCGGCTAAATATTCTCTCCGTCTTGAAATTGCAAGCTGAATAAGCATCGCGATGATTGGAGAAATAATCGCCAATATGATACCAATAATAAGAAGAAGGCTTCCATTACTTTCTCTTTGTTCACTTCTTCTACTTCCGCCTCCCCACCACAATGAGTGCGAAAACATATCCGCAAGAAACGCCACAGTGCCAACAAGAATAGAAACGATCAGCATTAACCGAATATCATAATTTTTGATATGTGCGATTTCGTGAGCAACCACGCCTTCTATTTCGCTTCGATCAAGGCGAGAAAGAAGTCCTGTCGTCGCGCAGACAACGCCATGCTTCGGATCTCTCCCTGTCGCAAAGGCATTCATGGCAGTATCATCGATAACATATAATTTTGGCATCGGAATGCCAGCGGCAATAGAAATGTTTTCTGCGACAGTAAAAAAATCAAAATCTCGCGTTCGGTCAGCTGGACGAGCGCCAGACATGCTCAAAACGATTTTGTCTCCCCAATAATAACTCACGAAGTTTGAAAAAAACGCGATCGCCAACCCAATCCATATCCATGAAGAACCATATCCCAACGCGTAGCCAAAAATATAGGAGACAACAACGACGAAGACCGAGAATGCCGCCATGATGAGATAGGTCTTCCAAATATTTGATTCAATCTGCGAACGAATAGAAGTTTTCATTTGAAACTAACTTTTGGAGCTTTTCGTTCTTCTTCTGAATCTGTTTTAAAGAATTCTTCTTCTTTGAATCCAAACATGTTCGCAACAAACACCGATGGAATCGTTTTAATCTTCACATTGTATTCCATGACCGTTGTGTTGTAGTATTGTCTCGCGTACGCGACTTTGTCTTCCGTATCTCCGAGTTCTCGTTGCAATTGAAGAAAATTTTCATTCGCCCGTAATTGAGGATATGCTTCAGCGACAGCAAATAGTTTTCCCAACGCTTGCGTTAAAAAATCATCGGCGATCGCTTTGTCATGAGCGCCTTTGGCGTCCATCAACGCTGTTCTTGCTTTTGTCACATTTTCCAACACATCTTTTTCGTGCTTCGCATATCCTTTGACTGTTTCAACAAGGTTTGGAATAAGTTCCGCTCTTCGCTTCAACTGCACATCGATTTGACTAAACGCTTCTTTGATTTGCTCCCGCAGGCGAACTAATGTGTTGTATAACATTAATCCATACAACACGATTCCACCAATGATTAAAAGAATGATAACAAGAGAAGATAGTGTCATACTGCATTTCCCTTCTTAAGCTTTATATATAACATGATTTAATCATCTGCGCAACCTACGTTTTCACAAACCATCTGTGAAACACGTCTCGATAGCGCGTATTAACCACATGACGAGGCTCCACCCACCCCCTTCTCGCGACATCGACGCCATAACGCATGAATTCCATTTGATGAACCTCATGCGAGTCTGTGTCGATACAAAGAGACACTCCCATGTTTATCGCGTCTCGAACCAATAAATCAGGAAGATCAAGTCGATCTGGATACGCGTTGATCTCCATGGCAATATCTCGTTCTTTTGCAACTCGCATAATTTCCTTCCAATCTGCATCTATTCCTTCTCGTTTCAATAACAATCTTCCCGTCGGATGCCCATAGATTCGCACTTTCGGATGCGCGGTTAATGCAGAAATAATCCGACGCGTCATATCTTGTTTGTTTTGACGAAACGAAGAATGAATAGATACGATAGCGCCATCAACAAATTCAAACGCCTCCACAGGAAGAGCAAGTGTTCCATCGGGAAGAATATCGACTTCGCACAAAATATAGAGTGATACTGACGCGTCTTTTGTATTTTTTTTCCACAGCGCATACTGCTCTTGATACCATGCATATCGTTGTTCCATGATAATTGCGATTTCTTTCGCAGACATGCCGGTGATCTTCGGATTATGATCGGCGATACCGATATAGTCATACCCCAACGCATGAGCAAAAGAGAGATGATCATGAACATGACTTTGGCCAAGATCATGAGATGTTGGAAACGCGTAATTTGTATGCATATGCAAATCGCCTTTTATATCATCAACATGAATGAGGTTTGGAAGGATTCCTTGCATAGCTACCTCTATCTCCCCTCTATCTTCTCGAAGCTCCGGAGAAATCCATGGCAATCCAAGCGCGCGATAAAGATCTTCTTCTGTTTCGCACTCTCGCACCTCTCCTGTTTTTACATGTTTTACGCCGTACTCCGATACACTCAATCCTTGTTCCTGTGCGTACGAACGAAGGTGAATATTGTGATGTTTTGATCCGGTAAAGTATTGAAGCATCGCGCCATATCTTCGCCGATCATGAACACGAAGATCCACTTGCCTTCCGTTATGCAACACAATTGTGGCCCCATGATCTCCTTGATCAATAATGGTTTGATGAGGAAACCGAAGAAAATGCTTGATTACATCTTCTGGTTTATCGGCAACACACGCGATGTCAATATCCCCAATCGTCGCCACACGCCTTCGGAGACTTCCCAACGCATCCACCCGTTGAACAGCAGGATGACGCTTCATGTGAGAAATAACTTCTTGAGCAATCTGATCAGCATCATACAACGAAACTCTCTGCTCTTTAATCGATCCTTTTTCATACAACATGATACCTTCTAAAATAAGCTGTTCTGACTTTTCCCCAAAGCCTTCCAATTCAGCAATTTTATGCTCCTCGATTAAACGCTTTATATCTTCAAACACAGTCTTCGGATCTTTCAGATGAAATGCCTGAACAAGACGATACGCTTTTTTTGGACCAATGCCGGGAACAAGCAGGAGAGGAAACACCGTTGAAGGCACTTTTGATAATACTTCATTGAAATGACAAGATTGTCCTGTTCGAAAGAGTTCATCAAGATGTTTTGCAATCGCTTGTCCAATTCCAGGTATCTCGTAAATTTTTCCTTCTTGCCATAACTCCATCACTTCTGACGTGAGATGCTCAACGCTTTCTGCGGCCTTATCATACGCGATAATTTTAAATTTATTCTCTCCAAGAATGGTATATGAGGCGGAAATGTTTTTGAGAAGTTGAGCAAGTTCTTTATTGGTCATGAATCTATGAATAAAATGAAGGCAAAAATTTTGCGGACCTGAGCGGATTCGAACCGCCGATCTTCGCCGTGACAGGGCGACGTGTTAGGCCTCTACACCACAGGTCCAGGTTTGTATATGATAACACATCATAGCATATTTTAACATCAACACTATTTTCCCTCTTGCAAACCTGATCAAAGTATGTAAGTATATTTACAAACTGGATCAAAACAGCTGTTGCGACTTCACAAAGAGCAACTTCAATGAAGTTATACATTACTCTTGCCCACGCATATTCGTACTAAAAGAAACAATAAGGAGGAAAAGTATGGCGTCAAAATCATCAAAAACAGAAAAAACAGAGAGAAATAAAATTTTTGATGACAAACCCATGAATGAACAACACAACGAAGATCCTGAACCAAAAATCTCTACAATAGAAAATATTATCTCTGTGATACTTGGAATCGCGGTAGTCATCGTGATAGGAGTGATGGTTATCAATGTCATACGGAATAGAGAAACAAAGCAAACAACGAACAACAAAGAAAAACAAGAACAAACAACTACAGAAGCAACAATCTCGGCTCATCATGTGGTGCAAGAAGGAGAAACACTCTGGGGAATAGCGGAGAAATACTATAACGATGGATTTAAATATAAAGAAATTCTAAAAGCGAATAATCTACAAGAAGGATCTCGCATAGAAAAAGGGCAAAAGCTTGTCATTCCCAAAGTAGAAAAAGATCTTGCTCAAGAATCAACAACACCATCAGCAACTCCAACATCTGGCCCAATAGGACCAACGGGAAAGACAGAGGAACAAAAAGAGACGATACTCTCATCCTCATCGGATAAGCAATATACGGTCGTAAGAGGAGATACGCTCTGGAACATATGTGTCAAACACTATAATAATGGGTATAAATGGATTGAGGTTGCGAAGGCGAACAATCTAAAAAATCCTCACCTCATCCATGCGGGGAATGTCCTTATTCTTCCGTAAAAACACAGCCACTGCCTCTTGTCATGCTGAATGTGTTTCAGCATCTTGCAAAGTTTGAAAATATACTTCCTTCTATGGAAATTTTAGATTCTAAATCACGTTCAGGATGATATAAGAGAAAATTCGTGATGACGAAAAATAGCATTACGATGACACAAGAAGAAGTTCAAATTAAAAATTAAAACACGAACAACAAACTCTCTCCATGTATTTCTTTCATAAATAGAGTATAATTTTATGCAAGTATCTGCGGCGGTAGTTCAGTGGTAGAATGTCTGCTTCCCAAGCAGAAGGTCGCCGGTTCAAATCCGGTCCGCCGCTCACTCTCCCGCCCCTTTAGCTTAGTGGCAAAGCAGCGGTATCGTAAACCGCGGACGTCAGTTCGATTCTGACAAGGGGCTCATATACACCGTTAATTCACACCGACGCTTCATCTTCTTTTCATCTTTTTTTGCTTTTATCGATTCTATATGAACATCAAAAATCTTCCCCATGTGGATCGTCCTCGAGAAAAACTCCAAAAATACGGCCCCAAAAAACTCACAAATACCGAACTTCTTGCAATCCTTCTGAGAACAGGAACAAAAGACATGAATGTTATTGAACTTTCTTCACGTGTTCTAAAAATAATACACAGCGCCAATCTTCCAAACATAACTATCGACGTGTTAACACGTATAAAAGGACTAGGGACGACAAAAGCGTGCGAAATTATCGCGGCGATGGAATTAGGAAAACGACTGCTCAAGGATCCCGAACCTCCTCAAATCGTTTCTCCACAAAGAGTATATGAATCATTAAAAACTATCGCGAATCACAAAAAAGAACATTTTATCGCAATATACCTTGACACGCGCAACAGGGAAATAACGAGGGAAATTATTTCTGTCGGCACGCTTAATGCAAGCATTGCCCATCCGCGTGAAGTCTTCGAACCGGCGATTCGCCTTCTCGCGAACGCGGTTATCGTCGCGCATAATCATCCCTCGGGAGACCCGACACCGTCTCAGCACGATATCGATATCACAAAGCGGTTGCATGAAGCAGGAAAACTTCTTGACATACAGCTTCTTGATCATATAATCATCACACCAACTTCGTACATTAGCTTTCATGAAATTGGTATGGTGTAACTACTATAGCCCTCTTTACTGTTTGTTTCTCTTATTTAAGGTTTGACTCCTTATCATTCTTACTATGTTTTCTGAACGATATCATCATTTCTCATCATTATCATACAATCTTAAAAACGGTCCGCACAGAGAACAGTTCTACGAACGTGTATGGGAAGAAGGGATCAACTGTCAAGGACTGCTCCATCTTTTTTATTATCATGTGTTTGGAAAACAACTTCCTTCGTCGCTCCGGTCAAAAGAACTCTACGACGATGAAACGCTGTTTCAAACACTTGATCAAGACGCAACTCCTCGCTTTGGCGATGCGTATCTCTTTGGAAGAGAAAACCTTCAGGACATGCGAAAACTGCATATTGCTATCCTTGTTGAACCGAACAATGGATTACTTCTTCACGCGACACCCATTGCGTCTGGTGTCGCCATCTGGCCGATTGAAACATTCTTCACTCATGAACGATACGCACAGATCTACCGAATAAAACGATTCAAAGAAGAACTACCATTACCAACACCGCAAAACCATGTATAATCATATTGAATGATAATGTATGAAACAACAACTTTCTTCACGACTTGCTAGATTTGAAGAAAAAAAACTAAAAACGAGACTCTTATTTGCTGTTATTGGAACACTTCTCGTCATCACGTTATTAGTGGTCTTTGGATTTCGTTTAATGATCAGTTTTTTTATATTTCTTGATCAGATGAGAGGAAAAAAAAGCTCGACAAACCAATCACCGTCAACGGTGCTTGTCATTCCTCCCTATCTTGATCCTCTTCCTGCTGCGACCATGTCCGGAAAACTTATAATTACTGGTAGAGGCCAAGCAAACGCAACGATCATTCTGTATATCAACGACTCGGAAACAAAACGAGAAACAATTTCCGACGATGGAACGTTCTCAATCACTTCTCAAAACCTTCCCGAAGGTTCATACACAATCCGAGCAAAAACCACTGACAGTAACGGAAATACGAGTAATTTTTCCAATACCATTACAACAATAATTAAAAAACGCCCGCCACTTCTTGAAATTTCGTCTCCGGTCGACGACATGATGATTACCGGAGACGATAATATTCTTCAGATAGAAGGCAAAACCGATGAAGGCGTTGATATTCGCGTCAATGATCGGTTTGTTATCGTAAAACCAGATGGATCATTTATCTATCCATACCCATTGGAAGAAGGAGAAAATATCTTGACCATTCAAGCGATTGATCAAGCCGGAAATATCACAAAAGTTGAAAAAATCGTAACATATAAAAAATAATAATTTATCGTCTCCTTGTTTGTTTTTCTATGCTCCCAACCATAATCCAAACCAATACAAGTATCCACGGGTACAACATGCTGTTGTTAAAGAAACTATGAAGCAAAATCGAGACGAACGCGGAAATTATAGCGTATGCAGTTATGTCTTGTATCAATAGAACAATCCGAACAATATGAAATACAAGATACAGAAACAATGAAAATCCCACGATTCCTGTTGTTACAAAAATGACCATTAAACTGCTATTCAAACCTCCGGCGTCTCGAGAAATAATTCCATCCATGTCAAGCATTCGTTCTCGCGTGGCGTGAAATCGCAACATGTTATACCCAATCCCAAAGATTGGCGCGATCCTCGCGGCGGCGACGCTTTTTGTATAGCTCTCTATCCGCGCCAACGTTGAATCTGACCGAAGCAATCGATTAGTATCCACGCCGTACGACGGAATCAACGCGTAAATAATGCCAGCAAAGATAAGAATGCCAAGCAAGAAAAATTTTCTTGTACACAACACAAAGACAATCAACGCCCCGATAAACGCGACAAAAGAACTTCGAGAATGCGTTAACATAATCGAAACAAGCACAATACCCTGCATGACAAACCATGTGAATGATGATTTTTTTGCCACATACGACAATCCAAAAAAAAATGAAACGACCAGAAATAATCCAGCAAAATTTGGATCAAGAAATGTTGAAAACAATCGATAATAATGTTCATCCCATCCTCGATCAAGAAAACTTCGAAGACTTGGAAAGAATACGTATTGAACGATCCCAATAATCGCGAATGCAACGCCAACAAGATAGATACTTCGTCTCCAAATAATCGGAGATATATGGTCATTTACAACGACGATATACAACCCAAAATACATCAGAAATCGCCAAAGATATAATGAACCCAGAAGTAATTGAACATGCGAAAATCCCCCAATGTTTAATAACAAAGAAACACATGCCGCGGAGGCGAAATATATCATCGGACGGATAAGATCTCCCTTTATTGAAACAATCTTTTTACGACGAATGGTCCGAAACAAAAAGAACAAAAGCATTAACAATATAACGACATCATGCAGAAACACGCGAACACCGGGAGTGATATCAATTCCCCCAAATTGCCCAAGCAATAACGCGATGTACAGTGCGATATGCAAAATATTCATGAACGAGACTGCGCAAGATACAATTTCGCTCTTGCGAGAAATGAATGAAGACTCATCATAAACGCCATAATCGTTCCCTCTGTTCCATCTCGAAACCCTTGACGAAGAACATAATTATACAAAAATTTTCCCAGTGGATACGCGACAATATCAACTACTGATACGCGAGTTCCTATTTTTTTTAGCTCTTCCGCATGAAGCGTCGAATATCTGTTTATGTCGTCAATAAATGATCGAATGGTTGGATGCGAATAATGCAGAAGCGGATGGCGAAGATCGCCGATTCGTCCTTTGATATCCCACACTTCATGAACCGATCTTTTCCAAACACCCGAGTCTTTTTTTCCTAAACGAAGCAATCGCACACGCGCGGTTTCTCCGAATCGTAACTGTTTTCCAAAAAATATATCCTGCCGTTTCAGCCTATATCCCACATATGTATCGGTTTGTATCGCGTGTTGTATGTCATCTCGCAAACCAGAGGAGACCACTTCATCAGAATCAACAAATAATATCCACTCTCCCCTTGCTTTCTCCAATGCAAAATTTCTCTGAAATGCAAAATTATTATGAAGAGAATGACGAATCACGCGAGCGCCATATCCTTTCGCGATCATCCGCGTGTCATCTGTTGAATCGTCGTCAATAACAACAATTTCATCACACCATGAAAGCGAATCAAGACAGTGAACAATCGTGTCTTGATTGTTTTTGGTCAATACGACGGCGGATATCATGAAGCAATTGTATCATTGTTTCGATATACTACGCACATGACATGGGGAAAATATACGTTCCTTTTCATTATTATAGTATACCTCGCGCTCTACTTCACGAAAGCGATCTATCTTGGCAAAACAGTCTATGGAGACGGCGTCTATTATTATGCATGGATGCGATCGCTCATCGTCGATCGAGATATCAATTTTGATAATGACTATGCGATGCTTGGAGGGGCGCAACCATCAACGCCTGACGGAAGAATAGGGAATGTGTATCCCATCGGACCACCGTTGCTTTGGTCCCCATTCTTTGTTTTTGTCCATCAAATTCTAAAAGGAGACGGCTTTTCATTCACTTATCAAATATTTACTGGATTGATCGCGTGTTTATACGCGATCGCCGGCCTTGTGTTGCTGTATCGATTGCTCGCATCTTCTGTTCAACCCCACATCGCAATTTTTACTATTTACGGCATCGCGTTTGGTACGAATATGTTTTTTTACGGATCACTTGATACCATCACCTCTCATAGCATTTCGTTTTTTCTTTCTGTTGTCGCTCTTACGTTTTCGCTTCAAGGAAGCTCGTCGTTTCTGCTCGGCGCTTCACTCGGATTGCTCGCTTCCACAAGAACGCAAGATATCATCTATATGCTGCTCGCCTTGCCAATCCTTATCCGTCAAAGATCCATTCAAACACTCATCCGTCTTGGATTGGGATGGTTTCTTGGATTTGCTCCAGAACTCTTCGCGTGGCAACTGCTCTATGGAACGATTCTGAAAAGTCCGTATCTTGATGACTATCACTATTTTGACTGGTTTCATCCTCATCTTCTTGACACGCTTTTATCTTCAAACAATGGACTCTTTTTTTGGACGCCGCTCGTCGCGTTTTGCCTTCTTGGACTTATCCTGAAGAGAAAGTGGCTATTTCTTTTGATCTTTTTGCTTCAATGGTATCTCATCTCGTCGTGGTCGTTTTGGTGGCAAGGCGCGTCATTTAGCGGAAGAATGTTTATCAGTTTTCTCCCCCTCGCGTCGTTTGGGCTTGCATCTTTTTTACAACAATTCAACAAGACTGTTCAACTTCTTTTTATTGGATATTTCTCAATACACACAACCATCGCTATTCTTTTTTACCTTCTTCACACCTAACGATTCCTCCCACTTCTCTTGGTGCGAGAAGATACACCGGCGGATCTTCCAATGTGAAGACTTGCGTATCGCAATATCCTTCATACTTCTCTGGCGTTCTTGTGAACACAAGAGGTCGTCGCTCCTTCACATATGTTTCCATCATGCTCGGAAGATCGGGATATATCGTCGATGTTATTCGTCCCCAATTTACATACACGCCGCGAAATGCATGAAATCGTTCGGGGTGAAAAAACTGATAAAACGCGATATTCGTGTCATTGATATAAGTAAGATGTGGATGCGACTGAAAGATAACGTCCATCGTATCATATGTATCTTCAATAAATAGCTGAAATTCTCTCGTCAGTGGAATTCCATGGATGATCGACAATCGATCAGTGAACGTGACGCCATGTTTCACTCGATCTATCCCATGCCAAACACTCAAACCCAAATTCAATCCAATAAGAAACAAAAAGAAAGGAAAGAATGATTTCCTCACCCGATATAAGAGATATACAAACATGCCCATCATCGGCGTTGTTGCCCAAAAAAAATGCAATCGTTCTGTCACCGGATAATACTGATGCCACGACGCGATACTCACACCACTGAGAACAAGAAGAACGCGGGATACTTTTGATGTATTACGAGTTATTTCATAATAAAAACTAACACAAAAGATCAACACCGATGATAATGGTAAGACAATCCATATCCAATATTCATGAATCGACCGCCAATAGCGCGTCGCAAGCAAACTCTTGAAAAGTTGGACAAAAGAAATTCCTCGCGTCTCCTGCGAAAACGGCACTTGCATCACCATAGATTGCAACCACCAATCATTAAGAGATTCTTGCAAAACAAGAATAAGGAGTATTGGAAACGATCCCGCCATCGCGCCGAGGAGAAAAATCGTGTATCGCGATGCCAGACGAGAACGAAAGAAAAGAATGCCAATCACGCCAATCATTGCCATCATATGCGTTATGCCAACTGATTGTCGAAACCAAAAAACAATAGACGCAAAAACGCCGGTAAGAACAAGATATCGAGACGCATGCAGCTCGATGTATCGTATGAGCAACAACGCGCTAATACATTGAAACAACGCCGCAAACACAGACGACCACGAATGAAAAAACCACCAATACACAGGAGCAAGTGATATCCAAAGAAAAAATGCAAGCATGTTCCAACGAAAAGAAAGAAATCTTCTGTTAGTTTCCCACAGCACAACAACGGTTAACGCGTACGCAAGAAGCGTCATCAATCGAAGAGACAATACATGTTCTCCAAACAATCGCAATCCCACGGCATGGACCCATGTGAACAACGCGCCGTATTGCGTAAATGTTTCTTTGAATAATATCTTCCCCTTAAGCACTTCCAACGCGGGCATAAGCACGATACCGTCGTGCGCCCCGTCAATATAAAACAAGGAGAAGAAGCCAAAGACAAAACATGTGAAAAGAATAAGAAAAAAATGAACAGTAATCTTCACGGTAATATAATTGAAGGCAGGAAAGAACAATTATCGCAACTCATACAAACGAATATAGGGATTTTCCCACAAAAAAGAAAGATGAGCCAACAGCGGACTGTCTTCAACGCGATGCGGAAGAAAGATATATCGAACCCGAAGAGAACGCAACACATCAACCGCAGTATCAGGAATCGCCACGCCTGTCGGATCATTTGCTGGAACGCCAAACAGGGCTTGATATCGGCGATCAATCATCGACGCGTATCCATCCACGATCGGAATATTGTAGATCATCAAAAGATTTGGCCGAAACATGCGGAATTGCCACAGAACCTCTCGTTCGATCCATGGTTCTCCAAATACTCGCATGTATGGCGAAGGATACAATGAGGGATGAACATAAAATCGATACCCGTCCTCCGTCCTTTCTCGTATTTCTTGAACAATGCGCTCTTGTTCCGCTTTCCATGTCATCACTACATGATAAGAAAGCGTAATCAGATTCATTCTGGCATATAAAAACAAATCAAGAAAAAGAAATAACACAACGGCAATATTTGACAATCGCGAGAAACGAGATGATATCGCGTATATCCCGAGCAATCCACAACCAAACAAGAGAGCATTTTGTTGTATCATCGAAAATATCGTTTGCACCCCGCGATCACCCAGAAACGCCAATTTTCGTTGCAATGACGAATAATTTAAAGAAAAAAGCATGCGATAAATTGAATCCTCAGCTGCTACAAATCCAAACCACATTACAAAAAAGAATATGCTTGAAAGAGCAACAATCTTTTTCGATAGTCCCCTTTGAAGGGCATACCCTGAAAACATCGCAAATGAAAAGGTGAACAAAAGCAAAAAATGACTCGGCACGCGAAACAACCTAATACCCGGAATGAGATGATAAAAAAGAGAAAATATCGGCGTTGATGATCCAAACGCGAGAAGAAACGAAAGAATACCAATCCCTGAGAAAAAAAGTTCATGGCTTGACCATTTTCTGCGAACGAGAAACGAGAAAAATAAAATCCACGGCGTTATTCCAATATACCCATACATCGACCCTCCCTGCCACCACTCCGTTCCTTCAGAAAGATTGCCAACGATACTTGGCAAGAAAAAGCGAAAAATAGCGAGAATCTGAAGCGACCCAAAAGTAGCGTAGGAAAATCCGCTTCCAATGCGAGTTGAATGGAGCGCGTGTAAAACAAAAGGAAGCAACTGGGGCAACGCAAAAAATATCGTGGCAAGACATATAAAAACGAGACGCATTACTCGATAAACAAATGGAATGCGCAGAAATATCAACGCGTATACATAACACAAAAGAAACGAATAAAAGATGAGTTGAATATGACCGGCAAGTATCTGTAACACAGAAAACGAGACAACAAGTATCGCGGTTTTTTTTGATGGACGAGAACAATATAGAATCCAAGAACTAAACACCAATGGAAGCCATGACGCAACCTGAAGCATCGGCAGATTGTTCGTGTACGAAACAATCGTTCCAGAAAAAACGAACACGATCGTGGCAATCATTCTAGACCAGAACGTCATCTGCACTACGCCCGTCACCCACAGCATACCAACGCCGGCAAGTCCGATATGAAAAAGCGTCACGATCGTCATACCTCGAAAGGGCTCGAAGAAAAGAAAAACAACATTGCCCGGATACAATGGACTTACATTAATATCAGCAAGAAACGGCGACCCCGAAAATAAGAACGGACTATCTATCGGAAAAACGCCAGATAAAAGAGATTTCACCCAAAATATTCTCGCCGGAATATTAATAAGCAAATTATCACAGCAATACACAATCTCATCAAACGCGATCTGCCGATAAAAAAATATCGAAAAAAAAAGAAAAAACATTATCAACAAAAGGAAAATCGATTGTCTCTTCATTTGAATACCAATATTGAATCAGCAACAATAGTTTGTATCCGATCGGGATCATAACGAGGAAGTTGATAGTACCCGCATTGATACCAATTTGTTACGCTAATCGCCGTTATTGATTCGCCACGATGGTCAGGATATCGAATCGTATGAAACGCGCAAATTTCATCATTTTTATAACTTCCCCACGCACGATCGCTCTCAAATCCGTATGCCGAGCCATCATCTCTTCCAAAATAAGAAAAATAAAGTTCGCTTGGCTTTGCTTTATCGATATACCGCTGAAATGAAATCAATCCTTGTCCCCAGTCGATATTGCTATCAAACAAATACCGATATCGTTTTGTTCGAGAAATAAAACTATTTGTGAATGAAATACTATGAGGATATGCCGTGTATAACGAATACCCCATCCATGCAATCATTCCAAACAGTAGCGCCATTTTCCATTTCGATCGAACATCCTGGAACGGATACCCTGCGACAATCGCCAAAAACGGAAACGATGGCAAGATATACCGAATAAGCGGTTGCATGCGAACAAAACTAACAACAAAAACGATCGCAAAAATAGGAATAAGGAAGAGATATCGATATTCAGGATCGCGAACTCGGTTGTCTCGAATTGTTAGTTTATATTCAGGAATATGACTCACCATCTCCGACGATTGTGACTGATTCTGCGACGGATATTTTCTTATAAAAACGGTTTGTATCATGGTTATCAACAAGGATCGATGATTTTCAGAAAGCACCGTCATAAAAAAACCAAGAACACACAAAAGAATCAATGGAAACGGAAGTTTCACCAGAGCTGCCTGAAGCATCATAAGAGGATGCACCGACGGATGAAACATCCCCATATGAAAAACCGGTTGAGATTCTCTTGCGCGCAACGCATTATTCTTGAGAATTCCGATATAGTCCCCAAGCGGAACAGGCGTCCCCTGCAACCAAAGAATTGCCTGTTTTAACAAATTCAGATTCCTTTCCTCGGCAAACGCAATGAGTCTATTCGACAACCGCTCGGGATTATCATGCGGAACAAGAATGGAAGTAAAACGAAAAAAATATGTGCTCCATACAATAAACCCCGCGACACATACCGCAAAGAAGAAATGTCTCACATGATATCTACACCACGAAAACGACCACACATTACGTTTCAAAATCAACACAAAACACATGCTTGCAAATAAAAATGGCAATGCAGAAATTTTTGACGCCAATGCAAGTCCTAAAAAAATCCCGAAGAAAAAAAATTTTGTCATGGTCGGAGAGGAAAACGCGTCAAGAAATGAAACATACGCAAGAAATATGAAGAGCGTTGCCCCGATATCAGATGTAATGTAATGACTGTGCGCAAGAAATGTGGGCTCTAGCGCCAAGACTATGCCAGACGCAAGAGAAGACGCTTGACCGATATATCGTCGAGACGCTTCCATCACCTGCCATAAAAGGATTGACGCTAAAAATACAATAACCAAACGATTCAAAAGATATCGTTGAGAGGGTGTTCCTTCAGATGGCGTGAATCCAAGCACGGATGGAATTGACGCAAGTTCTCGTATAAGCGGAGGATTGTACGGTTCAATGGGAAACTCCTGTTTTGTAATATTTGTGAACCCTTCCTGAAGATTAAAAATTTCATCAAATGTCAATGATTCTTGAAGAGCGCTTCCTAATGTTGCTACGATAAACACTGCGACGATTCCCCATCGCAACAATCGATAGAGCGTACTGCTCATAAAAACTTACTCCATACCTCCTCAATTTTTTTCGCGCCAATCATCTTGTCGTGATATCGCTCCGCTCTCGCCCTCGCTTTTTTGCCATAGGTTTCTCTCAATGTTGGATCATCCAATAATCGCCGCAATTGCTGGACAAGAGAATATGCATCGCCAGGATGAGCAAACAACGCGGCATCTCCCACATTTTCAGGTATTCCTCCGCTATATGTAGTAACAATCGGAAGACCGCTTGCCTGCGCTTCAAGAAGCGTAGTGTTGTATTGTTCCTGCCATGTTTGCGTTTCTTTGCTTGGCGCAACATAGATATCCGCGTTCGCATAAACCGTTGGCATATCCTCATATGAAGCGGTTTCATAAAACACACGATGTTCCACGCCCAGTCGTCTTGCCATCGTTTGCAACCCGCGTTTTTGACTTCCTTCTCCAACAAGAGTAAGTGTGATATCGTATGTTTTTAATAGCAACGAAAACGCGTATAACAATTCATATACGCCTTTATATCCTTCCAACCTTCCACAAAATAGAATGCGAATTGATCTATCATTTTTTTCTCTCTTCTTCGCGGGAGCAAAACGAGTTATATCGATAAAATGTGGAATAACGGTAATGTTTTGTTCATCAACGCCTTCAAGGAGTAACGCTATCTTTGTCCGTTCCGTCAACGCAATAATATGATCAAGCTCTTGATAGGAACGTTTCTTAAACCTTTTTCTTCCCCAAATACCTTCATTGTTAAACGGAATATTTTCCAATACCGTGGCGATCACGCGTTTCACCCATCCTTTTCGTTTCGCGGATAAGCATTGCTGGGTATAGTGATAGTATGTTTCCGCCGTGTGAACAAGATCGAACCCTTTCAACGCGACTTCAAGTCCAAAAAGATACTGAGCGTCTATAAACAATCGATTGAGTATGGCCATTTTCTTTGGAAACTCTGGAAGATCCATAGGAGAAAGCAATTTTTTTACAGGAAAAGCAAATGTGTCATGATACGAACGCATCGAACCAAACGCCGTAATGTCAAATCGATCAATCAACGGCTCAAAAAACTGCATTTCATACGCATTTAAAAATGTTCCTCGAACAATCGCCGCTTTCGGTTTCATATCAGATTTCTATACAAAATACCGCTATATCTCGTCAACAACAATAACCGCATCCCACGATGAACAACAAGTTTTTTTACAATCCATGGCAAAGGCAAGGAATGAATCATATAGGCAACCGTTATCACGAACTTCTTAAGCCATACGCGGATATGATCAACAAGACTCGGATTTCCCGAAATCACATAGAGAATGGATCCTGTGGCGCCGATATCCACAATATCGTTTCGTTTCCATATATATTGTCGTATCGTTCTCCATACACCGCATTCCCCGCAAAATCCATCATGAAACGCGATAACGCCTCCATCGCGAGAGACAAATGGCGCCCACAACGAATAATCTTCAGTCGCATGACGTTCATCATGCAATCCATCGATAAATAACAATCGTATTGTTCTTTTCCATTTCTTCGAGGCATCCCGAGATGTCATGACCAACGGTCGAACTATATCGGCAATACTAGCTCTTTCAATATTATCCTGAAACGCCTCAAATGTTCCGTTATCAACCGGATGATCGCCATCCTGAATAACCCCCTCGTGAGGATCTATCGCCCATATACATCCACCCTGTTTTCCGCGCTTCATTCCATACGCTAACGCGATCGTCGAACGTCCTTTATAACTGCCAATCTCCACAATATCTCCGGAAGCTGGAGCGCAACGAGCTAACTCATACAATAGCATGGCTTCGCGAAGAGACAACCACCCGTCAACGGAAGAAAGCAACGCGCGCAACTCGCTTCTTGAGTACGGATCATTCATGACGCAACATCTCCGTTATGACTCCATATACAATCTCGCTAAAACGTTTCCACGAAAATTCCGACGCCTTCGCCAAACCGCTTGCGATAGAAACATTCCGCAATGAATCATTTGTTATGATATCAGTCATCGCTTGCGCTAACGCATGAATGTCATTAGGCTCAACGAGCATATGCTGTTCTGGAATAATCTCTGGAAACACCGCTGATTTTGTCGCGACAACAGGACATCCGCACGCCATTGCCTCCATAACAGGCAGACAAAACCCCTCCGTAAGAGACGCCGTGACAAACGCGGACGCGCCGCGATAATAATGAGACAAAAGGTTATCCGGCACATATCCAAGAAATCGAACATAATATTCCATACCCTCTTGTTGTATCGTTTGAAAAATTTCTTTATCCATCCAATAATCTCCACCAATGATCAGCAAAAGATATCGTTTGTTGGAGCGTTTCAAGAACTCATGAAACGCGCGAATCACCACAGGAATATTTTTCCCGGGCTTCAAACTACCAACATGCAAAAAATACGGCAACGTTCCTTGAAACGCTTTTCCATCTCGAGAAAATCGCTCATCAACACCGGGATAGGCGACAGTAATCTTTTCTGATTGAACATGATACATCTGACAAATATCCTGTTTTGTTGTCTCTGATATAGTGATAATGTGATCGGATCGATGAATCAACTCCTTCGTTCTTTTAGCAAGATGATGATACGAATGTGGATATGCGCTGGGATAATGCAAGAATCCTAGATCATAAATAAATCCAATATTGGTTTGGAATCCTACCGGAACAGCTTGTGAAACACCCAAGAAAAGATCGACAGGATGAATCAATAAACTCAACGGAAGACGAACCTGAAACCATCCTTTTTGAGGTTTCAAGACAAAAGATGCCATGTTCGAAGACAGTGTTTTCATAATATTATCGCTAATCGGAGCGAACGAATACAGCCGATAGTCATTCATCTCATCCAAAGACGATAACCCTTGAAACAAGCGAAGAATCACGCGATACACGCCAACTTTCAATCGGTCGTCTTGAACACATAGCGCACCGGCGTCAACACCAATCGTCATATATACTCATGAAATACTGAACGCGACTAGATGTCAATGTACGATCAATCCTCGCATCATAATCATATTGTTATCTCAAGCTCTTGAACATGTCATCTGTCATCATTTTTCCCATCCTAAATTTTCCTTCGTGCTATCCTGAACCTGTTTCAAAATCTAAAGAATAATGAAGAAAATATAGTTTCCGAACATTTGTAAAATACTGAAATAAGTTCAGTATGATAAATACTGATATAAACAAAGGAGCAATCTGTCAAGCAGAATACGGATGCCTCCCAAATCTTCTGAGAAGATAATCACGAATCCCCGCCAACGCTCCCCATTCTCTCAGAGTTACATGCTCAAGAATTGTTTTTGGAAAACGAAGCGTCTCATATATTTTCACAGAAAACGGAGCATTTCGTTCAATAAACAGCAAGTGATTTCTTGCAAGATAGTATTGATGAAGAAATGGCTTGTTTTGAAATGTCGACGACTCTTTGTGACGGACATCAGACAAGGGAACAACATGAAGAGGAAACCCCTTCTTTCTTGCTCTTATACAATACTCAACTTCTTCATAAAAAATAAAATAGGGATCATACAAATAGCCAATTGAACTAATAACATCTCGATGAATCGCAAGAAATGAACCTGACAAAAATTGCATAGGCTCTGGATCTGTTTCCGCCGTCCATCGTTTTGGATCCAATGATCGAGGATATGAACCGGCAAGACCAGGAGAACATCGAGAAAGAAACTGAATAAATGAATGAACAACATGTTTCGTCATCTGCACATCATCATTCAAGACAACCATCCATTCATATTTATGCGTGTACACATATCTTAATCCGCGATTTACTCCTCCTGTGTACCCCTTATTCTCTTTATTGGGAAGATAGATCACATGGTCAATCGAGATAGTTTTTTTTGGTGTGTTATCAACAAGAATAACCGTATGTGGACACAACGAATCGACCAACGATCGAATCTTTGCTTGATCAGGAAAATAGGTGAGGATGATAAACGCTATATCAAGTGATGTTTCCATGTTTCCGGAACTAAATCGTTTTCCAACTCCAACGGAATATATGAGAATAACTTTGGTCCTTGCGTTTTTACCCATGCGATTGTTTCCCGTATGCCGTCTGTTAATGAAGTCGAAGGACGATAGCCAAGCATCATTCTTGCTTTTGTGATATCGCAATACGCGGAGACAATTTCTCTCGGACGAAACGGAACATACACAGGTTCAAATTCCTTAGGAACATCTCCGTCAAACCATGACGAGAGGATCAATAAAGAAAGTTCGTTTAATGTATGCGGCTTGTCTGATCCAATATTAAACACTTCTTGTTTATATTCATCAGATAATCCAGCTTTCACGACGGGAGGAATAAGATCATAAATGTAGGTAAACGCTCGTTTTTGGGCTCCATCTCCATAAATGTAATATGGCTTTCCTTGAGATAATCGATTTAGAAAAATCGCAACAACATTTCTATAAGGATCGCTCATGTTTTGCCGTGGACCGTAAACATTATAAGGACGAATAATTACATAGGAGAACCCATGAACAGTTGACAATATCCGCGTAACATCCTCCATTGAAGATTTCATCACACCATACACATCTTCCGGTCGTTTCTCCATCTTTTCTGAAAATGGCGGTGTTTGCGCGCCATAAACGCTGATACTGCTAAATAGAATTACTTTTTGGATACCATGTTTTACACAGGGAACAAGCGTGTAAAGATATGCTAAATAATTATTTTCAGATGATGATAATGGGGTAAATTGACTTCTTCCTTCAGTCGCATCTGCAGCGAGATGAAAAAGAATCTCTGGTTTAACTTGTTGTATATAAGTAGCGACAGCATCTTTATTTCTCAAATCAAGATTTGTAAATCGACATTCTTTGTGAATATACGTTTCTTGTCCTCCCGAAAGATTGTCCACGCCGTATACTTCATCATGATTCGCGATAAGCGCGTCGACGAGATGACTGCCTATAAACCCCGCCGCACCAGTAACAAGAATTTTCATATTATTTTTTTAATTTTACTAATATAATGAATCATTTTATAAAGTTTCTATGTATTATTTTAAAAAAAGCAAAGAAATAAATCGAAGATATATATAAAGAGAAAATAACATGAGCCCTAAAACCTGCCCAACCATCAAGAAAACCTTTACCCCTGAAATAACCACTAAAAAATAGTGAAATGAATTTCGTTAATCCTAAGTAAAGAAGCCTTAATAAATTAACTTCTTTTTTTGCTAATTCATCTCCTTCAATTTGAATATAAGTTAAAAAATTTTTAAAGTCTAAAAATCTTGCATACTTGGAGTTTCTTGAAAAATGCAGTATATCTAAGTTTTTATATGCTGTTAGATTATCGGGAATATCTATATGAGGATGTATTGGATTATAGAAATAATAACCTATATTTTGAAATAGTCTTAATTGAAAATCTGGATAAAATAAACCATATCTAAAATACTTGCCTTTTCTATAATAATTTCTTCTTGAAAACCAATAACCTAATATATTATTGTTTTTTATTAATTTAGGAGTTTCTTTTATTAAATCTTCACTCAATGACTCATCTGAGTCTAAAAAAAATATCCAGTTATACTTCGCATTCTTCAATCCAATATTTCTTAATTCAGAGTGATTTAATTTAGTATCAACCTTTATTATTCTTATTTTAGAGTTACTTTTTAAATTTGATGATAATATTCCTATAGTACCTAAGCTTTGAACTATTATTATTTCACTACAGAAATTCATAAGAGATTTTATTGAATTTTCAGTTAAAAGATCATACACGTGAGTAATAATTATTCCTGTTATTTTTTTTTCATGAATTTTTTTATACATAAACTAATAAGAAATTTTGAAATTGTCTTTTAATCTTTTTTTCATCTTCAAATTTTATAATTAAAGATTTATGAAAAAGTTAATACTAAAATTAATAGCTTTAGTTATAATTTTTAATTCTTTTATTTTTTTAATTTTTCAAACTAAATTAAAAGCATCATCAAATTTTGTAAAGCATGCTAATAATCCAATAATATCATTTTAAAGCCTACAACCTTCAGTTATTTACTCAAATAATAAATTCTTAATGTGGTTCAATTCAGGAGGAAGTATTTATTATGCAACATCTACTGATGGAATTAACTGGGAACTTTACGCCGGTAATCCGATATTAACTCCAGATGGTAATCCAAATGAACAATATATTACTGAGCCAAAAGTTATATACGATGAAGGAGTATATAAAATGTGGTATACGGCAATACCATCCTCGAATGTTTATTACATTAGATATGCAACATCAAGTGACGGAATAAATTGGATAAAAAGTAACCAAACTGTGAATTTACCTCAACAACAGTGGGAAGGACCATCAAGAGCTTATCCAATGGTTTTAAAAGTAAATTCGGAATATAAAATGTGGTACACAACAAATGATGGAAGATAAGCTATGCCACATCAAGTGATGGCATAAATTGGATACCATATCCTGCAAATCCAGTTTTAATTGCTGATCAACCTTGGGAAGGTAACGATGTGGCCGGTGCAAGCGTCATATTTAATGGAGAAAATTATGAAATATACTACGCATCTTCAGGAAAGATATCTTATGCAACTTCTACTGATGGAATTAATTGGTTTAAACAATCAGATAAAAATCCAGTTATAGGACCAAGTGGTGGATGGGATACAAATCAAATAGCACCAAGTGCAATAAAATTACAGAATGGAACTACATTGTTGTACTTTTCAAGTTATGGAGAAGGACTATGTAGAATCAGCCTAGCGTATAATGGGCCGATAGAAGCACCGACACCTACACCAACCACCTCCCCCACCACCTCCCCATCACCCACGCCAACACCCTCTTCATCCCCAACGCCATCGCCTATCACAACGCCGACAGCCACTCCGACGCCAGCGCCTGTTACAAAAGCTATTATTATTCCAGGATTTGGAGCAAGCTGGAACAGAGACGCGTTGCTTGAATGCAAGTCAGAAAATTATGCTGAGGCATGGACGCTGAATGATCTTGCCGAAGATATCTATCGTCCAATTCAAGCATCGCTTTCAAACAACAATATAACACCAATGCTATTTGCCTATGATTGGAGAAAAGATGTGCGAGAAACATCTAGAGCGTTGCAACAATTTATCGAAGCAAACACGCTTGAAAATGAACGCGTCCACATTATCGGGCACAGCATGGGAGGACTCGTTGCTCGAGCGTATCTTGAACAAACTATGAACAACAACAAAGTTAGTTCGCTTGTAACTGTTGGCTCTCCACATCAAGGAGTAGCGTCTGCCTACGCGGCATGGTCCGGAGGGGAAATTTGGAGCAACGATCTTCTTTTCAAAATTTACCTTTCTCTACTCATGAAACGATGTCAACTCAAACAACGAATCCCTATTGCAAAAGACGCGGTGCAACAATTTGTCCCGTCAATACGGAATATGCTCCCCACATATGACTATCTTATCAATCATCAAACCAATCAAATCATTCCCGTGCATACCATGATCGATCAAAACAATTGGTTACCGAACAATGCGTTCAATGCTCCATTTTACTCTGTATCGATAGGATCAGTATCAGGAAATGGATTCCAAACGCTTGAAAAATTCGCGTGACACGAAGAAATAGCATAGATGTTCTCTTTGGTCGATGGAAAGACGGACGACCAGTTCGAAGAATTTACACAAATCACGGAGATGGTGCAGCGCTTGCTCAAAGCAGCTTCATACCGAACGCCAATCATCGCACTTTGCAAAAAAACCATACGGACATCATCAAATCTCAGGAAGGAGTGAGCGCGATTATGGCGTTGCTTGGATTACAATCGTCATCACTGCAAACATTACATATGGCATCGGAACATCAAGATTCAGAGCCACAGTCTGCTATTGTGATACTCAACGAAAACGGCGATGTATCGTTCATGGAAGAAAACAATCATCTCCAGCGAGGAAAAGATCCATCGATGCTGATCATCGTGAATCCAAAAAATAAAGAATATAGAATGCGATTCTCGTCACGCAGTAACGCGTCTCGAATTTTTATCGGGCAGTTTCTACCCGAAGATACGATTGTATGGAATGAATATACAATCAGAGGAAGTGGGACAAAAAGAGCAACATTTAAATTCAGAATGGAACAACCATCGCACAATCGCCTGTTTGTGGAATAACAAACATTTTTAACCTAAATGATACATATATAAGAGAAATGATATTCGAAAAAACCGCTAATAACCTTGAACCTATATCTAATTGATATTGCTAAAATAGATCTTTAAGTCTTCTATCCCTCATGCTACTGAAGAAGATGCTTGCTTGCTTTTTGTGTGAATTCCATTAAAAAAGTCAAACAATACATATATGATATCAAAAGAAACAAGCAGATAGCCGATCTTTGCTTACATAATATAGAAAGATCATAATCTTTAAGTGATGTGAATTTTAGTTTGAACTTATAGCGATGTTGATGTTGTGGATTCCATGGAAGAAATGGTTCGAAAAAATCTTAAAAAATCAAGAGAAGTAAATGAATACATAAGGAAAAAATGTAGATGATGAATGTATATCAAAAATTGAAGAAATACGCTTAATGAGGTATTCATCGAAGTCCTTTTTACTAAGGAAAACTAAACACAAAAATTGTTAAGATAAATGATTATAATTTGATTTTTTGCAGAAAAAACAATCAACGCATCGTTTTAATCCAAATAAGAATGCAAGGGACAACGAAATTTGGCAATTACCAAACAAATAAAGAAATGAATTGTTTGACTGAAAACAGAAGGTTGTTTTGAGGAAACCAGTCAAGTCCAAGCATCATTGAGAACATCCATGCTGCCACAACAAGAACGACAACAAGGCTCACCGTAAGATATTTCTTCAAAAAGAAAGATGATGCCGCGACAATGATGCATGCGATACCGTAGAGCGGAATAAAATATTTGAGAATCAAAACATAGTGACTGTATAAAAAAGCTAAATTGTGCACGGTGTTCTCAAATATCGAAGATACTACAGAAAGCAAGAAATACAATAAAGTCTGAATGAACTGAACTGAAGCAAGCGGAATAAGAAGAGCGAAAAGCGTTTGAACAAGCAAACGACGATGCTGATAGACAATACTTTTTTGGCAGGCTTCATAGATTGTGTGGACTTGAGAGGATTCGAACCTCTGACCTTTGCAATGTCAATGCAACGCTCTAACCAACTGAGCTACAAGTCCTTTAATATATCATCATTATGATGATTAGAGCACATTACTAACGTTACCGAACTCATTAAATATCTTGCATTTGCTCGTAAACATGTTCTTCTTTATTTTTTAATTGCTTTTTGCTTATAAGATTATATCGGATAGACACATTTGATATAAAAACTTTTTCAGCTGATCATGCAGTTGTAAGAAATTTACTGATCTATCACATTAACTCTGGTATTCTCATTGACCATTTTGATTATATCACCTACACTAAAAATATGGAAATTGTCAAAAAATTAATCGCGTGGATTTTCGATTTTCTTCAATCTATTGTGGTTGTCATGGCGATCCTTGTCATGATTTACCTCTTCATTATTTCTCCTCAAGAAATTAGCGGCGATTCCATGTTTCCCACATTTAAAAACGGCGAATATATTTTAACCAATAAAGTGGAATATAAATTGCATGAACCGCAACGAGGCGATGTTATTGTCTTTAAATCTCCAAAAAATAAAGATATTGACTACATTAAACGAATTATAGGAATTCCCGGAGATACAGTTTCGTTGCGAGATGGCAAATTTTATGTCAATGGCGAACTCCTCGATGAACAGTATCTTCCACCATATATCTACACCTTCGCTGGATCATTTATGAAAGAAAACATGGAAGTAACGGTCCCTGAGGGATATTACTTCGTCGTTGGCGATAATCGACCGAATAGTTTAGATTCGCGAGAATTTGGATTTATCCCAAAACAAGATATCATCGGAAAAGCGTTCTTCAGATATTGGCCATTTGAACGAGCGGGATTAATTAAAAATCCAAATGTGGAGAAAAAATAAGAAATTATTGTTCGATCGTTACTAGGGTCTCGTTGCCGATTCTTTCTCGAATCTGTCGCAACACTCGACTTGTGCTCGTTAGACTTCCCCTAATGATAAACGTAACCCTTGCTTCAACATTTGACTGCGTAATTTTTACCATCCCATTGATCGCCTTTGCCATATCTTTTGCCATCACCTCAAGTTCATCGCTGTGAATCCGTTCCACTCGTTGCAACGGCTTTTGTCCATATTTGCTCTTTAATTTTCTTGCCAGATCTTCCGCGCCTCGAACAGAAATATTATCAGCGAGAATCATCTTGTACGCGTCTACCATGATTTTTGGATCTACAAGACCGGCAATCGCTCGCGCGTGCCCTTCTGAAATCGCTCCGGAAACCAACCCATCTTTGATCGCGTCCGGTAAAGCGAGCAAACGCATGGTATTCGACACATACGATTCGCTTTTCCCAATTCGTTTCGCAATTTCAGACACTTGAAGTCCAAATTCTTCAACGAGTCGTTGAAACGCAAGAGCGCGTTCAATTGGATTCAGATCTTCTCGTTGCACATTCTCCACGATTGCCATCTCGAGCATGCCTCGAGAGGTCGTTTCTTTCACAATGACAGGAACAGTGGTGATTCCCGCGATCTTTGCCGCTCTCCATCGACGTTCGCCAGCGATGATTTGATACCCTGCAGGCGTCTTTGCCACAACAAGCGGTTCAATAATCCCGTGTTCTTTGATGGAAGAAACAAGATCTACTAATGAGTCAGTAGTAATCAATCCTCGAGGCTGAAGAGGGTTCGGCTCTATAACATCTATTTCTAAAAAAAGAACCTGTTGATTGGCAGACATGATGCTACTTACGGTTTAGGAACAACAGAAACAATCTGCTTTCCCAATCGTTGAGAAAATTTGACAATTCCTTCCACTGTCGCAAAGATTGTGTAATCTTTTCCTATGCTTACACCTTCTCCAGGATGAAATTTCGTTCCTTTTTGACGGACAATAACGTTTCCTGGAATAGCCATCTGTCCGCCAAAAATTTTCACGCCTAATCGTTTTGAGCGAGAATCTTTATTTCCTTTCGCAACACCGCCTGCTTTGACATGAGCCATAGTTAGACACTCCGGAATAAATAAAACGCTCGTTTTACAAATGCTTGTGGACGAGCGTATATCCACGGTCCATCTTCTACACTATACCCTAACCTTTCACACCTGTCAATGACCTTTTTCACAGTTAATTCGTTACCATTGAACGACACAATGGGGAATGCCATAATAATAAGCCCTTCAGATTTTACTACTCTTTTCCACTCTTTTAGGCATCCAATATACAATTTCTCTAATCCTTTCAGCATGTTCTGAACTTTTTTGAAATCATGTTGATCGACAAGCGCAAGAGACGGATCGCCTAAGAATGGCTCGGTAACTATCGCGTCAACGCTTCCTTCTTGAAGAATGTCGGCAATATGCGTTGCGTCGGCATGATAAACTTGGTATTTTTCAGAAGATATACTATAGGTTTGAGCAATCCATCGAAGATTTTCTTGAGCATTATTGATAACTTCCCGAACAATATCAACGCCAATCACACACCATCCTTCAAGCATTGCCTCGGCAAGAATCGTTCCCATACCGCAAAACGGATCAAGAAGCGTTGGATCTTTAGACATTTGCTTTGCGGAAGACGCGATATTCACGATCATGCGAGCAACTTTTGGAGGGAGCATCCCGCGTTTCGCGTCAGCGCGAGGTCTGCCAAAATCTCGCACGCTCCACGCGTCAACATCTTGTGAAACGATTGTTTGAATAATCATCGTCGACTCTTTCCGAGGAATAAAAAGATATTCCGTAACACGGTGATCTCGCATAATAATAGCGGACAACGGTTCATTGTTCGGATTAAAAATATATCGAGAGGAAATTCCTTGAGTTTTTAACGCATCTTTTACTTCTCGAGAAAATGATTGAGAAAATGAATGATCGCCAAGATGAGAAAGCGTGAATGTTATCGATCGAGGATTGCTTCTCGCAAGATATGTAGCAATACGATCAGGAGCAATAGACGATTCTTCCGCAATGATAGTTCCAATTCGCACCGTCCCGCCAAGCCGCCTGATGAGAAGTTCAGGATCTGCGTCTATTGATGTAACAGCAACGCGAGGATGAACCAAATCAATTGATGAATGAGGAAAAAGATATCGAAGTTCAGCAAACGCTAGCGCTGGTGTTCGCCCAAAAACAAACACCATTGGAGATATCATAGATTACGCAATGCTCTCAATCTGAAGTTTTGTCAGCGATGGTCGAAAACCTTTTTTTCTTCTATATCGCGCTTTGGCTTTGAATCGACGCACTTCGATTTTTTCTCCCAAATACTGCTTTAATACTTTCGCTTTGACTTTTGCTCCCTCAATCACCGGTTGACCGATGACGACATCGCCATCGTTGTCTTTTAGCAACACATCAGTCAACTCTATTTCAGCGCCTTCGTCATATGGTAGTCGATCAACATCAATAGTATCGTTTGGAGAAACTTTATATTGTTTTCCGCCAATAGCAACAATCGCAAACATAGTCCCTATATTATACGAATTTGCCGCGTTCTTCGCAACGACCACAATATACCAATGCCAACACATAATGAAATAAATGAACTCCCGCCATACGAAACAAATGGCAGTGTAATGCCAGTAATCGGAATAATTCCCATATTCATACCTGCGTTTACAACTAATTGAACGCAAATAATACTAAACAATCCGAAACTATATAAAAAAAGCAGATCGTCGTGCTGAGATGGTCGCATAAATGGCCGAATAATTCGCCAAAGCACTATGCCATAGAGCGCAAAGAGCGCAACACCACCAACAAATCCTAGTTCTTCGATAATCGTCGCAAAAATAAAATCCGTATGGTATTCAGGAAGAAACTGAAGGTGGCTTTGCGTTCCTTTTCCTAGTCCTCTTCCAAACAATTGACCACTCCCAACAGAAATCATCGCTTGCAACGCGTTGTATCCAACTCCTTTTGGATCAAACGACGGATTAAGAAAGGTTAGAATCCGCAATTGTTGAAACGGTTCAAGCATATTCCATGCAAACGGAACAATCGCGATGCCGACACCAGCTAATACCGCAATAAACCATAATGAAATGCCGCCAACAAACATCATAGATGACCAAAATACGCCATATACAATCGCTGTTCCTAGATCCGGCTGTTTAAAAATAAGAAAAAATGGAATAAGAAAAAGGAGTGCATGTAGAGGGAAAAAACGAATCTGCCTCGGAGAGTATCGAGTTATCGTGGTCGCAAAAAACAACAAAAATATCGGCTTGAGCAGTTCTGATGGCTGAATTTGAATCGGACCGAGAAAAATCCACCGAGACGCTCCCCGAATTTCTGGGCTAAGATGCGTCACTGCAAGCATCGCTACGGCAAAAGCGTATAAATATGGAGCAAGATAGATAAAAAATACTCCATCAATGCGAGAAATCGCCACAAGAAGCAAAAATCCCACGACAACAAAAACCAGCTGTTGAACGAACAACGGAGATCCGAGAGAAAGCAAGGTAAACAACCCAAACAACGAAAGAAAAAAGAGCAAAAAGAGCGTTACCCAATCGATATCTCTAAAGACTCTCCCCATGATACTGTTGAAGCTACGGTATCGCGGGCGATTTGGTCAAGAGTAGATTTTGGCAACGATTGATACCGCGTCGGTAAGACGAGATGAATCTTATCTTTCAGCGTAAGCTTCTTTTCTTTTCGCAACGCTTGGATAGATCGGATAAGTTCGCGAACCGCTCGCTTCTCCTCTAGTGCTTTTGTAATCTCCATATCAAGAGATACCGTCATTTCTCCATATCGCTTATCTAAAACAGACACAGCATCAACAGACGGCTTCTCGAGAGAAGGAACATATCGCTCTACATTCACTTCATCCTGAATCGTCTTCAAAATATCTGGAACGCGGGAAAACACCTCCATATCAACGCCCTTCAAACTCCATGCATCAAGCGGTTGTTTGATAGGAAGCGCGTGTTTCTTTCGCAACGAATGAAGTCCTTCAACGATGGTTCGAGAGAGTTCGACAAGCGACTCAAAATCATCGTTAATCACGGCTTCATCATAAGACGGCCACTCTTCGTGATGAACCGACTGTTTTTCATGAGGAAGATTTTGATAGATCAATTCAGCGATAAACGGAACAATTGGCGCGATCACGACCGAAACTTGCTTGAGAACCCAACCAAATACTCGCATTGTTTGAGGGTCGTTTCTAAATCGCTCCCTGCTCCTTCGGAGATACCATGTGGAGAGATCGTCAATAAAGGATGCGATGTGGCGACACGCAAACGGCGTATCATACCCATCAAACGCCTTTGTAACATCGCGAATCAGTCGATTTGCTTTGCTGACAATCCATCGATCAAGATCGTGCGCGATCGATGACGGCAATTCGATGCGATCTTCCTGCAATCCGTAGAGTTTATAAAACGAAAAGGTGTTCCACAAAATAGTGATAACCCGTTGATACACCTCGGCAACGCCTTTTTCAGAAAAGTTTATATTTTCTCCTTTCATGACAGGAGACGCCATAAGATAAAAACGAAGCGCATCAACGCCATACTTCTCAAACAAAATCGACGGATCGGGATAATTCTTTTTTGATTTGCTCATCTTTTGTCCATCTTCCGCAAGAATATTTCCCGTGGTCACGGCGTTTTCGAATGTGTGTTTTCCAAACAATCCAACAGACATCACATGAAGCGTATAAAACCACGCGCGTGTCTGAGCGATGTATTCAGCGATAAATTGCGCCGGGTGGGTTTTCTCAAACACTTCTTTATTCTCGAAAGGATAATGAATGGACGCGTACGGCATGCTTCCAGACTCTACCCAACAGTCAAATACTTCCGGAATTCGCTTTCCTTTGATCGTTCGGTCATCATCAACCCACACTTCGATATCGTCCAAAAACTCTCGATGAATATCGGTCAGCCCTTCTACTTTTTTCGGATCTACTGCCCACTGCTGTAATTCCTCAATCGACCCAATAATTCTCATACTTTGCTGTCGACCGTCCGCTGGCTGCTGGTAAGCCTTCCAAACCGGCATCGGGGTTCCCCAATACCGCGATCGAGAAATGTTCCAATCTGGCGCGGTTTCAACACCTTTGCCGAATCGTCCATATTTCAAATGAGACGGATACCAATTGATGCATTCGTTGTGTTTCAACAGATCAGGCTTTAGTTTTTGAATATTGATAAACCACGCAGGTACCGGCGCGTGATACAAGCGTGTCTCGCACCGGTAACATACCGGAACGCTATGGACGCGCGTTTCATCATGATAAATAAGCCCTCGCTTCGCCAAATCTTCATTCACCAGAGGGTTGACATCAAGAATATACATGCCTGCCCATGGTTGCACCTCTGGCTTAAATCTTCCCTCGCTATCAACATGCTCGACAAGCTGGACATGATGAGAAGTCATTACGCGAAAGTCATCTTCTCCATACACCGCAAGCGTAACAATACCCGTTCCTTCTTCATCGGCAACATACGAATCGGCGATAATAACACCCGCTCGCTCTCCTTCCGATCGCGGATAAAAATCGTAATGCAACGCGAAGGTAAACTGTTCAAGCTCTTTTCCCTTATACGATCCTTCAACTGTATATTTTCCCCGAAGCATAGAGGAGGCCCTGCTTTCCGCAAGAATGTAGCGTTCATCTCCTTGTCTTACAACGATATAGGCAATATCAGGATTCACCGCCAATGCCGGCGTAGCGAGTTTATTCCACGGGGTTGTCGACCACGCCAAAAGGTATGTGTTTTGCAACTCGTTTACTTTGTATTTATAGGTCGTGCTCGGACCCGGCAGATCTTTATAACTATTATCCATCGCGATTTCAAAGTTGGACAACGGCGTCGCGCACCGAGGACAGTACAAAATCACTCGCTTTCCTTCATAGACATATCCTTTCTCCCACAATGTCTTAAACGCCCACCACACGGATTCCATGTACGAGATATCCATTGTTTTATACGAATTCTTGAAATCCACCCATCGGCCAATCCGGCGAATCACTTTTTCCCACTCTTTGTCAAACCGTAGAATCGCGGCTCTGCAGGACGAGTTAAACTTGTCTATCCCCATCGCTTCTATCGCTTTTTTTCCTCCTTTTAACCCCAATTCTTTTTCCATCATGTTTTCGATCGGTATACCATGACAATCCCATCCCCACACCCGCTCCACGCGATATCCTTTCATGGTCCAATAGCGAGGGATAACATCTTTAATCGTAGAAGCAAGAATGTGCCCGTAGTGCGGGGTGCCGGTGGCAAACGGCGGACCGTCGTAAAACACATACCTTTTGTTTTCCGGACGAGACGACACAGAAGTCTCAAACGCGTGTATTTCCTCCCAATACGCTAGCACATCGTATTCTTTTTTCACCAAATCCTGCTTTTCTTGAACATTTTGAATAGCGAGACGATCGACGACTGAATTCATATACATTTTTACCTCCTTATCAATGCGATTCAATACTATATACTTTAAACGCGTATCACAAAAAAGCCGCTCTCCTTTTTGCGAAGGACGAGCGGACACACTCGTGGTACCACCTTGCTTCGTTTTACCGAAAGATATAGTAAAACCTCATTGTATAGCTATTACGGGCATACCCGTCAGGGTCTACTCTCCTTCTCGGATTTCTTCCTGAGGCTCGTTCCGTGATTGCGGAACTCAAACGCCGTTATTTTTTTGTATATTTACACTATACCACATCCTTTCCATATTCGTCTATCCCATCAATCATTTCTATCAAGGATATTGAGTTGATTATCTTACTCTTTGCTTCACTTTGCAAAAAATTTTTTGTTTAAATCTTTCTTTTGATTCAAAACATACTTTCATAAAAATGTACAATACAAGAAATCTCAATAGAGTATCGCGTGAATTATTTCGTTATTTATTGCAACTCATGCATGAGAAATCACTTACTTTAAATAGTAGATATCATTATAGCTAGGTAAGCTATTCTTAAAATCATTCTTCACTCAATTGAGCGATAAAAATCGATTGAATTCGATCAATAAGTTCTTGAAACGAATATCGTTGAATAATAAACACAAATCAATACAATCTTTCCATTCTCCTTCTTGCTGAATCAAGAAAGGAGAGTTCATCGTTTAAATTATTAAAAAATCTCGCATTACTTGTAAAACTTTGTGAAGAACAAAAAAATGAATACTAAAAAGAAAAGTTTATTCTCTGACAAAGAGTATAAAAAACAACGAAACAGGGAGCAATCCAAATCCTATCCACTGCAACAATTGCGGAAGAAAAAATAAAATGATTGTTCTTTGCTTTGAAGAGGGCGAAAGCTCCCACCCATTCGCCCAATTATTGACAAGCACATGATTTCGTAACGGTTTTCCAAAAAGAAACGGAATCATCCTCCCCAACGATGAATCAATTTCATATGCTTTCCATCCCGAGTGAAATGATTGATATAACGCAAGAATTCCTTTCTCCTCTTGCGGAACGAGAGAAACAACATAATATGTTGGATAAGGATGAAATACATCAGGGGCAACAAATGTATGAGGAACAAATTCTCTCTTTTCTTCTTTTTGCACCATCAAACCCATCATCCATAAATAAGGGATTTGATGAACAACAACACGATGCAATTCATTTCTTGTTTGCTCATTACCAATAGAAAGATTATCAAAGTTAATCGTATATCCAAAGCTATATGGTTCTTGCGGTGGGATCACAAAGTGATTCGTAAAAATATCTTTTGCTGATTGAGGTTCTAAATAGGTGTCATAGAGCAATCGTTTTGTTTGGTGATTTGTAATTGAGATAATCAACGGTAAATTTTCTATATGCTTTGAATCAACAGTAACCACATATCCCTGTCGTTGCAGAAGAAATGGAAGAAAAAAATCAATACAATTGCTTGAATGAAGACTCGTTAGCGTAAGAACATTTCGTTGTTTCTCTTTTCTTACCTCTTGCATCTTTACTCCATCATTAAATGCATCGCATGTTTTCGGTTCTCGAATAAAATTATTCCACGCGTCGCTATTGTAGCTATACAATCCATATACTTTCGGCACATGAACAACAATCCGATCACTCAATCCATCGATAAGCATCGTCGCTCCTTTTGTTGCAGTGTCAAAAGAAAGATCAATCACTTTCTCACCATAGACAATACGAGGAAAAGAACGATACGTAATTCTATCGTCATCAATCGTAAGCAATGAATCATGATCAAATGGAGGAATCGTCATCACCCCACGAATATCCTTTGAAAGAGATGCTGAAAATTCGTAACCCTGATCATATTCTTGAATAGTTATCATTCGATCTTGAATCATTTTCCCAGTGAACAAAGAACGAAATGGAAAATATATATCTGGATAACCTGTCGATGTTTTATATGGACCAATCATCTCAAACGCCTTATCGATATCCATCGTAATCGCTTTTGGCTGAACTTCCGGAAGTGAAGTAACAAAAGAAACATGCTGATTTGCGCGTTCAGGTCGAACAATACGATAGATATGAATCGATCCAAAGACGCTCTGCTTCTCAAAACGATCATCTTTCACATCTCCATTCAACAATTTCTCAAGTGTGAACGATCCAGATTCTTTATCGTGTAACACGATGTTTGTATCTATGAGTAGCCAATCAATCGCGTATTTCCGCAACACTCCATGAAATCGATCAATCGAACCCTCCGCCAACGCTTGCGTGCTTTCCCAATAAAAATTTTCGTTATGATAACTCCACGGATCGAATGCGCGATCCATAATCGGCTGAGGAATACCAAACCATTGAAACCCAGACCCGATCACCCCCCAGCGATACTGCGTCCACGCCCAATACCAAGGAGCTGGAAAAACAGCAATGCGTTGATCATATCGTTGCTCTTGAAAAAAACGAAACATATCAAAATATTCCCGAGGAATCGCTACACGAAGATTGCTATGTAAAAAGTGTCCTTGAAACGATGGAAGTGTTAAAAGGAAAAGTAACACGCTAACAACTGCATGAGCAGCAACAACTATTAATTTTCTTTTTTCAATAAACTGAAAGAAAAACAACAATCCAATTCCAAACAACAACGAGAATACCAAACTATACGAGATAAAAAATTTTGTATATACAAATCGAAAGATAATATGAACAAGAGGAAACAACGATCGAATCGCAGTATTTGCTTGCTCAATCAACGGGATATTATTCCCAATAACAAATAAACTAATAAAAAACCAAAGAACAAGAGGAACACCAGAACTTTGTCGCTTAATCACAACGCTACCTATCCCTACTATAACAATGCCAAAAACTATCCATCCAATCGGTTCATACCATATCTGAGATAGATGCTCCCGCCATGGCTTCATCATGTAATCAACTACTCCTGTAGTATGATCAAGCTGCACAAACTCCAAACTAAAACTCTTTAACAGCGCAAAACTTCTCACATCTCCATATTCATGATTTTTTAAATAAATCTCATGACTTGCTCGCTGATTATTTTTCGAATTTGCAATGATATGGGCGTTATGTATTGTAGAAGCAATATACGGAAGCCCCCAAAACGCATTTGCAAAACATATTAAGAATATACTGACGAAAACTGGCTTTGGAGATCGTTTTGCTGAAATATGATGAAAAAGGAATACAAAAACAAACATGGTATATACAATAAACACTGTTGGGACATGCGCCATCGGCGTAGCAAGAAATGATATAAGAAGAAAGAAAAACGACCGCTTCACGGAAATACGATCCAACAAAAGCGCAAGCCCAAACAAAAGCCAAGGCAACCATCCAAAATAAGCGATAAACGGCTCAAAAGGAAGATAAAACATCTGCACAGTTGCAAAATTATATTGATATACTAACGCTGATAATGCACCAACAGACCGAACAAATTCTTTTTGTGGATGATTTCGAAATAAAAAAGAGAAAAGAATATAGACTCCTATCCCACCAAATGCATGCATGGAAAAAATAAAGACATATCGAAGGAGATGGTGGGGGAAAAATAGGGACAACAAAAATATATAAACATAATGAACAACATTTGCAGCGTGCGACATTCCATCCTCTAAACCAAGTCCTCGATACTCTTGCCAAACACTGGTCAACGCACGAATGATATTAAGGGAAAAATGAAATTCAGGAAAATTATTATCCCACCCAACAACATATGTTCCGGAAAGATAGTTCTGAACAAATAGCGTGAGGCTTAAAAAGATGATAATAAAAAAAGGGCAATACCGAATAATTACCCTCTGAAGAAATCTCTTCATCAATTTAAGCATAGCACAGATTTCTTATGACTTCTGAACAAGAAACGCGAGAGAACGATGTTCATGGTTCCAAAGTTTCCATTTTATAAGAGACGTCTTTGCCATTCCGCGAAGAAAAAGATATATTGGAACAATCAATTGTTCCGGCAATAAACCGACAATGACGCATTGAACGGCAAGCACTATCCATGCACGCAAGGACATCCGATACTGAAATTTTTGTATCGCGGAAAGTCTAATTCGGACAGAGTTCCAAAACTTCTTTTTTGGTTCTTGTAGCGAAGCATTTTTACCGTGGACGCGATACGCGATCAATTTCTCGGGTAGATTATGAAACAATCCGATGTGAAGAAACCTAAAAAATGTGTAGTAATCGTCGTTCACATCCCAAACCATTTCATAAATTTTTCTTTTCCGTGGAAGAAACGATCGGCGAATCATCACCGACGGATGAACAATCGGGTGAAGAATACCATACTGTTCATAAATCGCGTCATGGTTGATTGGAAATCGTTTTTCCCCAATAATTGTTCCATTTTTATCGATAATATCCGCTTGTGTTCCTAAAACAAATACATCCGGATGGCTCGTCATGTAGGTTACTTGTCGCTCGATGCGTTCCGGGTAGGATACATCGTCCGCATCCATCCTTGCGATAAACTCGCCTCGAGCAAATTGAACGCCATAGTTCATTGCGCCGTTGCCCGCGGCGTTTGTTATTCGCTTTGTACGAACCGCGCGAATTTTTTTAGGAAATCGTCTCGCGTAGTCTTGAAGAATCTCCCACGACCGATCTGTCGAACGATCATCAACGAGAATAATCTCTACATTTGGATATGTTTGACGCAAGAGACTGTCAATAGCTTCCGCGACATACGCTTCTGCGTTATGCACCGGCATAATCACAGAAACAAGCGGTAATATATTTGTAATAGTTTTCATACTATATATGTCATACAAACTTTTACTATTTCCTCCATATTCAACGCATTGAATACAGAGGAAAAACGAGAACGCAAAAAGAAGAAGACAACAAAAAAAACGTAGATCCTATGCAGCATAGAGCATAGGCACGTCTTCCATTTGCTTCTCTTGCTTACGTTTTTCCACAATAACGACCGGGAAGTCACTGTACTGCCTTATCTGCAGACGCGGATATCGATATTTTTATCGAAACCCACTGCGCTTTATCGCAGAATATTCAGCCTTGGTGACTCCCAGCCGCGTTTGCTATGATGCTACCCTATTCGGGCAGCTTCGCGAAGGAGAATCCGGATGCGTTGCCGCGGTTGCAGCGGACAAAGATCCACGATTCGCCCTTTCCGAGCGTCTCTTCGACGCGGAGCGATAGAATGTTTGCTCGATCAACGAGCAACGTGCCGGTGTCGAAGGGGTGCTTCCCATCGTAGTTGTGAAACACCATGCACTCAGGGCCCACAAATCTGTAATGCCCTGGATGCAATGTTAGAGCAACCTCATGCGCCTCCCTACCTGGGAAGGGGAGGCACGGCTGGTACCACCAGCCGTTCGGCTGCAAGTCAGAATAGCCGGACTGCAACGGGTCGTAAACGACCAGATAGTCATTGTGGCCATTGACCCCGTTGACCGTCGCGTAAAACACCTGCCCCCCATTAAGGACAGGTACGACCCTGCCGTTCGAGCAGGTTACCTGCCGCGTCGGCTCCGCCACGTTGGGGGTGGTAGGTTCGGGAGTAGCCGTGACCACCACAACGTTGGGCGTTGTAGGTTCGGGAGTAGCCGTGACCACCACAACGTTGGGCGTGAGGGTGGGGTTAGGCAGGGTAGGGGTGGAAATGGCGCTCTGCGCCATCTCGCCGATGGTCTGCCCCTGCTGGAACTGAGGCGAGCAAGCAGCGACTACAAGCACTGCTACCATACAAACCAGGAAAACCAGGATTCGTGTGGGTTTCATTTTTCCCCTCTCCTTATACTTACTCATGGATTAGACTGTGATTGCGCTTGATTGTGAGTGCTATGGTCGCCCTTCTTCTTTGAAAGAGCAACCAAATAGACGATGCCCACCAGCACAAAACCGACGCAGATATTAACGAGTTGTTGAAGAGTCAGCGTCGGTACGACAAACATGATAAAACCCGCCATCGCCAATACGGCAATGACGAGTTTGCCAAAGTTCTCGCTCTTCACGAGCGACAGCCTCATACTCTCTGGAATAAACCAGGCGAGGATAGCAAACATAGCTCCTCCCCCAAGGACAAGTCCCCACCACGGGTTAGAGGCAACTACTTGCGATGCGTAGAGCGAAAGCAGAGCGGAGCCAGCAGCAAACTCAGACTTACTGAGGAGCTGTATAGCTTTCTGATCAGTCAACCCTCGGATGAGGTATCCGAGGAATGCCATAACCCCAATGATGGTATAGATCCACCATTGGGTAGTGAGGTAGTTCATCCACTGCTCGATCATGACCAATTCCCTTTCTTAAACTACGGATTCTCCCACTCTCTTCCTTATCGGGAGTAAACCTACGATCGTTCCATACGGAAGAGATTTTATATACCGCTGGGAGTTTGCGCGGTAGACACGCCACTCAGCATGTCTATCTGAGGATGACTAAGAACCTCAGGATTTCTATCTCCAAAACCATCACTTCTTTAAGTAAGAATATGGAGACAAAAATCCTGAGGCTAAAGCCTCCTCAAACAAAAAATGACTCATCGCGACTCATCCCAGCAATTTTAGACGAACCCTTCCTTCGCTCGCCATCTCATCCCCTCGTTTACCGACAATCGCTTTAGCGATAAGAGATGCCACCCAGATTATTGTTTTTGCGTTCTCGTTTGTTAATGTACAATTCTTGGTAACTACTCCGCCTTATCTGCGCTTTGCAGAGGGCGAACTAGCGCCAAGGTCTCCGATCTCCTTCGGAGTAGGCCTGAGGAAATACTCAGGAACATCTTTACTTCTTAAAGAACTAACTATGTTTCCAAACATTTCCTTCTTTTAGCTCTAAAGACGAAGATGCGCGCATCCTGCCGAACGCGCACGTCTTTTCCTCAAAAGCAAAGAAAAAACCGACCGTTTCTTATTATCATTTCAAAGAGCTTCTGTTGGTTCGATATACAAATAATTTACTATGATTTATCGCTACCGACAGAAAGCAAAGTTTTGGTGAATTATACTATAGGATATAGTAATTGTCAATAAATAAAGAAGAGGATGTAGGGGATTTATTCTTCGTTACTTATAAAAATTCTTACGCCTAAAGGTATAAAAAATCATTTTTTCGTTCAAAAATTGTTCGATTAATAAGGCATCACAGTATTCACTCATTAGACGTTAAACGCATACAAAAAACTTCTCTTTATCAGCAACATATCCATTCATAATAATATGAAAACATATTATTGACGAGCAAAAATTATTACAACACCTTCTGGAAATATACTTGTCATAAAATTTGTTGGATCTGACCTTAAAAAAGACGAAACCCTACGAATACCACGTCGATCATTAAATTCATTCCAAAATGCTAATCGATTTGGCGGTGCCATGTAATCGCCATCGACAGTAACAATAATGAGACTTTGTGGAGCAATAAAATTATTATCAAGCACATGTCTGATAGCTTTTGCCCAGCTCTCCTCTCGAGAAAGATCCAAAAAATCTGGAGAGCGAATCAGAAGAACATTTGGAAGCCGATTATGATCACCACGAAGATCACCTAATTCAATTTCTTGCCCATACTTTGGAATAACAGAAAATGAAATATTCTGCACAACACCTGGACCCCAAAACATTTCTAACGTTTGCCTATCGGATTCAACATGAGGATCAACTCCTACATACCTCACAGGTGGCTTTCTACCATCCGGAAGACGACACAAAGCAATAGAAAATGGATCACGAGGAAGTGTTCCACAACCTAAGGAAAAAACATAAAGTGGCAACTGCCCATTATACACATGAGCATCTGGGTGATATATCATAACATGAGCAAAAACAGCAGCAAAATTAGCATCCATTTCAGAGAAAAGATTTGTTTTTGGAAAAGAGAGATCCAATTTCCAAGGAGTTCTCTTGGAAAAATCTTCTGGAGAACAAGTTGATTCAGTCATGGTTTATCCCCCTCGCTGGCGAAGGAACGCTGGAATATCGAATTCGTCTTCTTCTGGCGGAGTATCGTCTGTTGGCGGAAGCTGGATAGTTTGATTCTGTTGATGGGAAAATCCAGAAGACGCTCTCCCTTGCAAAGATGGAGATTGATGATACATCGTCGTTGATGGCGCTGAAAACACCGATTGATTGCTATAGACCGTCCGTTGGGATAAATCTTTCAGCCGTTTTTTTGTCTCGTCAAAACCTGTCGCGACGACGGTGATTTTCACCTGATCAACCATCGAATCCACAATTGTCGCTCCAAAAATAATATTCGCGTCTGGATCAACGGCCTGAGCAATCGTCTTCGCGGCTTCATCCACTTCTGCCATCGTCAAATCTGGACCGCCGGTAACATTGAACAATACACCTTTTGCTCCCTCCACAGATACTTCCAAAAGCGGAGAAGCGATCGCGGTACGCGCCGCGGTCGCGGCTCGATTCTCCCCAACGCCTGTGCCAATTCCCATCAATGCCGATCCGGAATTTGTCATAATCGCCCGAACATCAGCAAAATCTACATTGATCAATCCCGGCATCGTAATAAGATCAGAGATACCCTGCACACCCTGACCTAATACAGAGTCGGCCACACGAAACGCTTCAAGAAGCGTCATCTTCCGATCAACCACATCAAGGAGTCGTTGATTTGGAATAACAATCAGCGTATCGACTTTATCTTTGAGGTTTGCAATGCCTTCTTCAGCATTAACCATTCGTCTTGCGCCTTCAAATGCGAATGGCTTTGTGACCACAGCAACAGTCAACGCGCCAAGTTCTTTCGCGATCTCCGCGACCACCGGCGTAGCGCCAGTTCCTGTACCTCCTCCTTCTCCGCAAGTTAAAAAAACCATGTCCGCGTCTTTGAGGTGATCTTTGATTTTATCGCGAGATTCCTCCGCAGCCTTAAATCCAATTTCCGGATTTCCTCCCGCGCCGAGCCCACGCGTCAACTGCTCACCTATTTGAACTTTTGTGGGGGCTTGCGATGTGAGAAGCGCTTGGGCGTCGGTATTCATCGCGATAAAGTCGACGCCAACAATTTGCGTGACACTAATCATGGAATTAATCGCGTTTGTTCCTCCGCCGCCAATCCCAACAACTTTTATTTTCGCGAATCGGGCAATATCGGGTTTAATTAACATAGATGTCGTAAATGAGGAGCAGGTGCTATGGTTATGGCAAAAATGACTTTAACAGATTCATGATCTTTCCCGCAAGACCCTTATTGGATCCTTTTTGTCCTCCTTTTCCAAACATTGAAAAGAAAGATCGTGACTCTTCATTTCGTCTTGCCTGCGCGCCGTAAAGAAGCAACCCAACACTCGTCGCATATGCCGGCGTCATGATTTCATCAATAAGTCCACGAACACGCATTGGAATACCCACACGAACAGGCATCGCAAGATTTCTTTTCACACAATCAAGAATCCCTACAGTTTCTGCCCCGCCACCAGTTAATACCACACCAGACGGTGTCAAACCGCCAAACCCGCTTCGCTTGATTTCCAACGCAACCATGGTAAAAATTTCATTTAATCTCGGTTTGATAATCCCCTCAACCAATGTTTTTCTCGATAATTTCTTAATATCTTCCGCAAGATTAAGGTTTGACACATCAAATTCGTCATTGCTCTGCTGCTTCTTCTCATCTTTTCCCGAGGATGATTGATCTTGCCGATATGGAATCGGAGGAAGCGCTGGCGTTTTTGGCAGTTGACCAAGCTTGAGCTTAATTTTTTCCGCACTTTCCAAAGAGATCCGAAGCCCAGCGGCAAGATCTTTTGAAATATGAACAGCTCCAATTGGAATCACCGAAGAATACGACAACGCGCCTTCCACAAAAATCGCTACATCTGTGGTCTCCCCGCCAACATCCACGACAATCGCACCGAGATCTTTCTCCGTGTCTGATAACACCGCCGTTGCAGACGCCAACCCGCTAAACACAAGACCCGCAACATCCACGCCCATTTCT
Organism: uncultured Patescibacteria group bacterium; assembly: GCA_937921305.1. Lineage (GTDB taxonomy): Bacteria > Patescibacteriota > Microgenomatia > UBA10105 > UBA927 > CAKZSU01. The sequence continues at coordinate 168,614 of CAKZSU010000003.1, forward strand.
TGAACACACTTATGCAAGTTCCGTATTGCGGTAACACCTCCCGTAACAAGATGAGCATCAACTTCAAGACGAATTCCTGTCATCCCCACAGGATCAACAATGTCTTCTTGCTGATCCACCTTATATCCGCGAGGCAATACATGAAGAATTTCTCGAGACGAAGGAATAGAGACCGCTTTTGCCGCTTCAATCACACGATTGACATCATGTTCAGTAATTTCTTTATCAGGTTCGGATACCGCCACAACGCCATGCGAATTAATCGACGCAATATGATTTCCGCTAATAGAGACATACGCTTCTGGCGCAGAAACGCCAGCCATCCGTTCTGCCGCTTCAAGAGATTGCGCGATTGCTGAGGATGCCTCATCGATATTCACCACTTGCCCTTTGCGAATACCCCTGCTTGTCACCGTGGAAACACCGACAATATTTGCGTATCCATCTTCTGTTAATGAAGCGATAAGCGTGACGATTTTCGATGTGCCGATATCAATACTTGAAATAATGTTGTCTCTTGCCATATGTTTAGTATAGTTCCCTTTTTATGGAATGATAACTGGGTTTACAAACCGCAGATCAATCACTTGAGGAACTTGTCCCTTCATTCTAAATCCCTTCAGAAGAGTATGTAAAGTATCAGATGTTTTCTTTCCGTCTCCGTCTGAGCGAACGAATACAGTCGTATCACGCATGCTAATCTCAAGAAACCCATCACTATTCAACACGATTGCTCGAATATCCTCAATAGACCGAAACGATTGAATAATTGAGATGCTCATATCAACTCCTTTCCCTGACACGGTTTTTCCCGCTTTCATTTCATCAACCGGTAGGCGAAGCGTCGGAAGAGACACAGACGCAGAACTTTCAAACAACATCCGCTCCTCATCCACCGCGAGCGTTCTTCCAGCATATTCTAAGAAGGCAATTGGTTCCCGAAGAGTGAATTGAATAATCAATCGATGAGGATACCTTTTTATAAAACGAACATTTTTTACCCTCGGATATTTTTGAACTATAAATGTTTTCATTTTTTGTTCAGGAAAGAAAAGAAGATTCATCGGTATTTGCGATGGATCAATCTCCACAGTAACATGCGATGGTTCAGTGTGAATCTCGCGGATCTGAAAAAGAGACAATACACCAAACACTCCGATAAGGAAAAAGCAAACAAATATTCCAATTCGAACAACAGGATACGAAAGCAATCGAATGATCCGCCGTTTCATAGATAAGAGAGAATCACATCGCATAACCGCTTTGTTCCATCAATAGGCACAGACAGGTATTCTCGTTTTGGCAGAGATTCCAACGCATTAATAGATTTAATGAATGTTTTATCAGACGCATCTTTTTGATGTAATAAAACTGTGGGCGCATAGAAAGCAAGCCATTCAGCATTTACTTTTTGCTCGTGTTGCAACGGCAATGGAATAAGGAGAGACGGCGTTTTGGTCACCGCAAGCTCATACACGCTATTTGCACCAGCTCGACTCACAACAAACTTTGCGTTATGAAGCAACCACGACGCGTCGGGCGGATCGATGTACGGCGCGATATAGTATCGGTTCTTAAGTTCAATCGGGAGCATATCTCGAATCATAGTCGCTTTTTCCCAAGAAACCAACCCGGTCTGATGCGCGATAACATATCGCGTCAACAATACTCGAGCCACTCGAAAGAACAGATCATTGACAAACACCGCGCCAGTCGTGCCTCCTGTCACATAAAGTATCGGACGAGACGATAAAAAAGGAATTGAAGGTTTATCCGGCGGATGAAGGATTTCGTATCGAAGCGGAAATCCCGTATAAATATATCGTCCTTTTGCCATGTCTTCATAACTTACACACACCGCGCTCGCGAGATATCGAAGCGCCGCGTTCCCCATCCCAAAGCTATGCGTCTGCTCATGAATCACCAAAGGAATACCGCGAATAATCGCGGCTATTCCCACAGCGGTTCCCACATACCCGCCAAACGACACCACGACGCGAGGACGAAGTGAGGATAAAAATTGAGCAATCGATATGACAGAACGAATAAATGCTATTCCCTCTCGAGGACGGGGAATATCTATTATATGCGTATAATTACAAAGAGAACACATAATCTGTTCTTCTATTGAGTTAGAAGTTTGTTCAGCAGAAGCAAACACTCTCCGTCTGCCGATAAACACTAGCGATATCGTCTTCTCTCGCTGTTTCAAATCTTTCGCAACAGCATAAGCTGGAGAAAGATGACCGCCAGAAATCACAAGAACACGACGCGTATTCATTTTGTATACTTGCTTATATTTAACACGATACCAAACGCGGAAAGCAAAACAACAAGACTAGACCCGCCGTAGGATATAAACGGCAACGGCACACCGGTAAGCGGAAATAACGCGATAATCGCGCCAATGTTGATCGCCGATTGCAATCCAAACCACGCGATCACGCCAACAATAATCAGTCTTGCAAACAGATCAGGAGATCGTCGAGCAATACGAAATAATCGCCAAAGAACAAAAAGATACCCAAGAAGAACTATTGACGATCCAATAAGCCCAAATTCCTCCGCGACAATGGCAAATATCGCGTCAGTATTTGCTTCTGGAAGGTAATCATGTTTTTGCCGAGACTTTCCCGCGCCAACGCCAAACACTCCTCCTGAACCAATGCCAAGAAGTGCTTGACGAATCTGGTACGACGCGCCGTATGGATCTCGCTCTGGATTAAGGAATGTCGTAATTCGTTGCAACCGATACGGCGCGGCAAGAGCAAGGACAAGCAAAATTATCACAATCACAGGAACAAGTCCCAAAAACTGCTTGATCGGCGCTCCGGAGATAAAGTACATAGTTAATGAAATAATCAACAAAATAATACTTGTCCCCATGTCAGGTTGGAGCAGGACAAGTCCCACCGTGGCGCCCAAAAAAAATAGAAACGCGGAGAACCGTTCTTGTTCTTTTTTGCATAACCACGCGGCAAGATAGAGGATGACGGCAAGTTTTGCGAATTCAGACGGTTGAAAACTTGTAAATCCCAAATTGATCCATCGACTCGCTCCCATCACCCGAACCCCAATCACAGGCAGAAATACCGCGATCAATAAACACAAAGTCACGACAATAAAAGGAACAGACGCGACATACCACGCGGTATAGGTAATGCGAGAAGTAATGAATAACGCAACCAATCCAACACAAAACCACATCAGTTGTTCTTTAATAAAGAAAAATGGGGAACCAAAATCGCGTAACGCAATCGCGGTGGATGCGTTATAAACCATAATCAGCCCAAACATGCTTAACGCTAACACCAACAGAAACAACACCCCATCACCCCGATGCTCTGAAGCGTTTGTTTTTTTTGTTGCAAGATTGATCCAGCGTGATACTGTAGCGTGTACGCGTTTCATGAAAGATGTGTTACGGGCGCGAAGTCGTGAGCAACGCGGCCCATAACCCAATAACGGCCAACACAATCGCGAGAATCCAAAACCGCATTACAATTTTTGTTTCCGGCCATCCTCGATATTGCAACCAAAGATGCAACGGCGCGGCAGGGATTAATTTTCTTTTGAAGATCATTTTGCTTAACAACTGGATAAGAGAGAAAAACACTTCAACAACAAAAATTCCGCCAATAATCACTAACACAGGCATTTTTCCTAACAAGATGCCCACCACGGCAAATGTCGCGCCAAAGGACAACGCGCCGGTGTCTCCCAAAAAAATTCTTGCCGGGTGAACATTAAAATAAAGAAACGCGAGGAGCGATCCAATCCATAACGCGATAAACACAGACAACGGCGCATCAAGAATAGAACTTGATATCGTCCAAAACGCGCCAAGAGCGATCATTAAGACGCCAGATGCCAATCCATCTAATCCATCAGTAATATTAAACGCGTTCGCAAACGCGATGATGGTAAACATGGAAAACGGGAAAAATAACCACCCAAGATCAAGAACGCCGATAAACGGAATATGCAAAATTGTTATGCCAAGATCAAACACAAGCCAATAACTGACGATCGCGGCAAGAACCAACTCAAGAAATAATTTGTGCCTGAGACGCAATCCAAAAAATCGCTCTCGTTTCCACGCAAATGTTTTTTTCGCATCATCAATTAATCCCAAAATGCCAAACGATATGAATGTGAAAAGAATAATCTTTACCTCTGTCACCAGAGAATACACCGATGTCACAGGAAGCCAAAAATATTCCATAAGGAAAAGAAGAATTGGAAGCATGACTGAAACAAACACGATAATCAAGAGCCCGCCGCCAACAGGTGTTCCCGCTTTGTGCGAATGAAAGGAATCAAAGATAGGTGTTCGCTTTTCAAAGATATCAAGAGTTTTTTGTCGCTGCCTCTGAAACTTCCATTGATAAAGCAACTTAATAAATGGAATATAAAGAGCGCTCGTGATAATGTATGAAAACAGCAAAACGCCGAGAAGAAATACCATAGAAATTTAAGAAAATATGATCCCCGCGACGCGAGGACCAAAAATAATCATGGCGACAAGAGTGGCGCCAAACGCGATAAAGAGCATCATGCCAGCAGCGACATCTTTTGCAATTTTCGCTTCTTTTTTCCACTCTTGCGTCACAAGATCCGTAATCGCCTCAAGACTTGTGTTTACCAACTCGCCAGTAATTCCAAGAACAATCGTAAACACAATGATCGTCCACTCTACTGGCGTAATTTGGAAGACATACCCGAGGGCAATCGCAAATAAAGAGAGCGCCACATGCACACGAAAATTTGGTTGCGTGGTAAACGCCCAAAAAAGACCATCAAACGCGTGCTTAAAAGATATCGTGTGTTGGCGAATCAACTTTTTCATATCATGAGTATAGCATGTTAATATCCCTTCTTTATCCTTCGGATGGCTTCAATGCATCGAGGGATACAATAAAAAGGAGATACCGGATAATCCTGTGCGTGAAGATATCGACTCTCCTCTCCTCCGAACCCTTGCTTAAATAGCGTAATTCCTTTCCATGGATGAGAGACAGATTCGCTTGGCGCGACACCCCAGAAATTATAGAGTTTCATACCTCGACGCTTCGATTCCTGAATCGCGATCCACTGAATAAGATGCGCGCCAGACGGCGACCCTCGCAACGAGGCGCCGTAATGATAGATTGCCTGTCCGCCAAAAAATAATATGATCGCCGAAGCGATAACTCGTCCTTCGTATTCCGCGTAATACAAAACCGCGTGATCGTTCCGAGAAAATACATCAAATTCTTCTTGAATACCTTTATGCGGAACGAATCCTTGTCGTTTTGCTGTTTCTTTATAGAGAGCAAAAAACTGCGAAAGATCGTCGGACCTATAGACGCGGACACCCATCCGTTCTGCTTTTTTTATTTCATATCTCGTGGTTTTTCTCATCTGCGAAAAGATCGCATCAAGCGGAGAATCCAACGGCAATACCCAGCAGACTTCCGCATCCATCGCATGAATGGCCGCAGGCTTATATCCTGCCGAAGCAAACGATTGTTGAAAAGATTCAGGAATTAACGGATTGACACGAAAAAATAACACATGCTCCTGTTTTGCGCGGATCTTCATAAACTCCGTAAATGAAGAAATTGTCTCTTCCGTATATTCTTTAAGAACAGGTCCATGACGAATATGGAGAAACGATCCGCGTCTCGCAAGAACTTTGACAACCTGAAATATACCAACACACTCTTTTCTTTTCCACATGCCATATCGCTGTACAGAATCTCCTGTCTTTTCCAAAACCTCTCCCCACTCCCACGACTGAAATAATGCGTGAGAAGCAAAACGAAACAACACATCGTCCCACTGTTTGTTATGAGTAATTAGTTCAATGTTCATGCGTCAATCCGCGAAGAATAATCGAAAATATCGTCATTAGAATTGATCCGGCAAGCGCTGTCCCGATTCCATCCACAGAAAATCCCGGGGTAATCGCACTTGCAAGCAGCAAGATCAGCGCATTGATCACAAAAAGAAACACTCCCAATGTGATCATTGTCACTGGAAGGGTGAAAAGAACAAGAATCGGCTTTACCAATACATTAAGGAATCCAATGACGCCGCTTGCAAGCACTGCTTGCAAAAAACTATCAACATGAATCTGTGGCAGAAGCATCGCGACAAGATACAATGAAAGCGAATGAATCCCCCATGTCAAAACAAGCGATTTCATACGATTGATTCTATCACGCGCATAACTTTCTTTGCTTCCGATTGCGTAACGCGCATTGGAAGATTCACAATTTTTTTACAGTATGCTTCTGCATTCGGGCAAGATCCAAGAACATACCCAGCAGCGGAAAGATCAACGCCTTTTGGATCTATTGGCGTTACATACCATCGGCCAAGCAAGACGCCGCGAGCTTTCGCTTTTCGGATAAGGTCATCCGGATTATCAACAAATATCGGATACCGAAGATATATCGCATCGCTGTAATCTGATCTTTTTCTATATATATTTGCGGCCATTCTTCGCATGGCTTGAAATCGCGGAAGTTTTTTGATCTGATGAAGGGCGAGCGCTGTCAACGCGTGTGGATACTTCTGAGGAAATATACCCGGATTGCCACCTTCCTTTTCCTCGCGATACACAGGAAATGAAAGCCACCCAAGTTTTTGAAACGCCACAAGTAGAACCTTTCCTATCCCTATCGTGTACCATGGCAAAATCAACGCAAAGGCGATTGGATGAAAAAGTTGTTGCGCAATCCATCTATATGATGGATATGCCAATGTTTTGTATTGCTTTTCTAATCGTTGAAACGCTTCGGAATCTCGAATAATCGCCGCTCCGCCAAACACGCTAGAAATCACTTTGTCTCTTCCAAAGCTAAAAAATGCTGCGTCTCCCCACGATCCAAGCATTTTCCCTCTGTACGATACGCCAAGCGCGTGAGCGCAATCTTCGATCACGAGAATGCTATGCTTTCTTGCAAATGCCACTATTTCGTCTATCTTTGCCGGAACTCCGAATGTGTGCTGAACGATAATCGCTTTTGTTTTCTCGGAGATCTTCTTTCTAATTGTTTCAACCGTCAAATTTAGCGTGTCATCAATATCGGCGTACACCGGTGTCGCGCCTGTCCACAAAACGCTATTCGGCACCGCGACACAGGTAAACGCTTGAACAATCACTTCATCGCCCTTCTTAACACCAAACGCCCGCAATATTTCATACTCCGCAGATCTGCCACTGTTATAAAACAGTATATGATCTGTGCTATATTGACGAGTAAACCATGTTTTTAGCGTTTGCTCCGCGTCTCCTGTCCTCCACCGCCATGGCGTCAACATCATGCGGATCGCTAAGACAATATCGTCAATTTCTGTGTTTGGAGAAAGAGATGGAGAGATTGGATGAAACATATTTTTTTATAAATCGCTCTATGACATCGACAAATTCTTTTGGTTTCTTATATGGAACATTGTGACCAACATCTTCGATCATTTCAAACATGCTTCCTGGAATCGTCTGCTTCATTTTTACGCCAATGCGAACAGGAACAATGCTATCTTTCTCGCCCCAAATTAACAAACATGGGACATGAAGATGTTTCATGTCGTCAACAAGAGGTTCGCTTACCACCTGCTTAAATGTTTCTCTCATTGTTCCTTCAGCACGATAATATTCTCGAGCTCCGACGAGATAATAATACCACTTTCGAATCATTTCGGTTAAAAAAGATAATGTGGGTAATGAAAGAACTCGTTTTCCAATTTTTGCAAGCACAATAAAGAACAATAATTTTGTTCGAGAAACTGGCGTATATCCAGGCGTTCCAGACAATACAAGTACTCGAATATTTTTTTTATACAATGTTGCATATCGAAGACCGACTCGTCCACCAAATGAATGACCAATCAATATTGGATCATTAATGTGTTCTTTTTCTAGCACCATTCTGACATATTTCGCGTAATCATTAAGTGTGTAGGGCCGTTCAGGGCTTTTGCATTCGCCAAACCCCGGAAGGTCGAGTGAAACCGCCCGATAGCCTCGCCGCTCTAATTCTTCTTGCAAGGGTATAAATATCTTTTTCGACAGTCCCCATCCATGCAAGATCACAAACACAGGATTTTTCATAACCGTTTTTTAAATTTTTCTCTCCCTTCACTAGCTCGTTTTTGATTTGAAATGATTGCAATCTCTTTCTTTTCAAATACGAACGAATCATCCGGTATATCCGCTTGAATCATTATCCCGGCTCCCACAAACGATCCTTTCCCTATTTTCACCCCGGGCATAATCGAAGTATTGACACCAATGCGAACATCTTTTCCAATGATCGATCCCAGTTTTACTCGCTGTGTCGATATTATCTTCCCTTTAACCGTGGAAAAAATTTCTCCTTCATCAAGACGGAGATTCGCCAAGACTGTGCCTGATCCCATACTCACATTTCGTTCAATCACACTATCACCGATGTAATTACTATGAAACCAACAAGAATCGCCTATATACGATCGCGTAATATCTGTGTTAAATCCGGTTACACAATTCATGCCAATCATACTCTGTCGAATAACATTGTTGTTCCCAATGATCGTATTATCTCCGACATATGCAGGTCCAGTAATTTTCGTATGCTCAAAAATCTTAACATTGTTTCCAATATACACCGGCCCTTCAATAACGACATTCGATCGAATATCACATCCCTCTCCTGTGGAAAGCGTTATTTCGCGCAAAAGCGCTTCCACAACATCCAACACATGCCATGGATATTTCAACGACGCAAACGGTCCATCATACGGAACCATCACGCATCGCTCCTCGTTCATAAGCATGGATAATGCTTCTTCATACCTCGCGTCCAAATCTCCTTGCGCTCGCTTGAGCATAGCAAAAAATTTGGCAATGTCAGAAAAATAATGTCCTGAAATTGTCACAAATGGACTTGGGATATTTTCAGGGTATGGTTTTTCGATAATCTCCACAACGCGATCGCCATCCAACCGAAGATATCCGCCGGGAAAATATCGAGATGGTTTCCATCCGGGGATCGCGCATGCCGCGCCGGACGACTGTCCAACTTCTACCACGCGTTGAGGCAACGATGGATCAAATATATCATCGGCAATCAAGATCAATACTTCATTCGTTTGTATTTCATGCTTCGCCATCAATACAGCGTCTGCCATACCTTTTGCTTCTTGTTGCAGAACAATCTTTGTTGGAAAAGAAACATTGATAGCGCGCAACTCCTCATAGTTATCAGGACTCACAACTATCACGACCTCTTTTGTCTGTTTCGGAAGAACACGAACAACAGAATACTCGAATAGCGGTTTGCCTACAAACGGAAAAAGAATCTTATTCGTTGAAAGGGGCCAACATCGAGATCCGGATCCTCCAGCGAGAACCAACACGGTGAGATTGTTCATACATCATCCTCCTTTACTCGTTCTATATTCGCGCCAAGCGATCGCAACTTGTCTTCAATCCGTTCGTATCCTCTATCAATATTTTCTCCTTCATATAAATAACTTTCCCCTTCTGCAGATAACGCGGCAAGAATCAGTGTCGCTCCAGCGCGAATGTCATCCATTTCAACGACAGCGTTATGAAGACGCGTTGGTCCATGAATTTCAATCGCTTGATAGATTCCCTCGATACGATCTTTCCAACGAAAATTATAGAATGTTTCCGGATCGGATACACGGGGATCGTAAAATCGAATATCCGCGCCCATCTTCAATAAATGCTTTACGTACGAAAACCTATTCTCAAACACCGCTTCATGCAAACGAGATACGCCATCAGCCTGCGTCATAAATACCGCCCATGGTCCCTGCCAATCTGTCATAAATCCGGGATGCGGTCTTGTTTCAATATCCACGGGAAAAATCCGTTCTTTTACTCGATATCGCGTCGTGTATTCATCGATTGCATCAACAATGCCTCCCGCTTTTTCAAACGCATCGAGAAACGCGGATAAGTGCGGTCTCTGAGAATCGTGAACAACAATATCTCCTTGCGTCATGCCCGCGGCTATTGCAAAAGTAACTTCTTCGTTTCTGTCTCCCATGATAGTGTATTCCGCTCCGTGCAACGAATCGACGCCATCAATCACAATACTACCCGATGCTGTTCGCTCAATGCGCGCGCCCATTTGACAAAGTAACGCGATAAGATCATCAATCTCCACCTCTTTCGCAGCGTTTTCAATAACCGTTGTTCCTTTCGCAAGAACCGCCGCCAGAATTATGGCTTCTGTTCCTGTATGCGTATTCTTTTCAAACCGAATTGTCGTTCCGCGAAGACTATTTGAATGAGCGTGAAAGTACCCATCTGAAGAATCGTACTCAATATCCGCGCCCATTGCCCGCAGCGCGTCGATATGACGATCGATTGGTCTTGCGCCAATCCTGCACCCACCAGGATTTGGAATGGTTGCCTTATATCTTCTCGCAAGTAACGGACCTAATACAAGGGATGATGTTCTCAATCTCGAGCCGACTTCAAGAGGAACAAGCGTCTCTCCATTTCCTCTGTATAAAAGCGTAACCGTGTTTTCTTCCATAGTCACAGACACGCCAAGCTCGCTCATAACTTCCGCCATCATCGTTATGTCCCGAATATGAGGGACATTATGAAGAATGATCTTTTCCTCCGTGAGGAGCGCGGCAACGAACATTTTGAGCGCAACATTCTTCGCTCCTTGCAATCGAATATCTCCTTTGAGAGAAACACCGCCGTTAATGATAAATTTTTCCATATTAAAATTCTCCGATTTTTACAATTTCTTCTTCTAATTCTACGCCAAATTTCTTTTTGACCTCAGCTTGTATGTGCGCGATAAGATCCAAAACTTCTTTTGCTGTCACGCCGCCAAGATTCACAATAAAATTCGCGTGCACTGGAGAAACCTGTGCTCTTCCAATCGTATACCCTTTTAATCCAGCGTGATCGATAAGATATCCCGCCGATGTGGTATAAAGCGGCGTTGGGATCATCATCGCCTTCGCTTTGCTAATATTTTGAAATGTGCATCCAAGGGATAACACCCCTTGCGGTTGGGTTCTCCGTCTATATGCCATGCTTCGATTTGCGATATTCCATAAAACCTCTCGCGTCGATCGCTTCAAAACAAATGTAGCTGATAGGACAACATCTTTTGTTTTTTGGATAATACTTGAGCCATAGGAAAATTGAAAATACGAACGAGGAACGACCATACCCTCTCCTTGTGGCGTAATAATTTCCGCGCTGTACACCACATCCCCAACATATCCTTCCGGATTTGTCCATTTTGAATTCATATACATTGCTCCTCCCACAGTCCCCGGAAGTCCAAGATGCATCTCCACTCCTTGATACCCTTCTTCTATGCAATATCGAACAAATGCGTTAAAAATAACGCCAGAGTCAGCTTTTACATAAACATCTTCAGCATATTGACCTGATTTATATTTCCCCTTCATACCTTTCACGGCAATCTCTCGCGTCATATTCCGAATCACCAATCCTCGCACGCCTTTATCGCCAATAAGGGCGTTTGATCCTCCCCCAAGAATCGTGTATGGCACGCCATAGCGTATTGCTTCAAGAATCGCTCGTTTGAGTGTGTCTCGCGTTTTTGCCTCGATAAACAAATCCGCCGGACCGCCAATTTTCATTGTTGTGTATGGAGCCAACACAACATTTGATCGGCACTCTGGACCTAACGCGTGTTGCAATGCGAAAAGACTATCCATATGCTGTTATTGTTTTTGTATCGCTTCTTTCATATAACGACCAATATCGCCAGCGCCAAGAGAAAGAATAATATCATGTTTTGACCACGATTGCTCTAAAAAATCTTTTACTGACGAATAAAAAAATACAAAAGGATGATGCTTTTGCGCTTCTTTAACAACCGTCTCGCTCTGCATCTTTTGCTTTTTTTCCCGCGCTGACGCGTAAATTGGCAAAATACCAACAGTATCTGCTTCGATGAACGCCATTCCAAATTCTTTCAGCAACGATGCGGTTCGTGAATATGTGTGAGGCTGAAATATAACATGAATTCGATGATTTGGATACCAGGATCGAGCCGCGTTGATTGTGGCGACTATTTCACGGGGATGATGAGCATAATCATCAATGACGAGCGCATCATGATATTGACCAATATACTCAAATCTTCTCGACGCACCCCCAAAATGAGCAAGTGCATCAATGATCTGTTGAGTCTCAATCCCAATCTGCTTTGTCACAAGAAACGCGGCGGCAGCGTTCAACAGATTATGCGTTCCGGGAATTCGCAAGACAACAGGAATCTCCTCCCCATGAACATAAAATACGCCGTTGTTCTCCCATGGTTTTTGTTCGCCATATCGAACAATAAGATCGCCATTCGAGATGCCATAAGTAACGATTGTTTGATACCGAGAAAGAAGATAGCTACGAATACCATCATCATCGGCATTTGCGACAATCATACAAGATTTTTCTGCCAACAGTTGATACGCCCCTCCAACATCGTCAAGCGCGGTATACACATCAGGATGATCATAATCAATTGAAGTGACAACAAGAATATCTGGCTTTTGCCATAAAAACCGCGGGGTATGATCGTAACCTGGCTCTGTCGCATATTCATCAGCTTCAGCTATAAAATATGTTCCCTTTCCATAGTGCCCCGGAAGACCCAACCCCCGCACCTCCCCTGAACCAATAACATAGGATGGATCAATGCCTGCTCGCATACAAATCGTCGCGATCATCGCCGTTGTTGTTGTCTTTCCATGACATCCGGCCACGGAAATCTGACGATACGGCTCCATAAACCTCCCCAACGCTCTGCCGTGAGGAAGAGATGGAATATGTTGCTTCATCGCTTCGATCACTTCCACATTTTCTCGCCCGCCGTGAGCACCTGTGTAAATGACCATATCACCTGAAACATGATCTGGAGAAAATGTTGTATGTGGAAAAACGTCAATCGATCGTAATACAACATCTGTTGGAAATTCTTCCGGAATATCTGATCCGGTTACTTCGTGCCCTTGTTCTTTTGCCCACACAGCAAGAGAGGTCATCGCGACGCCTTTAATCCCGACAAAATGCATGCGCGCCATAATATGGATATTTTACTTCTCAAACCAAATAATCGCTATCTGCTCCCCAAAAGACTCTTTGCCATCTCTGCGATAAGAAAAATATCGATCATTTCTGCACGATGTGCAATCCAAATCTACCATAACCTTGGCATCGGAGATGCCATACTCTTTAAGTTCCAATGTTACGACTCGTTCCAATTCAATCGCATGCCGTCCATCACGACAAACAATAACTGACGAACCAAACGCCGACTCAAACAGTTCTTTTCTCTGTTCATCCACGCTATAACAACACGAGCGAATATGAGGACCAATTATCACATGGATATGATCTCTTTGAGCTCCTATCGTTCTCATCGCATCTAGCGCGCTCTTGATAATATTCTTATATGCACCTCTCCACCCAGCATGAACAACACCAATCACGCCATGCGTCTTGTCGTATAACAATATAGGAAGACAATCTGCAGTAAGGACGCCTAACGCAATATGCCGATCGGTTATAATACCATCGACACATGGAATAATATCTTGAGAAGAATCCTGAACAATAGCAACCTGATTTCCATGCGTCTGCTCAGGGAGGACAAGAGGATAAGTAATAGAATTTTTCCTAAGAAATAAAGAGATATAAGCTCTATCTCTCATGTCTCCATCAACGCGATTCGACCATACCCAGCGAATGATCATATGAATCATCTTGAAGGAGGAATACCTAAATATCGAAACAAATCTTTTGCAATCTTAAAAAACAACGGTGCTGCTGTTTCCGACCCCCACTGCGATGTTTTTGGCTCATGAAGAATAACCAATAAAACAAACGCCGGATCATCCGCCGGAGCAAGTCCAATAAACGACGCGATGGTTCGATCTTTGTCATAATGTCCATCAACCGGTATCTGCGCCGTTCCTGTCTTTCCGGCAATGTTATAACCTTTTGGAGCCGCCCATTTTGCCTCTCCATATTTCACCGATTCCACCATCATCTCTGTAACCGTCTTGGCAGTTTCTTTCGATATTACGCGACGAACTTCTTTTGGTCTCACTGTTTGAGTATTTCCACGAGCATCCCTTAACTCTTTTACAACATGCGGTTCCATAAGCTTCCCCTCATTCGCGATTGCCCCGACAGCTCGAACAAGCTGGAGCGGCGTCACCGCGATTCCTTGACCAAACGAAGCGGTGGCATAATCAATCTCCTTCCATTCCCTCTCGGTTCGAAGAAATCCAGAGGCTTCTTCTTGAAGATCAATATTCGTCTTTTCTCCAAATCCATACGCATGAATATATGAAAGCATGCGTTGTCCTCCCATTTGCCTCATAACAAACACCATACCAACATTTGAAGAATATTTCAAAACATCGGTCATGCTAACAGTGTTTCTATATCTATCATCCCATGTTTTAATTCTATAGATGCCGATAGCGATAGGACCTGTTTCTTCATAAGTTGTATGTTTTGAAATCTTCTTTTCATCCAGTGCGGCAGCCATGATCAATGGTTTAAATATCGATCCAGGCTCGTACGTCATCGCCACAGCGGGATTTTTGTACATATCTTGAGAAAATTCTTCATATCGTGATGGATCGTAATTTGGAAACGATGCCATGCCAAGAATGCCGCCTGTCTTTGGATCCATGGCGATCACGATACCCTTCTCTGCGCCATATCTCTCGATCCCTTCCAATAATCGCTGTTCAAGAATAAATTGAATTGATCGATCAAGCCATAGGACCAATGTCCTTCCATGCTCGGGCTCAACGCGCTCCGATTCGCCAAAAAGAATCGGCGCTCCTTTCGCATCTCGTTCTTCAATCAACACTCCATCCTTTCCCGAAAGCTCTCGATCATAATATCCTTCGATACCGAAGTATCCTTCTGGTTTTCCATCTTGATCTTGCCCAACAAACCCAAGCAAGTGTGCTGCCATAGACGCTTCTGGATAAAATCTCATAAATGATTCTTCAAACCCAAGCCCTTTCAATCCCAATTCTTCTAATGATCGCTTTGTTTCACTTGAAACTTTCCTCGCGATTGGAACCCACCGTTTCTGTGGATCAGCAATCCGGTCACGAATCGCAGTCTCTGACAAGTGAGGAAGGACAGAAGCGATTTGTCGAGAAAAATAGTGTGGATTGTCTATAAGAAATGGATCTGCATACACAAGATACGATGGTTGATTCAGCACCAACGGAGAACCATCCGACGCAAGGATCGATCCTCGTTTTGACGGCAAAGGTATCGTTTTTCCATATTGCGCGATTGCTTGTGTCCTAAGCGTTTTGCCGTGAATAACCTGCCAGTACAATAATCGAAGAAACAATCCAATGTATATAAGATTAATACCAATAAATACGATCCATAGTCGTTGCATTGCGTTTCGCATTATCGTTTAATAGCAACAGAAGCCGAATCAATGGTTATTATAGCGTTTGGCGACGGCTCGATAAATCCTCGTTTTTTTGCTTCTTCCGCAATTCTTTTTATCGTTTGTTGTTCAGCAAGTATCTTTCGGAGCATATCATTCTGTTCTTCCACTTCTTGAATTCTTCTCGTAATATATGCAAGTTTATCGCTGTAGATCATCATTTGATTTGAAACCACTAATTGAATAATGAAAGAAATAACGACTCCTATCGTCATGCAGATATATGCGTAACGAATAATTCGATTCATAGTTTTTCTCCCGCTCGAAGCTTTGCGCTTCTTGCTCGTTTGTTCCGATCTATTTCTTCTTTGCTCGGCCTGACAACATCGGCAAGGATCTTCCATGCCGGACGTCGAATCCATTGTTTTACGATTCTATCTTCCAACGAATGAAAACTCACCACAACTAATCGTCCTTTCGATGAAAGAATGCGTTCGGCCCCAAGCAACCCCTCTCGCAAGACCGTCAACTCGTCATTAACAACAATTCGCAACGCTTGACACACTCTTGATAACGTCTTTTCTTTATCTCCGCCGACAGTTGAAACAATACTCACAATATCTCCCATTGTTTCAATTGGCTTTACACGACGGGCGAGAACAAAAGCGTTAGCAATTGTCCAAGCACGCTCTTCCTCACCATATCTTGCAAATATTTCATAGAGCTCCTCCTTCGTATACGTATTGACGATGGAAGAAGCCGTTTGTGTTTCATCTCTATTCATTCTCATGTCAAGAGGCGCGTCTAGATACCGATAACTAAATCCTCGCTTCTTCGCGTCAAGCTGACAACTTGATACCCCAAGATCAAACACTACCCCTTTCACCTCGCTTATTCTTTCCTGCCTAACAATCGCTTCTATATTTTTAAAGTTCTCATGAATCAAAATATATTCTCTTCCTTCATGTTTTTCAGGCAGTTCTCTCTTCAGTCGTTCTCGCGTATATGTTATCGCGTCCACGTCTTGATCTATCCCAAGAACATTTCCATGTCTTTTTAGTATCGTTTCTGTGTACCCTCCGCCTCCAACCGTCGCATCGATGTACCACGCGCCTTCTTGAACATTCAAAAATGCAATAGATTCGTTAAGCAATACCGGAATATGGTAAGACATTGTCATGAAGACCATGAATTCTTTCTTTGGCGCTCCCACGCATTTTTCTCCCACATCTCAAAATGATCTCCCGCGCCAATTACCATCACATCTTTTGTTATCGAAGCATACTCCTTGAGGTGGGCAGGCAAGAGAATACGTCCTAAACGATCAATATCCACACTTTCCGCCGTTGAAAAAAGATATCGCCGAATCTCTCTTGCTCGCTGATCAATAAGCGGTCCTTCCAAGTGCTTTTCAGCTTCTCTCCCCCATGATTCTCGATCAAAACCAAAAATGCACCGATCAAATCCTCGCGACAATATAACAATCTCCCCGCTTATCTCTTGTCGTATTTTCCGCGGCAGTGTTACTCTTCCTCGATCGTCTGAAACGTGTTCATATTCCCCAAGGAATAACTTCATGACTTAGATCTTACCATTTTTTCCCATCTTTATCCATATTTACCCATTTTTCACAAAAAGTCAAGAGGATTTTTCACATAAAACACACAAAACATATCTATCAAAATGAGAAATAGAAAAAAACTTTTAAATGGGGAAGTCTTGAGAGTATCTGCTTCTCTTTCCTTTTGTATCAATAAGAATAAGGTCGACAGACACAGAGGAAACGCCGATATGCGGAACGCAAACATTTTTTGAACAAGTTCCTAAATATACTTCTTTAACAGACTCATCTTTGTCAGTCACATCAAGAGGTCTTGAACCAGAATTCACTCCTTGAAATGCTCCTTTTGTTTCATATGTTACTTCATACGAAATCCCTTGATACTTTTTTTCTAAATTCGACACCACAAGATCGATTGTATTTGGTTTTGAAGAAGAGCGAACAGATACGCGAATCGAGGTGTTTACGGGAAGCAATGTTGAAGGAGATTCTTCTTCTTTTTGCGTTGTTTGAGAAGAAGATGGTCCAATTATTGTCCGATATATCGCTATGCCACCGCCAATAATTCCAACGAACAATAAGAGAACAACAAGAACTATGCCTGCAAGTGCCCAACGATGCTTCATATATAAGTCAGTACTATTCTATGATACCGCAAGATGCGATAACACATAGGACGGAAGATCATCAATAGCGATACGTTCCTGCTCTGTTGTATCGCGATCGCGAATCGTTACCGTATTATTCTCTAAGGTTTCATAATCAATGGTCACACACCACGGTGTCCCTATTTCATCTTGCGAAAAATATCGTTTTCCAATATTTCCTCGATCATCCCACACCGCATGGACATAGTTTTTTATCATCGCATAGACAGTTTTTGCTTTTTCAACGATCTCCGGTTTATTGCGAAGAAGCGGAAACACAGCGACTTTATATGGAGCAAGATATGGTTTGAATCGAAGAACGACTCGCTTTTGCCCATTTCGCTCTTCTTCATGATACGCGCTGCACAAAACCGCAAGTGCAGTTCTCTCAACGCCCCATGTCGGCTCAACAACATGGGGAATATATTCCTCCCCTGTTTCAGAATCTTTATAGATCATACTTTTTCCACTCATAGTCTGATGATTGCGTAAATCAAAATTTGTCCGATACGCCAATCCGTAGAGCTCTTTCTGGCCAAAGGGGAACTCAAATTCAAAATCAATCGTTCGTTTCGAGTAATGCGCCCGTTCACCATCTGGAATCTCAATTTCATGAACTTTTGATGTATCTATGCCAACCGCATGGAACCATCGATACATTTCTTGACGCCAATACTCAAACACTTTCTGCCACTCTCTCTCTTCTTTTGGCTCAGGAAAGAAATATTCAATTTCCATTTGCTCAAATTCTCTTGTCCGGAAAATAAAGTTTCCCGGGGTTACTTCATTTCGAAACGCCTTGCCAATTTGTGCAATGCCAAATGGCAACGATTTTGCCGTTACTGTCTGAACCAAAGGAAAATCAACAAACATCGCTTGCGCGGTTTCTCCTCGAAGATAGGTGCGATTTTTGCTTCCTTCCGCGGCACCAAGATACACGGGGAATAACAAATTAAATTTCTTTGGAACATCCCACTCACGATTTTGACATGACGGACATGGAATTTCTTCTTTTAGTCGTCTCTGTTGCTCGAGATAATCATCCTCCATCGCCATGAATTCTTTGTTTGGAAAGAAATGATCAACGCGAAAACGTTCATGACAAACCTTACACTCAACCATCGGATCAGAAAAATTTGCGACATGACCAGATGCTTCCCACACTTTCGCGTTCATCATGATGGACGCATCAATTCCAACGATATCATCTCTGCCATGAACAAACATCTTCCACCACAACGACTTAATATTATGTTTCAATTCAACGCCGACAGGACCAAAATCCCATGAATTCGCCAATCCTCCATAAATTTCAGAACCAGAAAAAACAAATCCTCGTCGTTTACTCAATGAAACAATCGCATCAAGAGAGGTCATATGCGTGATTATATCAAATATCAAACTAATGAGAGAAGTTTTACTGTTTTTAATTTTCTTTCCGTGATGGATTCGACAAATCGATGAATCGACGATTCATGAACATAATGCGATTCGGGGAGAAATCCTAACAGTCGAAGGATATGCAAAGCGAATTCATAAATCTCTTTCTGCAAATCAATTACAGATGATTGCATTGATACTGTTTGAAGCGATCGGATAAACCGATCATAGACATATTCATGACTCTGACGATCTGGAAGAAGGTAATCAAGGAGCTCGCACGCGTAATACGCAAAACTTGCCCGTGTCAAATCTCGTCGAAATGACTCAAACTGCGCAAGAGAAAATACTTCGGTGATATGATCCCATGTTTTTCCTTGATAAAAAACAAACCTAGCCTGCGTAAAAACTTCCAAGTGTCCAGCTCTTCTGCTTGACACTTTGCGAACGCCTTTTGCGATGGCAGTTATCTTTCCATATCCTCTTGTGAATATGGTTATCACTCGATCGCTCTCTTGATAATTTATTCTTTTGAGAATAACGCCTTCTGCGGTGTACAGCTTTTTTTTCATGAAATTTACAGCGAAATGGTTACTTCTGTGTCGGTATTTAAGATGAAAGACCGTATCTTTCCATTCACTCTCAATTCAAATTCTTGTCCAGACGTTCCCGGTTGCTTTTGAATTAAAACATTATATGTTCGATCAACTCGGATTGGCGACGTATATGTTACCTCCAATCTGGCAATTCCTTTTGGATTTACGATAAGAAATCCTTCAAATACTGTTTTTCCCAGCGATTCATACACGATCATGTCTTGCGGTTTGCTCGACGATGGAGATATTGTCCCTTTGCTTTCAAGCAATGTGCTTCCTTTTGGCACATAAACCCGAACCCAATTTCGAAGCGGCGCGTTTAAACAAAGCCCTCCTCGTTCCAGATTGCAATCAGACCCTGGAAATGGGTTTTTATAATCAACCACAAGTTTTGTTGTAATAGTTCCATCGGAATTAATGGTAATATCTTTCGTGAATGATTCTCTTACAAACATGTTCGCTTTCTGTCCAGCCATGTTGGCGTGATTCACATGAAGATAATCCCATTCCTCTCCTTCTTGATATTTCAAAACAGAGGCGGTTTCCTCTTTTGTCATGATTCTTCCCGCCATATTGAACGCTTCCACGGCTTTTTGCGTTTCGAGATCTTTAAAATACGCCATAATATGCTTCTCATAAATTTGGTTTAATCCGACTTGAAACAATTGTCCCCAATACTTTGACGGAGACGTTCCTAACGCCATTTGCATCATGGTCTGCATCAACACACCAATAATATCTTTTCTATCTGTTCGAATATAATTAACGGGACGAGTAGCATAATCTTCCAATTCATAGACCGCTTTTGGACAATCGCATCGCGGATCGTTTTCAACGCTAAATTCTCTACCCATAATATATAACGGCCCAAGAATTCGTAAAAACTCCACAAACGCATGTGTGTCGATTGTAATAATTCCGTCAATTCGCTCCTTTCCAGCGACAGTTTCATACATCTCTTCAAACTGTTGCATGGAAACTTTCAAATCAGGAGACAAATTGCTATCGCGAATATGCCACTCATTCACGCTTTTGTGATAGGTAAGAATTTCTTTCGGCGCCGGAAAACGTTTTCGCTTCGCTTCGTCAAGTTTGTAAATATCATCAGATCGCTCTAAAATTGCTTTCCCTCGAACAAAACGAAATTGTGCGTATGCGGTCAAAAATCCGCCAGTTGGACGAAGCTCTTTATCGTTTTGAAATAAAATAAGATATCGCTTCTCTATCGGTTCGCCAAGAATTTCAGGAAGTTTTGTTAATAACGGCTGGGCGTTAATAAACAAATTCGCGGCATTTTCAATTGTTTCCATCACATTCATAAGCTGACTACGAATTTTTATCCCTCGAAATTCTTCTGGGTATCGCATAGGATCAATCTGCTCTAATTCTTTTCGCAACACATCAATGTCTTGCGCCATTGCGTTGATTTGTGGAATAAGCGCAGTCATAGTTTTTACCGCTATCTGAATTCGTTCATCCGCAGATCCAGCACTAAATGAACTGTTTCCCTTTAGTCCCAGCAGATCTGCATTTGGTTCAATAGCTGCAATTGCCTTGTCAGCAGCATCCAATCCGGCAAAAGCGGCGTTGAACGCGTGCTCTCCATCCTTGACATATACCCCGATGTATGGAGCGGATTGTAACCAAAGCAATTCTTGATATGTTTGTCTCGCTTGCATCAATTCAGTTCTCAATGTTTGCAATTTCTCTTTTGTTAGATCAATATTTTGTGTTTTTATCGCATCCATCAAAGCTCTTCCGGTATCCATAATTGTCTGGCCTTGAACAATAAGCGTTCTCGCCGGTGTTCCAACGCGAGCGTAAAGAAATGCACCCAATCCTCCAATAAGAAGAACAAGAACAAGAAGAAATGCAAACAGCATCAAAAGGATCTTTTTAATAGGCGACCGTTTTTTTGTATTTTCTGTTGTTCCACGAGGAGCTTCCGTTGTTAAATCGATTTTTTTCAATTCATTGGCATCTTTTATGATGTTATGTTTGTTCTGAACCATACTATCTATTCTTCAAAAATTTTCTTCTGTTGTCAATCAAACCGCGCCTTTTCCAGTAATCATTGCCCATGGACTTTTCAGCAGGATGATGAGATCAAAGAGGATAGACTGTCGTTGCACATATTCCGCGTCCATCTGAATTCGCTTATCGAAATTCACTTGACTTCTTCCTGATATCTGCCAATACCCTGTCATGCCTGGCTTTGCCGACAACACGACTTTTACCAACTCTCGCGTTTGCGGAAATTTTTGTTGTTGCTCTTCAAGCTCGTCTGGATAATACGGACGAGGTCCAACTAAACTCATTTCCCCTTTGATCACGTTGATAAGCTGAGGAATTTCATCAATCGAGTGTTTTCTAATGAATTTTCCCACCCTCGTCACTCGAGGATCATTAACCAATTTATAACTATTGTGTTTATATTCGTGATATAATTTCGCCATTTTTGGATCTTTTCGCAGTATTTCATGCGCGTTCACAAACATTGACCGAAACTTAAAGAGCTTAAATAACTTCCCATCTTTTCCAACACGCTTTGGTGTATCCGCAAAAATCGGACCGGGTGTATCCAGTACAATCGCAATCGCGGTAATCACACAAATAGGAAAGAAAAGAATCATAAGAATAATGCTTCCGACGATGTCGATAAGACGCTTGACAATCGCGTACATAAAGAAGAATATGTTATGTTAATTTATCGTATTCTGTTCCAGATAAGCTTTCCACTAATTTTTTGATTTTTGGAACAGAAGATTTTTTGCATACCATAACGACATCAGATGTATTAACGACCAAGAAATCATCAAGATCAATTGTAACAACCATTTGATCAGTAAA
Organism: uncultured Patescibacteria group bacterium; assembly: GCA_937921305.1. Classification (GTDB taxonomy): domain Bacteria; phylum Patescibacteriota; class Microgenomatia; order UBA10105; family UBA927; genus CAKZSU01. Next base: position 191,079 of record CAKZSU010000003.1, read on the forward strand.
GTTATAGACCAACGAATCTCTTGTGTCGGTAAGCAGCACTTTTCCTCGCGTCACATTTTGTTCTTGCGTCTCTTGCAAAGCTTCTTTAAGCGCTTCCCACGCGCCAATATCGCTCCATTCGATATTTTCAGAAATAACTAATCCATCCGCTGTTGACAATTTTTCTAAAATAGCATTATCAAAATGAATTTTTTCAACTTTTGGATAAATCGAGTGAAACACATCTTGAAATTCAGCGGTTTGCCACGCGTGGACGATTCGAGACAAATCGGCGTGAAGATTTGGCTCGTACTGTTGATATAATCCCCATAGAAACGACGGTGTTGTCACAAAATACCCGAGATTCCAAGCATGTTTTCCGCTTTTATAGTACTCTCCCGCCGTATTTTTATCAGGTCTGTACTGAAAATTCATTAATTGATGCAATGATACGCCATCCTCGACGGAAACCACTTTTCCATACTCGATCCATCCCAAATTTTCACTGGGAAATCGAGGCTTTTGCGCGATAAAAACGATTTTTTTTGGATGTTGCTGAACAAATCCTGCCGCAATGAACAATAACCGACGAAACAATACTTCGTTTTTCACCAAATGATCGCTCCAGAGAATCGCCATTGGCTCATCGGAAAACTCTCTATTTAATATACCCGCCATCAATCCAACCGCCGGTCCGACATCTCGCATAGATGGTTCCCCTATCACATGATGAGGATCAATAGTAGGCAATTGTTCTAATACAATAGGAACATACGGCTCGCTCGTCGCTATATAGATATCATTGATAGAAAAGTCAGGAAGCAGTCGGTCAACCGCCAATTGAAGCGTTGACTTTTCTCCAACGATTTTTTCAAATTGTTTTGGCGATTTTTTCCTTGATAACGGCCAGAGTCGTGTTCCTTGTCCTCCGGCAAAAACAACAATTTTCATAGACGAAATGACTTTTTTGTTTTGCTTATGAACGAACGCATGTTTTGTTTGAACGCGTGTTTCGAAAATTTTAACGCTCTTGATCGACATTCAGTCGGATCAAATCGTTTATTTTGAAACATACGCACTGCTTCTATGATACTCTTTTCTGTCTGATCGTCAAATAAAACTCCTGTCTTTTCCGTTACGATATCGGCGATACCGCTTCTTCTATACGCTATGACTGGTTTTCCGACAGATTGCGCCTCCGCCGCAGCAATTCCAAAATCTTCTTCTCCCGCAAACACAAACGCATCGCAATGCTGATAATACTCAAGAAGTTTCTCATCTGTCAATTTCTCATGAATAAATGTAATCGTTGAACCAGCCAATTTATGAAGATACGACGCTTCTGATCCGTTCCCAATAACAACAAGTGGCAACCGCATGCGATTAAACGCGCGAATCAAGAGATCAATTCGCTTATATGGCACAAGACGAGCAACGACAAGAAAATATTCTTGAGGAAGATATCGGGGACGAATCGAATTTGAAGGAACAAATGTTTCAGTGTCCACCGGCGGATGAATAATTGCCGAGACTTCTCGATGATAATACTGTTCTATTCGCTCCTTCACCAAGGAAGAAATAGCGATATACACATCGGGACGAGAAGAAAAATATAAATCCCACCTTTTTAAGGTGCTCCCAAATAAAGATAAAAATGCAGAAAAAATTGGATTGCGTTTATATTCATAATATCCGCTCCAAAGATATCGCGTTGGCGTCAAACAATAGCAAATATGAATGGCTTCTGGTTTTGTCAAAATATCTTTTGCTTCAGCCGAAGTAACAGAAAGAACAACATCGTATCCATCAAAATTAAACGATTCAAACGCAAACGGCGCGAGCCATGAATATAATTCATGCCGACGCGACGCAAAAGGAAATGCGTTTGCAAATGACGGATAAACCGTAAAATCATCCGCCCACGAAGCGCCTTGTTTGTCAAAAAATGCGGTATACAACGGCGCGTTCGGCCATATTTCATGAAGCGCCAATAAAACGCGCTCCGCTCCTCCAAACTTATTCACACGATCATACACAAGCGCAAGATTCATAGACTGTTTTTGTTAACTCAGCGAGCTTCTTCCAATCAAACCGGTCAAAAAACGATGATGGAATCTTCTGCATTCTATATCTTCCCCTTGACAAAGTACGAAACGCCTCAACCCACGCATATTCATCGTGCTTTACAAACAATGCGTACGGATCAAGCAATTCACGAAACACGGGAATATCAGAAACAATAACAGGAACATGGTGATACAACGCCTCCAACGCAGGCAATCCAAACCCCTCATGCTTTGATGGGAATACAAGAGCGCAAGCGTTCGCATACATCGAGGAAAGATCATCATCAGCAACATCGTGATAAAACAGAACATGCGATTGCATTCCAAGATTCCTTATCATCATTTTTAGTCGTTCATAAAAAAAATCATTTTTCCCAACAAACACCAATAATGGAGCATTGGGTTCTTTCTCTGAAAACAACTTGTAACTCCGTATTAACAATTCCGCGTTTTTATGAGGATACACATTCCCAACATACAGAAAATATGGTGATTGAACATATCTCTTTCTATTGATTTTTCTTTTAAACACATCGTCAATCCCTTCATAGGTGACAATAATTTTTCGTTCAGGAACATGAAATGTCTTGACAATGTCTTTTTTCACCGTTTGAGAAACGGTCAAAATAATGCGAGCCTTTTTTACTCCAATCCAAAGAACGATACAGTATGCCAACCATTTTGCGAGATAGAGTGGATATAGACGCGTTGACGCCTTCCCTGTTCGCATTTTCAAAATTGTAAGATCGTGAATGGTCGTCACAATCGATCGTGGATAGAGCAATGGGACAGTAAAGTATGGCACATGCAATACATCAAGACATTCTCTTAAAAAGAGAAAGGGAAGAATAATCTGTTCGGCAAGAGTATGCCATCGGATAGCAATTTTTCGTTTCGTCCATCGATCATTTAGAATCTTAAACGAATCATAAGATTCGGGAGATAAAAAAACCACATAGTCGTTTTCACGATCCATTTCTTGCAGATACTTCACAAGGTTTCGTATATATCTTCCTACACCGCTTTCTTGGATCAATCGCGCATCAATTCCTATCTTCATACCATTTTTATCCGCATATCGATAATGAAAAAAATAATCCACATCATGACCCGAGGATATCGATCTTTGTAATGTTTCTGATAAAATAGTTTCATTGTTTCATAAAACGAACGATCTGCTTTCCTCTTGATTGCTTTGTCAACGCTTTCTCTTCCACTTTGTTTCTTCTTATGAATAACAACGCAGTTGGGAACAAACAAAATTTTATACTGTCGTTGTTTTATTCGATATGCCCAATCGATATCTTCGCCGTACATAAAAAAATCTTCATCCAGGAATCCAATCTCATTAATCACGCGCCGTCGTATAAGAAAAAACGCCCCGCTTGGAACATCTATTTCATGCGTTTTCGAAAGATCTTTATAATACTGATGGTATTGAGAAAACAAACGACTTCGAGGAAACAATCGCTCAAGACCAATGATGTATGTGAACGCCGCCCATGGAGTTGGAAATCCTCTATGACACGCTGGATCGATCTTGCCAGAAGGAAAAACAAGTTTGCAGGTCGCCGCTCCCACTGTTGGATCCGAAAACACGGCAAGCGTTTTTTGTATTGCTCCTTGTTGTATCACTGTATCAGAATTCAACAACAGGATATACTCTCCTCTCGCTCTTTTTATTCCGATATTGTTGCCCTTCGCAAATCCATCATTCCGTTTATGAAATATGAAAGAGACAAATGAAACAAATGGTTTTTCTTTTGCCATTGTCTTCAATATCCTGACATACTCTGGAGAAGATGCGTTATCTACAACGATCACCTCCCAAGAGTCGTCATTTGTCTTCGCCGATACTATCGATTCCAAACAATTTCGCAATAATGTCGGCGTATTGTAATGAAGAATTATGATCGAGACCTGTATGCTTCCCATAAAGATGAAAGATTCGTCGCTATTTGCGACCATATATATCGTTCTTCAATAAGCTCCCTTGCTTGCTTGACGATCTGATCGTGCAAAGATGAATTCTGAAAAATGAATTCAATAGCATTACCCCAATCAGTAAGATCGTCAACGATGAGGCAATGCTTTTTGTGAATCAGGGGCAACCCTTCCGCTCCTTTTGCTGTGGTTATCACCATTCTTCCAGACGCCATCGCCTCGAGAATTTTATACTTGGTTCCTCCTCCAATACGAATAGGAGCAAGGACAATATCAGATTCGTATAAAAAGTCTCGAATGTCTTCAACTTGAGGAATATATGTTACAGAAGAATGAAATCGCTTCCACTTTTTCGGAAGATCTTGACCAATAATTTTCAATCTTGCATAAGGAAATCGATGATGAATAGCTGGCCAAACAACATTAAGCAACGCGTCAAGCGCGTCCACATTTTGAATCCAACGAAAATTTCCAACGAATAAGCAGGTTGCATCTTTCTTATTGATAGTTTTGGGACGATACAAAAAAAATGTTTCATCAACACCATTTAGAATCACATGAACATGTTCTGGTTTTACTTTCCGCATCGCATCAGCATCTTCTTCTGAAACGGCAACAACAGCTTGAGCTTTTTTCCACGAGTATTCTTCCCAATATCGCAATTTATAAACATCTCGCCGCATCAATGAAGAAAGAAGAGGATACCGTTTGTATTGATCAGCGTATGATTGATAAATTGTGTACTCAATATTGTGCTCACACACTACAAGCGTTTTCAAATCTAGTGATTCAACAACAGGCCATACGTACGCCGGTTCAATATGAACAATATCATTGTTCAAAACTTTTTGTTGAACAAGTGTTTTCATTTTTTGAATATTATATGTACTCATAAGAAATGGGTAACGTCCTATCAATGCCTGCATCATATACGAAATGTTCCATGCATATCCTCGGAAAATAGGAAAAACTTCTTTGCAAAAAGATAATTTAGAAACATATTCTAACTCTTCTTTTCTGCGAATAAACGCGCATAATGTGATTGCATGTCTTTTCGACAATCTTTTAAGCAAATTATATATTCGAACTTGTCCGCCAGAATACAAAGGATATGGAAATATTGCAGAAATAAAAAGAACATTCATTGTGTTTTATTTTAATTCAATAATCGCAAATCGATCATTTCTCACAAGCAATGAATATCGATTGGCAAGATCTTCTGTTTCAGCGTCAAATGGGCTAATCGTTATATAATATGTCGCGCCTTGATCGATTTTTTGTTCTATATCGAATCCAATCGGCCATCCTTGGCGCTTCGTCTGATATAAAAATGTCGTATCGCCATTATATGGCGCGATAACTTTCGCATCTAACGGAGCTATCGCATGAATCACTTTGCCTGCTTCTATAATCTCTGGCTTATTAATCCAGTAAAATCCGCGAACATGGTACCAAGAAAAAGCGCATGTAAATGCTATAACAGCGATGAACAAAAGTCTTGAAATCGTCTTGTGAAAAACTTCTGGTGGATAAAGAAAAACATTTGCTCCCTTTGCCAAGAAAAAAGAAACACATGGAAGCAACAAGATTTGATAATAATCATGTTGAACATTTCCTCGCGCAATTACGATAAGATACAATAACGAACCAAGTAGCAAAAAAAACGACCATATGCGATAATGTATTGATTCTTTTCGAAGAAGTCCAATAACAAACACTGCCACACCCCAATATCCAAGGATCAATTTTCCTATTCTCTCAGCAAACAACCAATAAAACCAAGCGCCTTTAAATCGAATATTCCCTTCATTCAATAACCATGTATACGCTGGGATCCCCTCTGGAAAATTCGCTATCCACTGTCTCCATAAGAATAACGGACCAATAGAAATACCAAAAATAATCACGTAAAACGCTATGCTTCTCAATGAACATCGGAAACGCGCAAGGAACATCCATGCCAAAGGAATTAATAAAAATATAGCAAACGGTTTAACTAACAATGCAAGAGATGCAAAGATCGCAGAAATCACCGCGAAAATATATGCTTTATGCCCCTTATCAATTCTCGAGATATGAGCGAACACGAGAGATACCAATGATAACGCCACCATCAACGGCTCGGGCAATATCGCTCTCCCGTAAAAAACGTTAAACGGAAGAATAGCGAAAAAAAAGGCACTCCCAATTCCTATTACTTTATTTCCAAATTCTTTTCCCAACCATCCCAGCGCGCCTATTGAGACAACCGACGCGATAATTGAAACAATACGAAGCGATTTCTCAATAGATATCCCAAAAGATTCAAACATGCGATAGACCACAACACCGAAAACTTGATAGAGAGGAAACTCAACCATACGATATCCCATCGGATTATCCTTTCCAGATTGAATATTTGAGAGATCATCATATCGAGGACGAAGGGGATCAACGCCAAATCGAAGAAAATTTCTTGCTACAGCCGCGGTATCCGCTTGTCTCCAGCTATGCCAATCAGCAACTGGAGACTCTATCTTATATAACCGAAAGATGGCTCCTAATACGGAGATCAACACAATGCTCAACAAAAATATTCTATCGTTCATAAGTTATTCTTTAACCACTTGCTGCAGATTGTATGCCTGATCAAATTCAAACACAATTTTTGCAGAATCTTTTTTATGAGGATAGGCAAATGCTTCTTCAACAGAATTCACTTGAACAATATCAAATGGACTTTCTCGATACATATGCCACAACGCATCGGCAAGACCAGTAGGAAAAATCCACGCGTTTCCGTATCGAATCGGTGTGTTGACATACACAAATGTTTTATGCTCTAAAAGAGGGAAATAATGTTGTCTCATCGTTTGAAGCGTTCTCTGCGTAACAGAAGCAGCAAATGTCCATTGCTCTTCCAAACGACGCAATTCACTATAATTCCAAAGAGACGACAAAAGAACTATAAAAACAGTCGCTCCTTTCAAAATGAAAGAAAAATTACTCCACACGCGATGAAGTAGCACTCCTCCTAAAAGAATAAATAGTCCAGACGCGTACAACGTATAACGATCAGTCGCTCCACCCAACCCAAGATACATACTTAATGTAAGAAGAAATGAACCAAGCAATACAAGCACCCATCGCTCTTTTAATATCACCGTTTTGTATTTCCATACGATGAAGCTCACAAAACTAATACTAATAAATCCTCCAAATGTGATAATCGACGCGTATGATCGCATCGCTCCGCGGATCGATGCAATTTCTTCTATAACCCTCGGTCCCAAAAGGATTCCGCCAATATATGCGATAAAATTCGCAATACTATTGGGAATAAATCGCGCAAGATTGTACCCGTAATCTCCAGATGGAGGAACTGCATTTGCGGAAGATCGAAGAAACAGATACAACGGAATCATGACAAGCAATGGCATCGACGACCTCCACTTTCTATATCCAAATCCTCCAAAAAGCAAAACAATAACCGGAGCGACAACCATAATGTCATAAGAGAACATCGAAAGAAACAAAAGAGACACCCCGCTTACATACCAAATCTTTCCTTTTTTTAATCCGCTCCAAAAAAAGAGAAAACAGAGCAACGATCCCAAAAGAAAAACATATCCCAGCAGATGACTATGATTCGAAATCCAGAACACAGATTCATGATGAACGGACATCACAATGTAAAATGCAATGAGAAAAATACGAAGCATCCGTTGAACGCCAAAAAACGAAAGCAATGACGCCAAAAATAACGCGCTTAGACCAAATAATAGTATCGAAGCAATATGATATGGTTGAGGCAATAACCAAAACACAGAAAACAAAAGAAAATACCATATTTTTGGAATTGGACGATAGAAAAATCCGGAAGAATCAGTGAAAAAGGAAGGAATATCATCGAATTTTGCTTCGGCAGCCCATCGAAGCCATGTAAAATCGTCTCCGATAAAATACTGAGGAACTGATCGTTGATATACAAAAAATACAAATGCAAACAAATACACTGTGTACGCGAGAGGATTAAAGAAAAATCGTCGCAATACCGAAACATACGATAGATCTAACTGATATCGAGAGAGTATCGCCATCGCGAACCCAAGCAATAGCCACAGCGTAAACGCGACTTTTGACGCCTGAAACACATCAATAAGCACCGCGTTCAAGAGTAATCCGGCAATTCCCGCGAATAACCCAACAAAAAAACCTAATTCCAATCCCTCAAGTTTATCTCTCAGCTTAAAAAAAGCGTAAAAACTATAAATAAGAATGCCGAGAAACGATATCGTTCCAAGCAGTCCTGTTTCGCCAAGAAGGCGATGATAATTTCCGTCAGCCGCAAGTGAGAGCGTGGAAAATCCGCTTCCAAGGAATACATTTCGAGAAAAAGCTTCTATTGCTCTTGGCCATTGACCCTGAAACCGTGTGGTAATGGAAATATCCAACACAAAGGCTTTCTGAATAAGGAAACTGCCTGAGACCGTCGCTATTTCTCCAGAACCAGTGGCAAGATTTTTCTTTTTTATGATCTCGACGCGTTGGATAGACGATGACGATGTGCTTGTGATTGTTGATGTCAAAGTCACAGGAACAGAGATAAACCCGCTTCCTTTCGGAAGATTCTCTTCATCGGGAGCAGCGATAGGTTCAAGGGTTACAGCATCTCCTTCTAATTTTGCGACCGATCCAATCGGCTTTCCTGTTGACAAGTCAACAATCACATCATCAAATCGCAATGTTTTCAGAAATCGTTCCGTCGCACCGGTCACAAAATTCACTGAAATAATGCTCGCGACTACAACAGGAATAATCAATATCTTCTTCTTTCTCCACCATAACATGAGAGAGATAGCAACAAGATAGACCCCAAAGGAAATTCTCGAAGCTGTAAATAGGAGAAGAATAAACGCACACACAGTCACAACAAACAAAAGCACTTGATATGCCCTATGTTTCAGCGAGAAAATAATGCTTCCCAACAAAGGAATAACAAGAACAAGGTATGCAGCCAAGTCATAATGTCCAGCGAATGTTGACATAACCCGCGCCGTAGGAGGAAGTCGAAGAGGAATACCCTTTGCGAATTCTTCATTCATCGTGGAAAATGCTGGCCATCCATAGTATTTTTGCCCCACCCCATAGACAAATACAGTAAACACTGTTAACGAAAGGATAATAACAATCCACTTCAATCGATGTTCAACACGCTTTATTGCCCAGAATCCAACAAAAAACAATCCCATATATTCAATCCCTCGAAGATAAAATAATGCCGCCACTTGAGGAAAAAACCCTGGGAGACGATGCCCAATAAACAACAGAGAATTTAGAAGGGAAAGTAATCCTACAATCCAGTACACAATAATCGGAATGGTTAATGGTGTTTTGAAACGATCTTTTGTCTTAAGAAGGATAATCCCCAAGACGACATAGGAAAAAACTACGACAAAATCTTCAAGACGAATATCGACCCACGTTCCCACGATATCAACCAACGGTCTCTTTGGAAGAAGAGGAATAAACGCAATCAAAAATATGCTGATCAAAAATAACGCGTTATGATGAAAAAACCGCAAGAGCTTTCGCATACAGATTGAACATATCAGATTTTCGTATTATCCCACAGATGATCATAACAGACAAAGCTTTCAGCCTCAAAAGAATGCGAAGGATCGTTCTCTGATACGATGGAAGGTGTTTCGCATAGAAATAATCTAATCCTCGATAAATTTGAACCACCGGCTCTTTTTTGCCTCCTGAACTTGCTGCGCCAAGATGAATCACATGGGCATCTGGACAAAACCACACCTTATACCCTTTCTTTTTTGCTCGATAAAGAAACTCTATTTCCTCCATGTACATAAAAATCGACTCGTCAAATAATCCTACATCAAGAAATGATGCTTTCTGCCCTAAAAGACACGCGCCAGACACCCAATCAACCCGTCTTGCGCGATTTGGAGAATATCTTGTGATATGAAGCTGATCTCCTTTACAAAATAGCATACAGAAAACGACAGGAAGCGTATAAAACGGACCTGCGGACGGTTGCGGCGTTCCATCCTCGTTATACAATTTTGCGCCGACAAACGCCTGTTTTTTTTCTTTTGCAAACAACAGCAATCTATCAATCGACCCCTCTTTCGCTCGACAATCAGAATTTAATAACAATATATATGATCCTTTTGCTCTCTTGATTGCCTGATTGTTTGCTTTTCCATATCCAACATTCTCATTATTTTGAATGAGTGCTACATACGGATATTTCGTTCTGACCATATCAGGAGAACCATCGATAGAATGATTATCAACAACAATCACTTCATGAGATGTTTTTCCTAGCGACGCAAGACATGCGTCGAGGAGGTGAATCGTATTGTAGCTGGGAATAATAATCGTAAGTTCCGGCGTTTTTTCCTTCATGAATATGCACAATCATTGAAATAACTTCGCAAATTTCAGTGTATACCGAAGATCTCGAGAACGTTTTCGCATCTCCTTTGCGGGAATGCCGGCGACAACTGAATATTCTTCGACATCTTTTGTCACCACCGCTCCAGACGCGACCACCGCTCCTCGCTTTACATGAACTCCGGGTAAAATTGTTACCCGGGTCCCAATCACCACATAATCATCAATCGTCACAGGTTCAGATCGCTCCGAAAAGTCAGGACTATCAATATCATGTTCCATTGTATAAATTCTTACTTCACCAGCTATGGAAACATTATTGCCAATTTTTAACGGACGATAGGAGGGATTCAAAAAGTCTCGCATATATCGAATAAATCCTTTTGATGTCTTTTCTCGTTTATATCGACCATCGAGAAATGCGTCATTCCCAATAATTGTGTTATGACCAATTTCAATCCCGGCGGGATTATTAAATTCAGCTCGCCAATGGATTGATGAATCGTTGCCAATCTTCATTCGAAACACATGTCGATATAACCATAATCGGATAGTATGACTCGGAATATAGCCCACCAAAATAGAACAATACACCCAAAAATCAATAATCCCTCTCATAGCTCTCCCTTTCCCACACGTTCAAGGATGTCCAACGTTTGCTTCGCCGCCGTTTCCCAGGAAAATAATTGAACTCTCTTCGCTCCTTGTTGGATTCGTTTTGTATTGTCTTGCGTTATGGCTTTTCGTAATCCATCAGCAATACTCTCAACATCATTGGGATCTACATATATTCCCGCTTCTCTAGCAATTTCAGGAAGACTTGACACATTACTTATCACTACAGGACACTCATGCGCCATCGCTTCAAGAACAGGCAACCCAAACCCCTCATACAAACTTGGCAATGCAAAACACACCGCATTCTTGTATAACGATGGCAATTCCTCGTCAGGAACAAAATCTAAAAATACAACGCGATCTTGTACGCCAAACCGCTCTGGCGCAGAAATAATCGATTCATATAACCATCCCTTTTTCCCAACAATAACAAGCTCTCCCTCAAATTCGTTTAAAAGAGAAAACGCCTCGATTAATCGTTCATAATTTTTTCGAGGTTGGAGTGTGCCAACAGAAAGAATATATGGTCTTTTTCTTTTATTTTTTTGAATATTTTTTTTATTCATTGAAAAACCAGGGTATGTCACAAAAATACGCTCTTTCGGATATTTATACGCTTGTATTATAGCATCACGCGTAAATTCGCTTATCGTACATATTGCTCTTGCATGACTCACCGAATACTTTGTCCCATGAAGCAATTGATAATAATCCTTTGGTCGAAACAATCTTGGAAAGTATAAAAAGGAAAGATCCATAATCGCAACAACCCGCGGATAAGGAATATATCGAGGCATGTAATGCGTTGGAGAAAATACAACGTCAACTGACGGTCTATCAATGAGTAAATGCATAGGAAGTGAAAGAAAGGTCCAAAACCGCTTTGGAGAACAAACCTTATACTCCCATCGATCTGAACATTCAGGAAAATCAGCAAAGGGATTTTCAGGAAGATACACGCGAACACTCGTTTTTGAATGATCTCTTTCTTTATGAAGGATCGCATGGATATGACGCATGATCTGGTAGGCATATTGACCTATGCCAACGCGCCGGTGTGTATTCGCCTCATACCCATCAATTGCGATGATCATAATCTATCAAATCCCGGATACACCACAGTCATGCTCTTTAGTGGAATGCCAAGGAATTTATGAGCATCCTGTCGCGTCGATTCTGAATCACAAAAAAAATAAGCGCAGACAGTTCTTGATCGCTGCATTTTCTCTCTATGTGTTGTCACGATATTCAATGAAAAACTTTCAGGAAAACGATATACCGTCAGATCATGAATTGTTGTCACGCCTTTTGCTTTCGAGAGAGGAGGTTGCGTCCAATCGCTGCTCCAAAATACATCAACATCGCCAATGAACCATTCAACCGGAACAACATGAAGTCTATTCCAAATAAACACAAGGAGTGTTGGCGGTAAGGGAAAAACCTTTAATATAACTCTCCGCTTTGCTTCGTCTGGAAGCGAAGAAAAGAACTCATAAAACATGCGTCGTTGACGAAGGGACGAACCAAACAAAATATATCGATGGCGCGAACCTTGAATAATCACCTCTCTAACCATTCGTTCAACATACCGCCCAACTCCCGTCCCTTTATAGACAATTTGACTAATATCAATACCAATGATCATACATGCTCATACCCATGTGGATGCGTGGTGTGCCACTTCCACGCGGAAGAGACAATCGTTTGAATATCAGAGTATTGGGGTTTCCATCCAAACGTAGTCATAATTTTTTGAGGATTCGCCACAAGAATATTTGGATCTCCCGGTCTTCTTGGTTTTTCAATGACAGGAAAATCCCGTTGCGTTATATTTTTTATCGCTTCAACGACTTCTTTGTTAGTAATCCCTCTTCCAGTGGCCACATTAAAGACATCTGTTTGATGTCCATTTGCTAACGCGTCAAGAGCAACCAAATGCGCTGAACAAAGATCTTCAATGTGAATATAATCTCGTTCGCATGTTCCGTCTCTTGTTTCGTAATCAGTCCCATACAAAAAGAATTCTTTTCGGTGCCCCATCGCTGTTTTTATAGCAAGAGGAATAATATGCGTTTCTGGATCATGCGCTTCTCCATATTCTCCGTCCAATGACGCCCCACAGGCGTTAAAGTATCGAAGACTTATCGACTGGATCGTCTTTTTCCTGCTATATACGGACAACAGATGCTCAAAAGAAAGTTTCGAAACGCCATACGGACTCACGGGATTCTTTGGATGATCTTCGGGAATCGGAACAACCTCCGGAAATCCATATACCGCCGCGGTAGAAGAAAAAATAAGATACCTTACTCCCGCTTCCTCCATCGCCTCAAGCAATGAAACCGGACGAATGATATTATTCACCATGTATTTAATCGGGTCCCGAACAGATTCCTCCACCAACAAATAGCCAGCAAAATGAATAACCGCGTCAATGGTATACTCCTGCAAAATGCGAAGAACCGTTTCTTTATCGCCAACATTGCCAACCACTAACGGAATTTGATCCGGTATTGACGCTTTGTGACCGTGCTCTAATGAATCAAGAACAACAGGGCGAATCCCTTTTCTTGCCAACACTCTCACCATATGGCTTCCAATATATCCAGTGCCGCCAGTCACAAGAATATTCATAAGGTCATTCATCTCCTTTTACTTTTATATTTTACTGCACATTGTCTCTTCTCAGGAATAATCAAACTCGCCAGAATGAACACGCTTCCATACCATATCAACCGTTCCGCGGTAAAAAATATCCATGCTGAAAATAACGGAATGGCAAGGATATAGCAAAGAATACCAGCAACAAGAAATAACTTCGGAATTCGTATAGAAAAAAGAACACTAAACATCGCTAGAAACACAATATCTTGCAGCTTCATACAGTCTCCCTATAATATTCAATCGTTTTTCTCAACCCTTCGTCTAACGATATTTTCGGTCGCCATCCAGTCGCATTCAGAACTTTGGTAATATCTGGTCGTCGTATCGTTGGATCGTCTTGCGGAAGCTCTTTGTACACAATATCCGAAGAGGACTGCATCATCTCTTTCACTTTTCTTGCAACATCAATCACCGCGTATTCCTCGGGATTTCCCAAATTAACAACTTCTCCAGAAAGTGCTTCGCAATTCATCACATCCCATATTCCCTGAACCAAATCATCCACATAACAAAACGATCGCGTCTGCGCCCCCTTTCCATAAACAGTTATTGGATAATTGTAAAGAGCTTGATTGATAAAGTTTGAAATAACTCTCCCATCTGTTTTTCTCATTCTCGGACCATACGTGTTAAAAATTCGGATAATCCGCGTATCAACACTATGGATTCGATGATAAAGTTGCGTCATCATTTCTCCATATCGTTTCGATTCATCGTAGCACGCTCGAATACCGATAGGATTAACGTTGCCCCAGTACGTTTCTTTTTGCGGATGTTCTTTTGGGTCGCCATACACTTCCGATGTGGAAGCAAAAAGAAATCGCGCGTTTTTTTCTTTTGCAAGCATCAACATATTTCTTGTTCCCACAGCATTCGCCAATGCAGTTTCTTCTGGGTATTGCTGATAATCAATAACTGACGCTGGCGAGGCTAAATGAAAAATCCAATCAATCGATCGCTCTATATCCAAAGGGTCCGAAACATCGTGAAGAAGAAAAGAGCATTGCTCGTAATCCTTCAGATGCGCAATATTCGACTCGCTCCCTGTGATAAGATTATCTATCACAATAACTTCACACCCTTTTTGTATAAGAAAGTCAACCAAATGAGATCCAATAAATCCTGCTCCTCCAGTTACAAGACATGCTTGTTGTTCCATAGATTCTTTGATTGTATCATAGTCGTGAACTTGAGAATATGAAAAAATACCAAATCGTTGGCATTTCAATTGTAGGAATGGGATATTGGGGACCCAATTTTGTTAGAAATCTTTCAAGAATTCCTCTCACTAATATTCAATATGTTTGTGACATTAATCCGAAAAAGCTCAAAAGTATCGCACAATCATATCCCCACATCAAAACCACAATGGACTATCAAAAAGTGCTCCAAGATAAACAAACCGACGCTATTATCATCGCGACTCCCGTCCAAACTCATTTTCTTTTAGCAAAACAAGCGTTGGAATCAGACAAACACGTTCTTATTGAAAAACCAATGACAACAAACAAAGCTGACGCCAAAGAACTAATCAACATGGCTCGTGAAAAAAAGAAAATTCTTCTTGTTGATCATACATTCATCTATCATCCAGCCGTAGAGAAAATAAAACAGCTTATTCAAAAAAAAGAATTAGGACAACTCTTTTACTTTGATTCTGTGCGAACAAATCTTGGATTGTTTCAAAACGACACAAATGTTTTATGGGATCTCGCCACACACGATCTTTCAATCATGGATTATCTCTTAGAAGAGAATCCTCTGGAAATTATCGCGATTGGCGCGTGTCATATTAGAAAAGATATTGAAAACGTTGTTTATGTTACCGTGCGATACTCTAAAAGTTTGCTCGGCCACATCCATGTCAATTGGCTTACGCCGGTAAAAATTCGCACCATGCTCGTCTCTGGATACAAAAAAATGATCGTGTACAACGATATGGAGCCAATAGAAAAAATCAAAGTTTATAATAGAGGAATAACCTATAAAGAATATCCCGAGAATATTCATCAAAGTAAATATCGATATCGCGTTGGAGATATCCATTCTCCTCATATCGATGATGAAGAAGCGCTGTATCTATTATGCGATCATTTCATTCAATGCATTCTTAGAAATGAGAAGCCACGAACAGACGGAACGCAAGGACTTCGAATCGTAACAATGTTGGAGGCAGCCCAGGAATCACTTAAACAAAACGGAAAACCTATTCCCATACAATTATGACGATTCCTTTTGTTGACCTTTCGCGCATTCACAGACCATTAGAAACAGAATTTTTTAAGGCAGTACAATCTGTGATACATAACAACGCATTCATCCTTGGAGAAGATGTCTCGAAATTTGAAAAAACATTTTCGTCTTCCGAAGGAGCAAACCATGGCATCGGGGTAGCCAATGGGACAGACGCAATTCTTCTCGCGCTGAAAGCATGCGGCATACGAAAAGGCGATGAAGTCATTCTCCCGTCTCACACATTTATCTCAACCGCTCTCGCCGTCACATACGCTGGAGGAACTCCAATGTTCGCCGATATTGAAGAAGATTCATATACGCTAGACCCATTGTCTGTAGAAAAACGAATAACAAAAAAAACAAAAGCGATTCTTCCTGTTTCTTTATACGGTCAACCGCCGAACATATCAGCGCTTATGAAACTCGCAAAGGCATACAACCTCTACCTTATCCTTGATAACGCGCAAGCGCATGGAGCAACATATAAAAATAAACCGCTTGGTTTGTATGGTCATGCGTGTTGTTATTCATTCTATCCTGGTAAAAATTTGGGGGCGTTTGGCGATGGTGGAATCCTTATCACGAATTCTTCTCGAATAGCTCGTCGCGTTTCGCTATTAAGAAATATTGGCAGAACCGCTTGGTACCATCATGCAGTCAAAGGATATAATAGTAGATTAGACACAATTCAAGCAGCGATTCTTTCCGTTAAACTGAACCATCTTCATCAATGGACGAAAGAACGACAAATGATAGCAAAACGATATGAAGAATTGCTTCAAGGTTTGCCGATTATATTACCAAAAAATCTTTCAGATCGAACGCATGTCTTTCATTTATATGTTATTCGCGTAAAGAATAGAAATGATTTTATGAAGTATTTAGAAGAACACGGTATTCAAACATCCATTCATTATCCAGTTCCAATCCATAAACAACCAGCGTATAAAGAATATCGTCATATTTCACTACCTGTAACAGAACAAGTGGCAAAGGAAGTTGTGTCTCTTCCTTTTTTCATTGGCATGACCGAACAAGAACAGGAGTATGTGGCTCATCACATACAACGATTTTTACAGACATCCAAAAGTATGTGATCAAACGAATCGAATATAATAGGAAATGTTTGAATGAATAGATCGTAGTTAATCGCATAGTGAAAATCAGATGGTGGATTTTTTGGAAGAAGAATATAATCAACATTCGTATCGGCAATCGCATATCGAAGTGTTTCTTCGTCTCTCGCGAAAAACACATTATCAATTTTGTCTTTTCTATATCGATCAGATTCAGAAAGAAATAGAAATGGCTGTTTGTAAAATCCGTAATAACTCTTTCTTCCGGAAAGCGTTATGGGATCAAATATTTCTTCATAGCCTAAAATCGTCGCCTCTTTCTCCGTATAGTCTCGAACTAAAGACACGAGCCCGCTTTTTTTTGTTGATGAAATAGGAAAAAGAAAATCATTTTTTATTACCATAAAATCAATCACACCAGACAAAACAAGAAACGGAAAAAGAATACTACCAATAATCTTTGAGACGATTCCTCTTGTCTCAAATATCGAAACAACACCATGCGCGCTAAATAACGCGATAATAATTTGCAATATATTCAGATATTTTTGATCAATAATCCCAAAAGGAATATTTATCGCCATGAATATAAAAATTAATACGATAATAGGAGAAAAACGAATAAATATTCTTGCGCTTCTTGCAACGCCAAAAAGAAACAAGAAAATCGATATCCCAAAGTTAAAGAAAAAAAACATCGCTATCGAAGACAATGAAAGAGACGAGATCGTATGCGAAACTATTTCATTCGAAGACAATTGAACCATTCCAAAAATTCCTCGCAAAACATACGGAATCCACTGATAGTAAAATAGTGCTCCAAAGATCAATGTTCCAACGATCAACACAATTGCTTCTCGAAATTTTTTATTCAAAATAAGATAGACAAAAAGAGAACTATACAATCCTATAGCAAGAAGAATATGCCAAAAAGCAAATAATGCAAGAAAAAACGAGTAGATTATCAAAAATTTATACGAATAGGTATTTTTTCGAAACACAAATGATGTATACAAAAGAAAAAAAATCGCAAGAGCAAACCCGAGGTGTCGTTGATTGACAAACACATTCAAAGTCAAAAATAACGAATACCATGATCCATCAAACGGACCGGAAAAAAGATAATTGTCATGACGCCAGAAAGAAGAAAAAGAAAAACCTCGCTGTTGAAAAAAATCTATAAACATAAATCCACCATGAAAAAGAAGAAAAACTGAACCAAGTATGCCCGTCGCCTTGCTTTGAAACAAAGAATATCCCACAGCATAAATCACAAGAAACAAGAACAAGAATCCCAAAGCGCTGGGAATATTGACCGCAAAAGAAATTGGAAATCCAAAATATTCATACATCGCGGACCAAAAATGAAACATGAAATGATAGATATGAAGAGTCCCTGAAATAAATGGCGATTGATAAGGAAGATTATCTCCCCACGAGAATGATCGAATGATCGAAAGCGCGTGTCCCATATCAAATACCGTATTCCTCGCAACATAAACACCACCATCATCCGCAACTTTGAAAGTTTTATGCATGATATACGCGGAACATAAAGCAAATATCACGAAAAAAACGAAATCGACATACCCTATTGAATGTTCTTTCTGGTTTTTCCATAGTTCTTTTCTTTTCCAAAACATAAATATCGAAACGAAAACAATGTAGGCATATACACCATACTGAAGAGATTGAAAGAAAATGCTTAAAAAGTATGTTAATGGAATGGAAAGAAATATTCCGAGCAAAATCGATAAACAAAATGACATCAATCCATGACCACTAGTACGGATCCATGTTCTGCGCACCCATATTCCCAACACTATCATGAGCGCATGATGAAGAATAAGTATCATAAACGTATTTTTACTTTTAATAAAACGATTGAAAAAAACATTGTAAATAATGACATGACAAACCCGACTAGCACCCATCTCGAAGGGAGATACATTAAAACTCCAAAATCCTCATCGCCTTGCGGAAGAATAAAATACATAAAATTCATATCGGACCGAAATGGAGAGAGCTGCTGTTCACCAACGATAAATCTCCAACTTGGATCATACGACATGTCAACATGAAGGACACCTTCATGCTCTCTTCTTCCTATACGAACATGCCATGTATCTTCCCGTATCATCTCCGCATGCGCTCGTTCCCCCTGTATTCGAAACCGGTCTCTCACATGTTCAAGAGTATATACCGCCAAAGCGGAAAATTCTTTCTTTCTTTCTAACGCCAGAACCGCATCAAGTTTCTCAGTAAGTTGAGAACGAAGTTCAGGATGAAACACATAGTCTTCAAGAAATATATTTTGTTCAATATCTTCAGGAATCACGATATACGCAACCCCATATGATCGAAGCAACGGTATTGTCTCTGGATCATCAAACGCACGAAGAATTCCTAACACTGAACTCTCAGAAAACATCACCGACGCAGAAACAGATGGATGACGCTCGCTATGAAACCCAAACACATCTCGCCGAGGAAGCCACAACACTCTTCCAAAATTCTCGTCATGAATCAACAAATTCTTAAACCGAACAGCATCTTCTGTAAGCGATGGTGGAGAAATATTGCCGTTTACTTGTCCTAAAAAAACATATCGAAGAGAAAATAACCAAAATAGTAAAAAAAAACCAATACCAATCTTGTTTTTTGAAATCCTACGGAAAAAATAAGGAATAAGCACTGCATACGATAACGCGATTAACACATACCATTTTGTTGGATCTCGAAATAAAAAAAATCCTGGGAAATAGTTAAACAATACTTCATAAAATGTTCCAAACGGCTCACGCGTTCCTTTTGAAAGAAACGCCCCCAGGAATCCAAGAAGACCAAAAAATGTCGCATACCATGATCTCGAAAAAAAGAATGCGCTATACGCGAGAATCGGAATCAATAAAAATTCAGGTTTGAAAAAATATACTCTGCCAAACATGTTATCTGGATAATTTGGATGCAATAACGACAACGCTTGAGGAACATCCGCGACGCTAAAAAAAGAGAGATCGCTTTTTTTCGATTCATATAACGTACTTGATTGCAAACTTTCCTTCGCAAGGATATTCGGAAGAATCCAAAAACTATTTAATCCAATCACGATAAACGGGATAACAAAAATTGTTAAAGAGGATCTAATTCGTTTTTCTTTTACGCTATACAAGAAAAAAAGCGCAAAAAATACAAACGCTATATAGGCAAATCGCAAATCCAATATCATCAATGTTCCCAAATGAAGAGCAAGAAGAATAGCGCTTCTCAACGAAGAATCCAAAGAAACATATTTCATAATACTCAAAACAACAAACGGAAAAAATCCATACGCCAACGCAACGCCTAATTGTCCGCCGTCAAATAAAAGAAGAATATACGTA
Source organism: uncultured Patescibacteria group bacterium (assembly GCA_937921305.1). Taxonomy (GTDB): domain Bacteria; phylum Patescibacteriota; class Microgenomatia; order UBA10105; family UBA927; genus CAKZSU01. The sequence continues at coordinate 211,443 of CAKZSU010000003.1, forward strand.
TTTATCGAATACACAAAACTTCCAATCCACGATTTTGTTAAACGATATGCGCCAACAATACACAAGAAAAAAACAAGCATCCACCAAAACTTATCAATCCAGAACCACGAAAATCCCAACTGGAAAAGAAGAAATGTAATAAGTTTGAACGGATAATCTATCCAAAGCATCGGCAATGCGCTATACCCAAATCCTTCCTGTCCATGCCATGCGTCAGGAAAAATCGATAGTGTTTGCAATTGTTCTGAAAAAAAGAATGGCGCGTCGCCAGAAGCGAAAAACCAATTCATGTGTTGTGATTCAAAAGAAATTTTATCACTTTGCCACTAATGATTGTCAGCAAGCTTACAGATGTAACAAAAACACCAACAAGAAATATTCTATGCGGTGTATACACGGGATTCATTGTAGTATTCAGATTATGCGTTTCTTCCGGTGATAGCAACCAGCCATTCTCGTATCCATTAACCATAACATGACGACCAATAGGAAAGTGCCACCGCGAATCGTATGAATAGGGAAATATAAATATTGATGGAGAATCTTCACTTCTCTTCCTCTCTAATACAAAAAATAAATGAGGATGCTCCTTGTAGTCATCTTTTGACAACGCAAATCGATGATATCCTTTCTCCAACGACATAATTTGAGAAAAAAAATTGTCTGAAGACATTACACGATACTCGCCAGATTCAGGAAGAACAATACCATATCGATAGAATTGATCATCTGTAAGCCACAGATCCTTCTTAATAGAATCGATCATTGGATCAAGAATTTCTTGAACCTTCTCATCGCCTAGTTCTTTTTGTTTCGTCAAAAATGCAAAAATCCGAATGCGATAATAATCTAACTCTCTACCACTCAAACGAGATAATTGTTTATCTATATCGTAGATAACTGATTGATATTCTTGTATCCATTGAGAAGATTTCGCATTCATATATTCACGGAGAATAAACAATGATGCTGCAATTCTTCCATCAATACTTTCATCTGTAATGGTTCTATACCGAGATTTTGGTAAATGAATAGAAGAAATAAATGAATAATAATCAAATTCAGAACAGTAAAAACACTCTGCCTCAAAAATCAATGTTGAAATATAATTGTTAATTGAAAATTGCCAATCAAGAGATATCACTGCTGAAGATGATGAAACAAAATCACTTAAATGCGGTCCCGAAACAAAAGACAAAATATCATTCTTTACTTCAGAAGAAATAGAAGAAGAAATGTCCGTTTTATAAATAAACCATTCACCAAAATCTTTATATGCACTTCCAAATAATCTATCAATATCTTCTTTTGAGATTTTTCTTCCGTGAGGAGAATATCGGATATCATTTCTATACAATATATGCGTTATTCCCAAAACATGCGCTATGGTAAAAAATTTCTCCTTGTTTTTTTTATAAATAGCATCATATAAAGATTGAACTATTTCGTGTGGTGAATCATTCGCGATAATCGGCTTATTAATAACAATTCTAGGAAGAAGATCAAGACTATAGTATCCCCATTCATAGGTATCTATTGGTCTATAAATAAATCCTCTGTCAAGCTCAGGAAGCATCATAATTCTTCCAACTGTAGAATCTTTATTCAATACTTGAGCTGATTCATGCACATACAAAGGAATCTTTACTCTTGTCGTAAAATCTTTTGAAAAATGAAAAGAATTTGGAGAAAAAAATGGGAAATGATAGAGTAGTACTCCAACGAGAATAACTACTTTCAAAAATCGTATTTTCTTATATAGAAAAAAGAAATGGTGTAAAAAATATCCGCTTAAAACGACAACGGAAAACAAAACAACAGGAAAGAATTTATAAAAACTTGAACGAAACACCGCAAATCCCGGAATCTTCTTCATAAACAACGCATATATTTCTCCAGTTGGAGGATGAGATCCAGACGCAAAAAATAATCCAACACCTAAAAGAATCCATACTAACCAAAAAAAATATTTCTCTTTTTGAGGAATATGTTTTCTTAAAAATATCATTCCGAAAATAATAGTAAAAAAAGGAAAGAAACTTATTACTATGAAAACAGGATTCGTTAAGAACAAAGATGCGTATGGATGATTCGGATTATCATACCAATCTGGAATACCTTGTAATCGAAGTAAATTCACAAACGACGCATGCTTGCTTATTTCTCTTTCCCAAGCAAGCAACCCTTCAATGCCACCCTCAGAAGCAACAGCTGACGAATAGTTTGATCGAAACAAATCTATTTGAGGAAAAATCCAATACGCGTTCAATAAAAAGAAAACACAAAAAAAGCCAATGAAAACTTTTAATGAGAAAAAAAAGTTCTTTTTAAGAAATGATAAATATATCCATGAAACTCCCCAGACAATAAGAGAAGCACCGAACAAAGGAGGAGAACCTCCTCCATTCAAGAAAAAATATAATAATCCAAAAAGCAAAGAACCTTTAAGAAAGGAAATCTTCTTTTGAAAAACAGCAATACATACCACTATTGATAACGGAAGCGCCGCATATAAAGAAAATTTCGCTCGTTCAGCGATAAACCATGCCTGAAGAATAAAAAAGTTAAATACCCAAAATATACTTGTATATAAGCGAAGAAACCAATATGTCCTTTTAGGAAAAAAATAACTCATGGCAATATACATAGAAATCGCCATAAGAAAAAACCAAAAAATCAACACGAAACCCTGAGCTCTTTCTAATGAGCCAAAAAGTGTTTGAATCACAAACTCAGGAAATTGAATCATAAGAAAACCCTTAAATAATGACCAATCAACACCAGTATTCACCGACGTATTAAATGTCTGCCACAACATCTTCATATGATGCTGAATATTCACTCGAAATCCGCTATCATGTCCAAGAATTACATATCCATCTCTAATCCAAAGAAGAGGGGTCAAGGAGAGAATAAAAATAATAAAAATTTCAAATAAGATACGCTTCTTCATCTTACTTCTTCGCAATAATTAATGTTGTTGAAACAAATCCTTGCCAAGGAACATATCGAGGAATCATCATGCCCCAAAGAATAGGAGGAACAGAAAGAGGAAATGTTTTCACATTTAAAAATCCTTCTGTCATAAACAAAGTCTTCCAAAAAAAAGGAAGATGAACATTTACATGTGTTGGGTCAGTCATATTCTTTGCATATGGATATGGCGTGCTTCCAATGAAATATCCACCGCGTTTTAAACGTTTAAAAATATTCTTCACAGCAATACCAACATCTGGAACATGTTCAAGGACTTCAAATGCAACAACAAAATCATATGTTTCCTTATAAGGAAAAGTTTCCATGATATTGTAAAAAAAGAAATCTATATGTGGAGAAATTTTTTTTGCTTTCTCGAGTATTTTTCGAGAAATATCTGTTCCCACTGGCATGGAGCCTTCTTCATACAATAAAGAAACAAACGCTCCGATACCGCATCCTATCTCTAACACCTTAGTATTTTTAAATTCAAATTGCTGATTCTTTTTTATGTATGCAAGCCAATTCTTGTACCATCGTTTATACTTTGCTATATCTTCATTGCTCCAATCATCCTTCTTTGGTTTATATCGTGTATAAAAATATGAATCCCAGTTAATATTATTGCTCATATATAAATTGTCTCATCTCATGTCCTGAATAAATTTTTGAAATTGTTTTTGTATATATAAAATCATTTCTTCAGTTATCCCAGGATGCACGCCTATCCAAAATCCTCGTTCCATAATAATGTTTGTATTTAACAAATCAGATGCGATACGAATGTCTTTTCTTGACGCATATGCGGGATGTTTTAATAAATTACCTGCGAATAAACTCCTTGTCCCTATGTTCTTCTCTTCAAGAAACATCACAATATCTCTTTTCGCAAATGGAGCACTATCTCTTATCACCATCATAAATCCAAACCAACTGGGATCAGCGTTCTTCTCTGATTCGCTGAATAAAAAATACTTTTCATATGGAGACAATAATTCTTTTAATCGTTGAAAATTCTCTCTTCTTTTTTTTATAAACAATGGCAATTTCTTTAGTTGAGCAAGCCCTATCGCCGCTTGCATATCCGTAAGTTTCAAATTATATCCAATTTGGGAATAGATGTATTTATGGTCATATCCAAACGGAAGTTTGCCAAGTTTCCATCCAAAACGTTTTCCGCATGTGTTATCATGACCAGTTTTGCACCAACAATCCCTTCCCCAATCGCGAAATTGTCGTATGGATCGATAAATAAGCGAGTTATTTGTAACAATAGCTCCTCCCTCTCCCATCGTTATTTGATGCGCTGGATAAAATGAATAGGTTGCAACATCGCCAAATGTTCCCACAGGTTTCCCATCATACATAGCTCCGAGCGCATCGCAACAATCTTCGATAAACCACAAATTATATTCTTTCACCACTTTCATAATTTCTTTTATTAGGAAAGGATTTCCCAAAGCGTGAGCAACCATAATCGCCTTTGTTTTCGATGAAACTGCTTTTTTCATTTCATCGATTAATATGTTTTTTGTTTTTAAATCAACATCAACAAATACAGGAATAAGATTATTTTGAATAATAGGATTAACTGTGGTGGGAAATCCGCAAGCAACAGTAATGACTTCATCTCCCGGTTTTAATGCTCGTTCTCCAAAAACTGACGATGTTAATGTAGTAATCGCAAGCAAATTCGCCGAAGATCCTGAATTTACAAGCGTAACATATCTACAACCGCAAACCTTAGCAAATTCCTTTTCAAATTTCTGCGCAAATCTTCCCTCTGTCCACCATCCATCAAGCACCGCTTGCATGCCATAAACAAGTTCTTCCTCGTCAAACACTTTTTGCGTCGGCGGAATATATGTTTTCCCCGGAATAAATAAATCTTTTTTAATGGAGTCAATTGCGAGATCTCTTAAAATCTTGCTCATCATAAATAAGTATTATTTTCTCGATACCATTCTATTGTTTTTTTCAATCCATCGTCCAAAGATGTCTTTGAAATAAATCCTAATAATCGTTTAGCTTTTTCATTGTTGCTCTTCCTTCTTGGACTTCCGTCAGGTTTCGTAGAATCGAATTCAATACGAACACTAATACCAGATAAATTAACAATTTTACATACTAAATCTTTTATCGAGATCTCTTCATCAGAACCTAAATTTATTGGATCTGGAAAAGGATACTTTTCCACAGCAACAATCATTCCATCAACGAGATCTTCAACATAAATAAACGATCTTGATTGTTTACCACTTCCCCATACAATCAACGGATTTTCTCCTGAAAAAATCCTTCGAATCAAAGCTGGAATAACATGTGATCGATCAGAATCAAAATGATCTCTTGGACCATATGCATTATATGGTCGAACAATAGAAATATTCATATGAAATTCTTCAGCGTAGTATCTTCCTAAAATCTCTCCCATTCTTTTTGCCCAACCGTATCCGCCATTTGTTGGCTCTGGTTCATCTCTAAATCCTTCTTCCTCAGGTGTTGGTATTATCGCGTCATGAGGATATACGCAGGCGGAAGAAACAAGAAGAATTCGCTCCACACTTGATTTTCTCGCCGCTTCTACTATGGTCGTAAGTATTTCTAGATTCTTTCTCATAATCGATCCTTGATGGGTTCTATTGTATTCAATGCCTCCAACATGAGCCGCAAGGTTCATTAAAATTTCTTGGCTTTTTAATGCAGAAAAGACATGCTCAAAATTATTGCAATCCCCATTGATAATTTTTACTTCTTTATAAAATTCCTTAATATTTCTCAATTTATATTCTTTCACATGATCAAGAATGGTAACATTTGCATGAAGGGAAAGAAGCTTCTCTACTAAATGACTACCAATAAATCCTAATCCTCCTGTAACTAACACGTGCTTGTTATTCCAAAAATTTTTCATGATATAAATAAACTTTTTAATATTTGTAATTCTTTCTTTGTTAAGTCAGGATTATTGCCAAAATAAAAACCTTTTGCATGAACAAAGTTTGCATTTTTACATGTTTCATAAACATTCGGAACATACTTTTTAAAAAATGGTTGAGAAGTCATATTTCCTCCAACAATTGGACGAATCTCAACAATTCCATAGCATCTTTTCACCAATTCATCTTTTATTTCAGTTGTTTTGCAAACCACAGGAATTGCAAAATTTGAAACTATATCCATGTGATCCCAACGAATAGGCAAATAATTTGGATGGTTATATAACATATTTGCGAAATATTTAAAGTTTTTTTGACGCTTTTCAATAATCTCTGGAAGATATTTTATCTGAATAAGACCAAGGAAACCTGTAATTTCTGTTGGTCTAAGATTATACCCCAAATCATAAAAAGTATACCGGGAATAAAATGATGAATTTATATGAAATTTCTTCCTTATTTGTTCTTGCTTCGCAAAATCTAAATTTCTATCCCATCCATGCGCTCGAACAATACGAATCATCGTCGCCAATTCATCATCATCGGTTATCACCGCTCCGCCCTCTATTGTTGACATGTGATGCCCAACATAGAAAGAAAATGTCGCCGCTAACCCAAAGTTTCCTAATTTTTTCCCTTTATATTCACTTCCTAACGACTCACAATTATCTTCAATCAATATCACATTTGCTTTCTTGCATATGCGATGAATCTGATCAATGTCATCGCAAAATCCAAGAAGGTTTGTTAGAAAAACCATTCTCAAAGGATATTTCTTTAACATTTTCTCGAGGTTTTTTGAAGAAATATTTAATGTATCAAGAGAAATATCTATTGGAACAGGTTGCAACCCCAATTGAATAAGCGGCATGACATTGGTTGACCATGTTACTGCTGAAAATCCAACAAGATCTCCCTTTTTAATTCTATTCAAATTTAGCAATGCTTGAATAATCGCAAGATTTGCCGAACTTCCACTATTTAACAAAACACACTCTGATCTCCCTTGCCACGAAGAAAATGCTCGTTCGAATGTTTGACATTTTTCTCCGAAACTTAACTGTTTTGCTGCTTGGATAAACTTTATGAGCGACGATTTTGTTTTATATTCTTTATAAAATGATGATTTAATAAGTGAAATCATGACTATTTTTTATTTTTATATAGAAAAAATGACTCGTACGCATACTGTATCATCCCAATGAGAAAAAATATATAAAACCATTCTCCAATACGCTCTGTCGTTCGGAAAGGACCTCTATATATATAACTTGCTCCCATAAAAAAAAGAAAAAATAAAACAAAAAAAAATGTTGCTTTGCTCGAAATTTTCTTATACATAACAAGAAAAATATATAGCATAGCGCTTATAATGAAAGGATTGTCATGATTTCCAAGTAAATATAACATATCTAGGATAAAGATGATAAAAATAATGAGAAATCCTAAAAAAAATAAAATTTTGTTTTTCATCGTTAATAATTTCTCTTTGAACATTTATAAGAAAATAATAAGTTGATAAACATTAAAACTATTCCAACCACAGTCAAAATTCTTCCATAAACAAAATATTTTTGAATCTCAAGTTTTATCACGCCATAAATCTCTCCTTTTTTATTTATCTTTTCAGGATGAATAATCCATCCGGTAGCATATTCGTTCACGCGAATAGGAGGAAGTTTTTCTCCATCAAGATACAAATTCCAGTGTTTATTAAAATATTCAAGAAGAGCAAGAATAAAAGGATGATCATGATCTTCATTTATTGTGAAAGCATAAACATACTCAAATGGAGATTTCTTATAAAAAGACAAATTAGGAATATTAGAGTTCAATTGATAACAAAGCGCATAACTTTCACAAAATCGCTTATCTATAGATGCAGACCGAAAAGATTGACTATACAATAATTCATTCTTATCAGAATAAATAATATCAGGAATATATAACGCTGGACGTATAATATCTTTCGAAATTTCGTAAAGTTCAAAAAAACCTTCTTGATATATTTTCCTCGTAGGGAAAAAAGATAACAATTCATTATATGTGTCATTACTATTGATTAATCGAATATCATTATAAAGCATGTTTCCTAAAAAATTTTTAAAAATTCTTTGATCAGAATTTTTTAATACATATTTAATATTATGAAGCGAAAAAATCTGAAGTATTTTTTGTTTTTCTTCTTGGTTTAATCCATATAAAAGATCTTTCTCATATACTCCAAAATCCCAAAAACCGGCAAAATCTTTTCTCCCTGTTAAGGGTTGAATTGTTGATATTCCAACGTATGCTCCAGAAGAATTTCCATAAAAAATTTGAAAATATGGAAAAGTTAATGGAATCAATATTATATTTGAATCATCTTTTAAACTCTTTACTGCATTGATCGAATTAATCCAACCAGGAGGAATATCAAATACAACTGGAATATTCGTGCTTGGATGAATTGCGTTTCTATAAATATCTCCCTTTAGAAATGGAAGTATTCTTAAAAGAATGCTGAAAATGATTACAAAACCTACAAAAAAAGAAAAATTTTTTTTATTCTTAAATAGTAAGTAAAAAGATGTGGCAAACAGCAACGTGTAAAAAAATGAAAAGGCACCATGCCATTTCTCATCAAATGATCGGAACATCATAAATCCAGGAATTGAAAATAACATTCTGTATATTTTGATACCAATAATCGTAATATTTGCAGAGATTAAAAATAACGTTATGAGAAAAAAAATACCAATCAATGAAAGAAGTTTTGATTTTTGTTTTATAAATCCCAATAATCCAATCAAGGGAATGAGAAAAACAAATATCGTTCTTTGTAATGAATATTCTGGTTGAAACAACTGCATACTTATTTTCCCAAGAGATTGTCTGTTGTGATCAAAATAAGAAAGTCCGGCATTCTTTTTTGTTTCCTCAGAGAAAATGTAATTATTTATACTTGAATCTTTATCGAAAATTGTTGCTATCATGGGAACAAGATGAAACCCATGAAGTAATACAAATAGCGCAAATATTCCTACAAAAGATCTCCAAGGAATAATGATATTTCTAATGTATCGACAATATAAAAAAAGAAAAGCTAACGCAAATGGATAGAATGAAAAAATTTGAGGAGAAGCTGAAAAGCTAAAATTTTGAGATTGAAAAAATGTGATCAATAACAAGAAAAAAGCAAAAATAAATTTATTTGTCGAAATAAATTTAAGGAAAAGATATAATATGGCTATATTTAAAAAAACATAATGATGCGTCTCTAACGATTTGACCCATCCATATTTTGTGATAAATCCAACATATACCAAACCAGAAATAACTCCAACAAATTGAATAAAAGTATCCTTTTTATTTCTATAAATAGAAAGAATTTCTATGACAAATAGGTACATAAAAAGAAAACTTAATAAGAGCTTTATTCCATTTTCAAATGCAATTAAATAGGTCATCGAAGGAATAAAAACTTTTAATACGGAAAGACCAAAAACATAAGGAAGAATTCCATACATATGAGATCCGAATCCTTGAGGAACTTGATGAAGGAACATCTGTTTAAAAACTGAATCAGGATCAAAAAAATATAATCGACCGCTATCCCCGCCTAAATCCACAAACCCATCTGGCAACCAAAAAAAGGGGAGAACAAAAAAAATAGTAGCAATGAATGCTACTAAAAAATAATGCACGGAGATTAATTTCATACACATGCATTAACACAGTTTATAATATAGTCAATTTCCTCATCAGTAAGCTTTGCATAGAATGGAAGCGTTATTGCTGAATTTCCTATTCTCTCTGCTTCTGGAAACATTCCCTTCTTAAAATTATATTTATTTCTATAATAAGACATATAATGAATTGGTCTATAGTTTACTGCAACACCTATTCCTAAATCTTGGAGCTTTTCAATAATAGAATCTCTATTTTCAACCCATATCGTGTAAAGATGCATAGCATGCTTTACTTTTGGTAAAATTTTTGGTTTTTTTATACGGTTATTTTTCTTAAACCCATCATCGAATCTTTCCCATATAATCTTTTTTTTAGACAGAATATTTTCAATCCGATCAAGCTGATGAATCAAAAGAGCCGCCTGAATATTTGTCATGTTTGTTTTATAACCGAGAAACTCCATGTCATAATGTTCATATCTTTTTGTATATCGATCAGCGGCATTTTTACTCATTCCATGCAATCTTGCCTTCTTGAACCATTCATACGCCTCTATTGAATGGCATGTTATTGCGCCGCCCTCACCTGATGTAATATTCTTTGTCGCATAAAAACTGAAACATGCAACATCTCCAAGCTGACCAGGCTTAATTCCTTCTCGTTCACCTTCAATGCAATGAGCGCAATCTTCTATAACTTTTAGATTATATTTATCAGCTATTCTTCGAATTTTCTTCATATCGCACATATGCCCATACAAATGAACAACAACAATTGCTTTTGTTTTTGATGTTATTTTTCCTTCTATTAATGATGCATCAATATTTCCAGTAGAAGATTCAACATCAACAAAAACTGGCGTACCGCCACAATGCTCTATAACATTAGTCGTAGCAATGAAAGATAACGGAGTGGTAATAACTTCATCGCCACGCTGTATATTAAAGTACTTTAACGCCAAAAAAGAGCATCGGTGCAACTGTTAACTCCAACAACATACTCATTGCCAGTATATTGAGAAAAAGCTTTTTCAAATCTTGATACAACTTCTCCCGTCGTCAAAAAAAGAGAATGAAGAACATTCATGCATTCTTGTCTATCAATATCTTCTAGATTGTGTTTATAAAAATCAATTTTCATAAAATCTATACTCCTTGCTTTGTTCTATAATTCTTTTGATTCCATCTTCTATGGAAAACATGGGATTGTAATTAAGAATTTGTCTTGCCTTTCTAATATCTTGAGGACCTCGAAATACTTGTTGTTTATCAGGATCGCGAATTTCATATGTAAAATGAGGAAAATGTTCCTTAACTATTTCAGCAAATTCTATTGTAGATCGAGATTCTCCTCTTGAAATATTAAATGTTTGAAAATTGGCTTTATCTTCAACAATTACTCTTAAAAAACCATCTGCGACATCATCTATAAAAGAAAAATCTAATGTCTCCCCTCTAACAATCCATGCAGATTTACGTAAAAATGCTGCATCCAGAAGCAATTGTGTAACTCTATTTGCACAATCAGTAAATCCATATACTGATGTTGGTCGAACTATAACCCATTTTTTCTGAGAAAGCTTCACAAAGAATTCTCCTGAAGCTTTTGAAGCGCCATAAATATTAATAGGATTAAGAATAGCTTCTTCTTTTTGTGGTATCTGATGAAAATGACCATAGGCCATACTTGAAGATGCGTATACAATCTTTTCAGCTTTTGATTTTTCAAACACATCTAAAACATTTAACGTCCCGAAAAGATTAATAGATATCATTTCATGATTAAATTTTTCTAAAACTCTTGCCATTGGTAATCCCGCAAGATGAACAATAATATCTGGGTTGAAATCATTGATCACATTTAAAAGAGAATCTTTATCTCTTATATCGCCTGTATAATTTTTTGATGGCTGATAATAAATTTTTTTCCTTAAAAAAAGACACTTCTGATAATACTGAGGATTATCTATAAAATTCAAACATGCATCAAAAGAAGCCGTCTCGTAACCTTGTTTATTCAATAAATGTATAAGAGCAGATCCTATAAATCCTGCTCCCCCTGTAATAAATATCTTTTTCATGATAGTCTATACATGCTTATGATATACCAACTCAACATTAGATAATAAAAAATGATTTCTTTGAAAAAATCTATTTGCTTGTATATTTTCTCCTGCAGTAGCAACCCAAACTCTTTTTGGATTATTAGCATAAAGATATTTCATTGCTTCAAATAATAACAATTTTCCAAATCCTCTTCCGCGAAATTGTGGAAGAATACCAAAAAGATCAATCCTCGCATCCGTGCGATCATCACTTAAACGTGTTGTACATATCCCAATAGGATTATCTTCAAAAAAAATAAAAAAAGACTTTGAAGCCAATCCATTCCATAGACTATTTTCTATCCAACGAACATATATTGCTTGACTTTTATCTTTCGGAATTTTTTCATCTTTATAGTACCTATTCACCTGCCCTATTAAATTTGCAAACGATTGTATTGAATCCTGAGAAATCGAAGTTTCTTTTGTAAATTCTTTAACAATGCAAGACGGATGTGCATCTACAATCTTTACTTCATGTAAAAAATCAATCCCCCTATGTACATAGGTATTT
>CAKZSU010000004.1 GCA_937921305.1 uncultured Patescibacteria group bacterium
TATATAAATTCTTTTATTTCATTAATACAATTTCACGCTTTTATCTTTTTTTTCTATTTAATTTACAAAAGAAAGGATATAATTTTTTGGACTTTTTCTCTTCAAAGTAAAATTCTTCCCAATCATATATTTTTTAAAAAAAAATATAATATTTATGATTGTGTTGACTTATTTACAACACAAAGGCTTGAAGAAAAGAAAAAATGGAATATATTTGAATATAAATTATTAAAACAAGTTGATATTGTTTTTACTAACTCAAAAGTTCTCTTTGATAGGAATAGATATCGTCATAAAAAAGTTTTCAATGTTCCAGTCGGATTTAAAATTAACATATTCCAGAAGAAAAGTTTTATTCTTCCTGAAGATTTATCTAAAATATCTTCTCGGATAATTTTATTTGTTGGAAATATAAATGCAAGAATAGATTTTGATTTGCTTTTTTTTATTACAGAGAATTTTCCAGATGTGTCTTTTGTATTTATTGGAGATATTGATCCTTTTTATGATGACAATAAAGATATTTTTTTAAAAAAAATAACATACTTAAAAAAATTTAAAAATGTTTATTTTCTAGGAAGAAAATCCAGTTTAGAAATAGGGGGGTATATTAAATATTCTAACATTGGAATTATTCCCTACGACATTAAACAAGAATTTAATCTTTATTCATTTCCAAAGAAAGTTTTAGAATTTTTTTATTTTGGAAAACCAATTTTATCAACACCCATCAAAGCATTGATCGAGTTGCAACCTTATATTACCATCATCTACAATCAGTTTGATGCGAAAGAATCAATAAAGCGTTTATTTTTTTCCCCATGGTCTATCAATTATCAAGCATGGCAAAAAAAATTTGCTGAAAAAAATTCGTTTGAGAAAAAAATTAGAATTATCGATAAAGTTATATATAAATCATTAAATTATTCATGTGACCTATCGTCTCACAAACGCTATTGTCGCCATTACGCTCAATTGCAACGCGAGATGCGTGATGTGCAACATTTGGCAAAATAAAATGGTTGATGAATTAAAGCCTGAAGAGTATTTGAAACTTCCGTCGTATTTGAAAGACATCAATGTAACAGGTGGCGAGCCGTTTCTTCGAAGAGATTTTCCTCAAGTGATAGAGCATATTAAAAAAGCTGCGCCGAAAGCGCGGTTGATCGTGAATACAAACGGATTTTTATGGCGAAAAATAAAGGAAGATATTCAACAAGTGATCAAAATCGATCCGAATATTGCCATACGACTCTCAATTGACGGACTGGGAGAGGCGCATAACAAAATTCGAGGCATACCAGACGGATTTAATCTCATTATGAAGTCGTTGCATTATTTGCGTGAAGCCGGAGTGAAAGATCTTGGAATTTCGTTTACATTAATGGAAAGAAACATAGAAGAACTTCCGAAAGTTCAGACGTTTAGCGATGAGAATAATCTTGAATTTTCGTTGACGATAGCGACAAGTTCTCCGACATACTTTGGAGAGGATAAAGCAAATCTTCGTCCAAAAAATAAAAAACAATTAGCGGATACTCTTGAAACATTGGCAAGAAAGCATTACAGTCACAACACGCCAAAAGAATATATGAGGGGATGGTTCGTCAGGCAGATGTTGCTTTTTGCGTTGACGGGAAAGCGATCACTTTTGTGCGACGCGGGAAAAGGATTTTTTTATATGGATTCACATGGGAATGTATATACTTGCAATATAAAGCCATGGATTATGGGAAATATTCGAACGATGCCGTTTGAGAAGATTATCGAAAATCAAAAATTCGCGCATAAAGTAGAAGCATGCAACGATTGTTGGATGATTTGTACTGCAAAATCTATGATGGAGAAAAAACTTTTTCGTGTCGCTCTTGACGCGTTGAAAGGAAAATTTTTCCCTCCCGTTTATTCAATACCTGCATGAAATCGAGATATCTTCCGATTGTTATTCGCGGGGCGTGGTACGCCGCGATAGCAATAGGCATAACGCGCGTGTTTCAATTTTTCATGAAGTTTTTTTTAGCAAGAATTGGCGTTGAATCACTTGGCGCGTACAATCTTGTTACTACCTCATTTCAAACATACGCAATGTTGTTTAGTTTTGGAATTCCTTTTGCTATAACGCGATATGTTTCTATTTTTTTGGAAAAACAGCAGTATGAATATGTAAAAAAGATTATCAGCGCTGGATTTACACTGCTCTTGCTTATTTCATGCGCTGTCGCCATTATTAGCATTGTTGTTTTTCAACATATTCCACTCGCTCTTTCGAATACGATGTTTTCACAGTATGTATTCTACGGATTAGCATTTGCTTTTCCTTTTGGCATGATGACGATATTTGCGAAGGCCGTGTTTATTGGAAAACTTCTTCCGAATAGGTCGTTTTTTTTTGAGTTTGTTGAATCAATCTTCCGTATTGTTTTATTTGGATTTTTACTCTATCTGGGATTAGGTGCAGAAGGGGGAATTCTTGCATATGCTATCGCTGTATTTTTAACAGGGATATATGCGATAGGATCATTGCGACCATATTTAATGGTTTCTTTATCTTCCGATGTCCTTCGACAGTTATTTCATTTCATTTTGCCTGTAAGCATTTCTGAATTGCTTGTTCACGCATTTGGATTATTTCAGATATATATCTTGCACTATGCGTCTGGCATAGAAGAAGTTGGTTTGTATACGGCAGCAGTCGCAATCGCTGGAATGATTCATATCATTCCGCAAATCTTGCTCCATATGTTTCTTCCGGTTATTTCTCGCGTATATGCCAGTGGTAAATCTATACAGCCGTATTATAGAAAAATAACGATCATTTTGTTTCTATCAATCAGTGTTTGTTGTTTGATGTTTTTGCTTTTTTCTTCTCAAATTATGATTGTTATATTTGGCGAATCGTATGAACGAAGCGCGCGCATAGCAAACGTGCTTATTGTCGCGTATGGTGTATATGCCATAATCACATGGGCAGGCAGATTGGTGCTTGATATGATGGGGAGAACAGGAATCAATCTTATGTTAACCCTTATTCGTGTTGTTGTGGCAGTGTGTTGTTCTATCCTATTTGTTCCTTCGCTTGGAGGTATTGGTATTGCGTACTCCTATTTAATAGGGGTAACAATTGAAGCGTTGGTCTGTTTATTTATGGTTAAAAAGATTATAAAAATACAAGTATTTATGAAATATCTATGAAGATAACAATTTATAGTGATTACAAGGAGGAAGGATGGAAAAGCATGGATATCTATACCAAGCGTCTTATTCAAGCTATTCGGTTACAAGATTCAAGAATCTTTATTCAAGAATTTCAGGCATTTCCGTCTTTATCTTGCATGGTTTCTAAGAATCATCGAAAGATGCGGTATCTATTCCGTTATATGATTAATCCGTCATTGTGTCGTTTTTATCAAGGAGAGGTGAATCATATCGTTGATCAAGCAAATGCGCATTTACTTTATCTTTTAAATCCAAAGAAAACGATTATTACTTGTCACGATTTGATTGTTCCATTTTGGCATAGATCTTATGGCATAAAACAAAAAATCAAAGAGTGGAGAATATCGGGGTTGCAGAGAGCTGCAAGAATCATCGCTGTTTCTCGCTATACAAAAAATATGCTGATGGATGTGTTATCAATTCCTTCAGAACGGATTGTTGTAATTCCAAATGGAATTGAAAGTGATTTTCAAAGAGTTATAGATAAAAAAAGAATAGAAAGCGTTAAAAAACGGTTTCATCTTCCAGATAGTTATATGTTGCATGTTGGTACAAACGCGTCACAAAAAAATATTGAAGGAATATATTCATTTTTTTTAAAAGTTCTTCAAACAAATCCGAATATATATTTAGTAAAAATTGGCGAAGCGATGCCATGTAATCATCCAAACATCATAACGATTCCTTATGTGTCTCGAGAGGATCTTGCGTGTTTGTATTCTCATGCGCGTGCTTTGTTGCATTTGTCTTACATAGAGGGGTTTGGATTAACGGTGTTGGAAGCCATGCGGTGTGGATGTCCGGTTATTTTATCAAATATCCCTCCTCATCAAGAGTTGGCTTCAGACATAGGAATATTTCTGAACCTTGATGATATTGAATCCCATGTTGACTCCGTCATGACTATGCTTTCGGACGAATCATATCGGCGATCATATGCTAAGAAAAGCATTGAAAGAAGTCTTTTATATAGTTGGGAGAAGACAGCGAAGCAAGTGATCGATGTGTATAAGGAGGTTTTTGCGAGTTAATGAATATTGTTCTTATTTCATCGCTTCTTATTCCAAAGTCTGTCGGAGGTGTTGAGGTGTTGACTGTTTTGTTGGGAAGAGCGTTGCAAGATCTCGGTCATACCGTTTCTATTATTACTGGGGGTCACGATAGAAAAAGGATCCAAGATGGCGTTGTTGTATATGAAATTCCAGAGCTTGCGTTGCCGTTAAAAATAAAAGGGTTGTTGATGCCTTTCTATGAAAAAAAAGTAAGAAGATCATTGGGCAAATTATCTCTTATTCATGATGCCGACATTATTCACGCTATGGATCTTGATAGCATTTTAATGCTTGCTGGGTGGGAGATCATTTCGGATCGTTTTCTTGTTACGATCCAAGATTACGGAACAATATGCGCGAATGGTTTATTGCTTTATGGAAATAACGTGTGTCCAGCGTATTGTCAGCAAGGATTTGGTTTTCGTTGTTTGGATAAGCGGAGGATTTCTTCAATCGTTAAGGCATATCTTCATGTTGCGTATAGAATTCGCAAATTCTATCGAGATACAAAGTTACCGTATCTTCGGCACGTTGTTTGTGTCAGCGATTTTGTTGCGCAAAGCATTCGTTCATATTGTCCAAACGCAACTATTTCTGTTATAGGCAACTGTTTTTCTCATGATTGGGTAACGTCTCGGAATATAAAACAAGGGGAGAAAGATATAGATATTTTGTATGTTGGCAGACTTGAATCGTTTAAGGGAATTGATATCTTTTTAGAAGCAATTCGTCTTTATGTTAATCGACATCCTTTTGTTCAGGTTTATATTGTGGGCGGAGGGAATATTCGTGAGTATGAAAAGAGAATACACGCATATGGTCTTTCTCGGCAAGTCTCTTTTCGATTCGAGACAGAATATTGCAATATGGAACAGTACTATAGAAGAGCGAATATTGTTGTTGTCCCTTCAGTATGGCCTGAGCCATGCGGTAGGGTTATTATTGAATCTATGTTTTGGGGATGCGCTGTTGTCAGCACAAATAGAGGAGGGACACAGAGTCTTATTGAGGATGGGAAGACAGGAATACTTATTAATTCTGGAGATTCAAAGGAGATTCTATCAGCGATAGAATTATTAATGACTGATAAAAAGAAACGTTTATATCTCCAGCAACATGCAGCGAAGATTGCAATGAATCGATTTCATCCATATCGTATTGCTTCTTGTTATGAATCAGTGTATAAGGAAATAGCAGGGAAAATGCTATGAATAAAAAAATATTCTTATTGAGAAATAAAAAATTAATTATTATTTTTTTATTTGGTCTTCTTTTTTTTGCTTCTCTTGTATATTTGGGGGTTCGATTATATTTTTCAAAACCTGATTATGTTATTGTTCGCGTTAAAGCAAGCCCGGGAAATTGGTGGTGGGTGACTCCTCGTCCTCCTGATTGGTTGGCGCGATCAATACAGGTTGGTGATAAAGAATACAATGCTTTAGGAAGATCAACAGCTGAAGTATTGGAAGTTCAGATATACGACGCGGGCGGACCGCACAAGGATGTATATGTATATACAAAATTGGCTGCGTCAAAGAATAAACGGATTGGAAAATATCGATATAAAGGAGAACCACTTGAGATTGGGGGACCAATCGCCTTAAATCTCTCAAACGTTTTTCTTCCCGGTATGGTTGTGGAAATTCATGAAGGAGAGAGTCTTCCTAAGAAAACATATAAAGAGAAGAAAGTTCTTGTTCGCCAATTTGGGAAATGGCCATGGAGTTTTGATGCAATTCGAGTTGGAGAACACATGACAGATGGATCGGGAAATGTAATCGCGGAGATTTTGGAAAAGAAAAAACTTCCGGCAGAACGAGAGACGACAAATGATCAAGGAAAACTTTTGCAGGTATATAGTCCTGTATATTTAGACTTTTTTATAACCTTAAAAATTCGCGTTGAAGAGCGAGGAAGCGACCTTGTGTTTCGGGAAGAACAATATATAAAAGTAGGGAATTGGATATGGGCAATGTTTCCAAGCTATAACTTAAGCGGAGGAGAAATTTTAACAATAGAAGATTTATAAAAATGAATAATGAGCAGACCAATAGATTATCCTTCATTTATTCAAGAGTTGTATTACAAGCCAAATCAAGCTCCTCCGTCGTATTCATCAGAATTTCCTCAGGATTTTCCATATGATCCGGGCGCCACAAGCAGCCTGTATGAGTTGGGATATATTCCTTCGCAGTCATCATTTATTCTGTTGATGATTCTTGTTTTATTGTTTTTTTCTCTTTTGCTATTTTTTTTTCTTAGAAGTAAAGCTAGATATTTCTTTTCTTTTACCATGATATTTGCAATATGTTTGTCATTTCTTGGTCCGCTTCGCCTTTCCGGTGGCATTCGGTTTCAAACAACGCTTGGCGTGGCAAAATTTATCGCGTTGGGATCGTTTCTTATTGGTTTTTTATATGATGTTTTTCGAAGAAATATGAGTATTGTTCATCATCGATCATTCGTTCCCATAGCGTTCTATCTCGTCTTATCGTTTTTTTCTGTTTTTTGGTTGACTAATTTAAACTTTTTTTTGAGTGATATGAATTTGATTATCACCGGTCTTCTCTTTTATGGAGCGGCATTTTATCATCTAGGGCAAGAGAATCATGTTCGGCATCTTGCAATCTCGTTGAGCTATCTGATTCTTTTTCCAGCGATATTTGTTCTTGGGATTTTTCTTTTTCCCTCGTATGGATCGATAATTATGAGTTGGATATTCCCTCGATATGAGAATATTGTCTTTCATTTTGATCTCTCAAGAGATCGCATCCTTTCCATTATTGATTTAGAATTTTTCATTCCATTCGTGTGTTATCTATATTTGGCAAGCAAAAAAAAGCATAAAGCAAGCGTGATATTTCTTTTGTCTTTTTTTGCCGTGTTATTGACAAATTATCGATATCGGTTTCTTTCGTTTGTCGTTGGCGTGTTGGCATATGTTGTGCTTGCGGGTCGGCAGCATTTTAAGCAATTGCTTCTTTCAACAGGGGTAATCGCTTCATTGGTATTCATTTCATATATTGTTATTTCAACAACACTGGGAAGAACAACGATTATCGATCGTTTTTTGATGAAAAGTTATGAAAATGATGTAGATAGTTTACGAAGACGAGTTGTTATGGCGAGACAAGCATTAGATGTGTTTCGTCAGTTTCCTCTTTTAGGTGTTGGCGTAGGAAATTATAAAGATAATGTGCAAGTTTATATAGAAAATTATGGCGGAAGAACATATGAGCCAACATATAAAATTTTGCAAAATGTGTACGCCTATCCGCACAATTGGTTTTTGTTGCTTTTGGCGGAAAATGGGATTGTTGGATTGTGCATTATTCTTTGGATGCTTTATGAATTTTTGAGAACGGATATATTTCTTTATCGATCTCTTCGCGAGGAGAAATGGATACGCTTTCTTGCGTTTTCCGTGACATCGTGGTTATATGTATTCGCAAACATGTTTACGCCCCTTCATAATTCTCTTCCGATGGTTATTATCTTTTGGTCATTTCGAGGAATTCTTGCGAGAATGGAATGGAACATGCGTTTTTCATATGAGTGATACGCTATGTGTGGCATATTTGGATTTTCTTGCAAAAAAAATAAACGAGACGATTCAAAAGCGATCATAGAAAATCTTCTTCGTTTTTCTGAAAAGCGTGGAAAAGACGCGTCGGGTATCGCGGTTTTTTGTGATCGTCAATCACATGTGGTAAAAATCCCCGAGCGAACGTCTTTGTTGCTTTCTTTTTCAGCGTCGCAACGATTGTTCGATATGTTCATGTCTTGTCAAACATCGTATCCGTTGTTAATTGGTAACGCGCGTCTTGCGACAAATGGGTCTGAGTACTCATTCAATAATAATCAACCAGTTATTACAAAATATAGTATAGGTGTGCACAACGGGATGATAGTAAATGAGGAAAAGATTTGGGAGAAATTTTCTCCTTTAAGAAAAGAATATGATGTCGATACAGAGGTTGTCTTAAAACTTTTTGAATATTTCATTGAGAAAGGAGATGATGCCAGCGAAGCGATCCGTAAAGTATACAAAGAGATTGAAGGGGCAGCAACACTTGCGATTATGAATGTTTATGTTCCTTCACTAGTGATAACAACAAATACTGGATCATTGTATTACATATGGACAGACGATCTATTTATTTTTGCTTCAGAAGCATATATTTTAAAAGAAACCTTGCACTGCAATTATCATGATACTATAAAGCGATTGCTTCCCGGCTTTGGATTATTGTTTAATTATTTACGCTTTACGCTTTCATCATTTTCTTTTCAGAATGGCAAAAATAAAAAAAGGCGATCAAGAAAGGAACAATACTTTTCTATCCTTGTTCGCAAAGAAGAGACGCGTCATTTTTATTGTTTATCTGATACGCAGATGAATAAATTGCGATATTTGGAGCAACACGCGCCGGATTATTCTGCAATAGAAAACATAAGACGATGCGCGCGATGTATTCTTCCTGAGACAATGCCACTGATTTCTTTCGATACTGATGGTATATGTAATTTTTGTAGAACGTTTAAAACAATTACTTATAAAGGGGAAAACGCGTTGAAACAAGAAATAGAGCGATATGTTGGAGAGATAAAAGGAAAACGATGTATTGTTGCGTTAAGTGGTGGAAGGGATAGTTCATTTGGCCTTCATTATGTAAAAAATATTCTTGGAATGAATCCTATTGCGTATACCTACGATTGGGGAATGGTCACGGATATCGCAAGACGAAATCAATATCGACTAACCGCCGCGTTGGGTGTTGAACATATTATTGTATCCGCCGATATTCGGAAGAAGCGAGAGAATATACGAAAGAATGTGGAGGCATGGCTTCGGCGTCCCAATATAGCGATGGTTCCGTTGTTCATGGCCGGCGATAAACAAGCGGAATATTATGCCGAGCAAGTAAAACGTCAAACAGGCGTGAATCTCATGATATATTGCAGAGGAAACGAATTTGAGGATGAACGGTTTAAATTTGGATACTATGGAATCTTTGACGGTACGCCAAAAGGCGTGCTTCATAATCTTTCATGGCGAGGCAAAACACAGATGGCGTTATATTATGCAAGAGAATATATTCGTAATCCTTGGTACATAAATACATCGCTAGTTGATACAGCATTTGCGTATTTTTCCGCGTATCTTATGCCCCATGGGGATTTTATTTATCTTTGGCATTATGTTCCGTGGGATGAACAGACTATTGTTTCCACATTAAAAACTTGTTATGGCTGGGAGACGCCGACCGATACGATTGCTACATGGAGAATCGATGATGGAACACCTCCATTTTATAATTACATCTACTACAAAGTTCAAGGATTTACGGAACATGATGGATTACGAAGTAATCAAATTCGACAGGGCGTTATTACAAGAGATAAAGCGTTACGTTTAGTTCGAGAAGAAAATAAACCTCGATATGAAGCGTTAAAATGGTATTTTGATGTCATAAAAATTGATGGAGATAAAGCGTTAGGTATTATTGATTCGATAAAAACACGGTATTAATTCATCAGTCTCAACACAATCACTTCTTCAGTTTTAACAATTTTTGTATCCTATACATTGGAATTAATGCGAGAATATATAAAAAAAGTTTTATCGCCTTATAAAATGAAATAGACGATGTTCCATAGAGTCGTTTTTTCATTGTGACAGGGATTTCTTTTATCGCGAAGCCGTTTATTAGTAATAACAGTAATGATTCTGGTTCGGGGAATGTTGTTGGATAGTGTTTTGCAAGAAATTGAACTGCCTTTTTGTTGTATATTCGAAATCCAGAAGTTGGGTCATATATTCTTTTTCCGAACCAAAGACACATCCATAATGAAATACATGCCGTTCCTAAAATTCTTATTGTTGATGTTGCCGGACGGGTATTTCTTATATATCTGCTTGCAATTATGACATTGGCGTTTGTTTGATTAATTTCTTCGATTAAATCTTTTACATAGATTGGATCATGTTGTCCATCCGCATCCATTGTGACAACATAATTAGCTTCATTCTCTAGCGCTTGCAATCCAGTTTTAATCGCTTGTCCTGTTCCAAGATTTTTTTTATGGGTAATTACAATAGTGTTTGACAATCTTGCTTCTTTTTCTGTATTGTCTGATGAACAGTCGTTAATGACGAGGCAAGGGTAGGGTATAGATTGAAGAATTTTTTTTATAGATTTTTCTTCATTATATGCTGGCAATATGACTGCTAAATATAGTTTCTTTTTTTTCATTATTAATGATGATTCATAATCTTATATAGTGCTGCATTTCCCCTTTTAATAATCAATTTTAAGGATTCATTGTTCTCTAAATCTTCTTTTTTAAATGTGATGCCCCCTGAATAAACTTCTTTATCTCCTATGTAAATATGTGTTGGTATAAGTTTTTTTTCATTATTTCGCAAATTTCCCAAATAATGCCCGGAGGTATCGTTGTGTGTTACCATTCTATGTGTAAAGACAGGGATCCATAATCCACCATCTCCATAATTATTTCCAATAATTACATCGTTTGGAAGATTTTCTTTGATAAATGTGAATATTTCTTTATCATGTTCTGTAACAAGCGTCGCTTCAAATGGTTTTCGAATAATCACTTCTTCGTAAATATAACGAATATTATTCACAATATAGATTCCAATAATTGCAGTAGCCACCAAATAAATACCTGATTTTATTTTATTTTTTTGTATACTTTTGATAGTCATTGTATGGACAAATTCAATAAAAGCAGCAAAAAAATATGCTGTAAAGAAAAGATAAGTTGAAACTATTCTGTCGGGATAAAGAAGCGGAGAAAGAGGGAGCATCATGTAAGGAGCGTTCATAACAAGTATGAGCAAAATAATAAGGAATGAACTAAACAGTATTGCATATTTTTTTTCGAAGTAAATCGCTATAAACAATCCAGAAATCATGAGGATAAAATATCTATCTCCAAACCTATAAATGATAAATTCTATAGCGCTTGGAAGATTTTTAAATATATCTGATGATAAACCAAAATATGGTGCATTAACTGCTTTAATCACATGCTCAGTTGTTTCTTTTGATAGAGATTCTATTGATGAAAGCATCGCGATTGAAAAAATTCCTGTTAGTATTAATATTTTTACGATAGAGAGTAGTTCTTCTTGTCTTTTTTTTATTATCAGAGATATCATGATAGGAAGTATTCCATAAGACAACGCGATTATTGGCGTTTGGTGTGTTTGAAAAGAAGCTGAAAATAATAAGCTTATTATCGTTATATGTAAGAATATTGTTTGCTTTTCTTCAAAATATTTCACCAATAACGTTACGCCATTAAGAATTAAAAAAATTGAGAATATAGTTGGATTTCCGCCCCAATGAATATAATTTATCCAATCTCTTTCAACTAATAAAACAAAAATAATTGTAAATAATGATGGAATAACAGAAAAGTACATTCTTAATGCGTTGTATAGTGCCATGACTATGGTTGGATACAGTAATAATACCAGCAATAAAGCAGATCTATATGTTGGCATATCAGTGGTCATGCTTATGCCAGATATGACAACAGACATCCCATATGGCATAAATCCGAATCGATCGATTGGAACAATTGGAAAGTAAGTCGATGGAAATTTTTCATATAGTCGTATAACTTCGGCTGTGTATGTCCACGTGACCATATCAGCGCCTGCTGGTGCTAATTGAATAGGAAATATTCGCAAAAAAAGAAAATAGATAAAAGCAAATGATGCTATCGCTATGGTATCTTCTTTTCTAAAAAGAATTTTTATTTTCAGTGGACGAAGTAAAAAGAGAAAAAATAAAATGATTGTTATGCCATAATACAAATGGAGGAAAGGTATCGATATCCATTTTGTTATTCCAAATGAAGCGATAAGCAAACTGATTGAAATACTTATGGAGAAAGAGAATATTTCAAATAAAGAATATTGCTTTTTTAGCATTGTAATCAAAAAAAATCCTGAAAATATGAGAAGAATCAAAACTGGATAAGTCAGAAAACTTACAATGAATAATACTGCAATAAGCAGTTTTGTAAAATAATGAGGTCTCATGATTAATTAATAATTACATGTTAGAGATATTGTAGAATTATGTTAGCTAAATTAGCATAAAAAGTATTATCATTGGCAGATATTATTTCATATGCCCTCCCATACGCTTTGACTTCTTCAATTACGATAGGATTTCCTTCAAGTTCTGAAGGAAGAATAAACACTTTGCAATTGCTTAGCAATTCTTTTTTTTCTCTTCCAAAGACATATCCTGTAAAGATAATGTTATCGTGATGGTGACTCATGTGTTTGAGCATTGTTTCATAGTTGTCGGTATGACTCGATCCACCTGAAAGAACGAGTTTCATGCGTGATTTTTTACAAGACATAAATGCTTGGATAAGCATATCGATTCGTTTTTCTGGAACAAATCTTCCCATGTAAAGAATATAATCATTTCCTTGTAAATTATATTTTTCTTTAATTATTTTCGGTGGCACAGGAGGTTTTCTTTTTATGGTTAAGGAGTCAATATATGATTGTACGCCATACTGAGAAGCATAATATATTTGAAGATCACGAGATACTACAATAATATGATCAGAATATTTAACAAGAATTTTTTCACAAAGATAAAGAAACAATCGTGCAAATTTCCCCCATTTTTTTCTTTTCCAATCAAGACCATGAATAGTTGTGATTACTTTTTTTCTACATATTTTTACTAAAGGAGAAAACAATGCTGGTCCAATTGTTTGAAACCAAACAATATCACAAGAAGAAAAGCAGGCGTGAATTGTTGATAGTAATGAGTGGGTAAATGCGTCGAGATGTTTTGTATTAATGCTGGGAAGATGGATTAATTGAATGCCATTGTATGTTTGTATTGTTTTAGGTGTAGCCCAAAGACGAACATAGCATGTGACGCATTTTTTTTGTTTTATCAGTTCTTTGGCTCGTTCTTCCACATAAAATTCTATTCCCGATGTTCCGACAAATTCTCGAGGAATCCCTTTTTGTCCAATAATAGCAATATGATTTCCATTAAATAAGGATAATATATCTGATTTCATAACGAAAGTATTTTATCTTTGAATGTTCCCGGAGTGGGAATTTCTGATGCAAGAATGTCTTCGCAATGTTTTCTTGCATAGTTGTCTTGTTGGCACAAAAGCAGTACATTTATAGCTTCGTTTTCATTCTTCATGCGATGAGTGTATAACGATGCAAGTTCTACGGCGTAATAGCTTGTATGTGCTTCAAGTATCGTTGCAATATACCATGCTTTTTCTGTTGTTGGCAGATTTTCGTAAAGATAGGAAAGACCAATCATATAAAAGAAGCGAGCGAATCGCGTTTCATGACTTAGGCTGTCATTAAAAAGAAGAGGAATATTTTTAGAAAATCGATGAAGATGTATGTTCGAAAATTGAAATGTCTTTATAATTTGATTGAATCGCTGTGGAAGAAAATATTCGGCATATCTTTGAATCATTCCTGACAATCTTTTATCATCATTTTCTTGTATAAGAAGGCGGGATAATTCTTCATACGCGTTTTCATTCCTTTTATCATATCTGATGATATCTTCATATGTTTTGATAGCTTTTTTGATATTTCCATGTTTCATCAATTTTTTCCCTACATAATATTGCACATCTGAATCTTTCTTATAGAGCGTATCAATAAGTGTTATACCAAATCGATGATTTCCATAATGGTTTTCTTCAAGATATTTTTTCGCATGTGTTCCGATAAAGAGAGAAAATATAGAAGACAACGGATGTTTTGGTGCTATAAGAAAAAAAACATGAATAATATAATAGAAGATTATTATGACGAAAATAATCTGATGAAATAGATAATGAATTTTCTTCATGTTATCTTTTTATGCTCAATCCTAAAATGATCCATACAATTATCCAAATGATAAGAAAGTCCAGATTGTAGTCAAAAAGCGAATTGAGGAATGCAAGAAACGCTCCGTGAGCGAGAGGATGTGATAAGTTCATTTTTGCGATCATTGTCCCAAAGAGCGTGAATAATAAGAGCGAGCCAATAATGCCAAGTTCAACTATCCATTGAAGCATGCTATTATGTGCAAACCATGAATAATTGTTGGGAGCGTGTTGATACCGTTTTGAGATAAGATAAAAGGTGCCCGGTCCGCTTCCGAAGAGTGGCCGTTCTTTGATCCCATCTAGTGCTTGTTGCCAATATCTTAGTCTTCCATCTTCTATCAATTTTGGTTTTTGTAATTGTTGTTGAAGAATTGGTACCGGGATCTTTTGTTGATATACAGTGAAAAGAGAAAAAAGAAAAAAAGATATGATGCCAAAGCATCCGATAAAAAGTAATACGATGTGTTTAATTTCAGCATTTCTTTGTATATATAATCCTGTACAGAGCATTGTGTATAGTCCAACAATAACAATCGCTCCCCTCGATAAAGAAAGAATAATAAAGGAAAAAACGAAAAGAAAATATCCAATTGCTCCGATGTATCGTATCTTATGAATATTATATGACATTTGAAGAATAAGCGTGAGCGTTATTGGATATACAATGATAAGAATATTTGAAAGATGATTATGCCCGTAATATGGATATAAAAGATTCATAGATGGAAGATTTAGCGCGTATCGTGGAAAAAGAAGAAAAAACAGTGAGAACATACTAGCAGTAAGAGAAAAGAATATAAGCGTTATGACGAAATATCGTTGATGCGATCGTGTTCCATATTCATAAAAAAATGTAAAGATAAGATATGTCATGATAAAGCGCATAGAGGTCGTGATGGAATACGCGATACTATCGGAAAATATACTTCTTAGGATCCAATATCCGATATTAATGATCCATAGCAACGATATCGATTGCGGAAGCTGTCGTTCTTTATGAAGATACTGCGATGAAAGGATATATAGCGAAATAACAACAACCGATGTGACAGCATCAATGATAATTGGTTGTTTTCCATCTCCCAATAGTGTGCCAATGATGAAAAAACATGAAAGAATGCCAAAAACAATATGATCAACAGTGACGGATTGTAAGAACTTCATAAACACTGTTCAAGTTTCTCAAGAAGATGTTGCGTTGGTTTATGATTTGGATCAAGAGAGAAGGCATTCCTTGCGTATGTTTTTGCTTGTTCGCAGTTTTTCATATTGAACGACGCAATAGCAACGATAAGATGCGCGTCTCGATAGTCGGTTTTTGATTGAATGATGTGTTCCCATGTTTCAACTATTTGTTTATATGATGCTTCACGTGATTGATGTTTTGTGTGTTCATTTGATATGCGAAGACCTAAAACATTACTCATTGTTTCATGAGTAATATTGAAATATGTTTTTTCTCTCAAAAGAGAAATATTCAAAAAAAGAAAACCAGCAATGATTGATATGAATACGATCAATAGTCGAATTGATAACGGTTTGCGGAACCATGCGTATGTTATGTGATGTTTCTTTTTTGCCATAGAAACAGTTCCATCGTATCAAGAAATAGGATCGATTTGCATAGAAGCCTAGAGCTCCTTCTTGGTTTCTTTGCGAATATATGATACTGTTACATGAGCGATTATGAAACAACAAAAAGCAAAAGAGAAGAATAGTCAACCCGATTCGAATCGTCAGAAAGAACAAGGGACATCATTGTTTGCTCGTCAAGAAGAGAGAAAAGATACGTTG
Source organism: uncultured Patescibacteria group bacterium (assembly GCA_937921305.1). GTDB lineage: Bacteria > Patescibacteriota > Microgenomatia > UBA10105 > UBA927 > CAKZSU01. The sequence continues at coordinate 15,984 of CAKZSU010000004.1, forward strand.
AGTGATAATCATCATGTTGATTCATCGCCAAAGAAATTTCCATCGATAACGACGCCGTTAATTTTTATTTTAATCGGAATACTTGTTGGTATTTTATTGTCATATGGAGGGAGACCTATTGTTTCTTTTGTGAATGGACAGCCTATTTTTCGATGGGAACTTGCAAATGCGCTTATTTCTCGCTATGGATCGCAAACGCTTCAAGGGATTATCCTTGAACGACTTATTGAAGACGAAGCAAAGAAATCAAGTGTCCAGATCACTCAAGAACAAATTGATCAAAAGATTGATGCGCTCTTACAAAGTTTTGGAAACAATATAACGCTTGAGAGTTTTCTTTCGTTTCAGGGGTTGCAGAAGCGCGATCTTGATCGTCAAATAAAACTGCAGTTGACGGTTGAAGAATTGTTGCTGAAAGACATGCCAATCACCGACGCTGATATTCAAGCGTATATAGCGACCAATCAAGCGCGACTCGTCGCCACAGATCATGCTCGATTGAAAGAAGAAGCAAGAAGTGCAATCGCTGAAGAACGAATAAGTGAGAATCTTCGATCGTGGCTTGACGCGCTGAAGGAGAAAGCAAATATTCAGATTTTTTTGTAGGATGCTGTCTCTAAATGGAAGATGTTATGAAGATTGTTAGCGGTCTTCTACTCATTATATTCATTGGTGCAGGAACATTTTTTCTTTTTCGTGGATCGTTTCGTAACGATCAACAATCAGAGAAAGTGGAATCTTCTGCTACGCAGAACGGTCGCGCGTCAAATTCTCAAAATACTATGAAGCAATATGCTAAGTTTCCTGAAATGATGATTGATACGAAAAAGACATATATCGCGACAATCATGACAACAAAAGGAGTTATGCGTGTTCACTTGTTTGCGAATGAAGCGCCAAAAACAGTAAATAATTTTGTATTTTTGTCTCGAGAAGGATTTTACAATAATACGCCATTTCATCGCATTATTAAAGGATTCATGATTCAAGGAGGAGATCCAACTGGAACGGGGATGGGTGGTCCTGGCTATCGATTTGCCGATGAGCCGATCACTCGTTCATACACTCGAGGAACGCTTGCCATGGCGAACGCTGGATCGAATACTAATGGAAGTCAATTTTTTATCATGCACGCTGATTATAATCTTCCAAAGCAGTATGTGATCTTTGGGAAGATAGATGATAATGATAAAGAAAGCCTTCAGACGCTTGACGCGATTGCGAATGTTCCCGTGACATCTTCTCAAACAGGAGAGGAATCAAAACCGACAGATCAGGTGTTGATTATTCGGATTGATATTGAGGAAACATAGTATCAATTATTGCTAAAATATTCCTCTTTTGTTACATACTAGAGTAGTTGTCATTCAATGAAAACGTGGAACAAATTAAAACACAATCCGGATTTATTTAAACAATATTTTGTTCGGGAACGGGTGATAAAAAAAGTCCGCTCATTTTTCGACCAGCAAGGATTTCATGAGGTCGAAACGCCGATATTGATTGAGCATCCTCCCGCTGAGTCATATCTTGAGGTGTTTGAAACAACCGTGTTAGATCGTCAAAGAAATCCTTCTAAGGTGTATTTGTCAACGAGTCCGGAAGTCGCGTTAAAAAAACTTCTAGTCGCAGGAATAGGAAATTGCTACAGCATAACAAAAAGCTTCCGGAACATGGAGACGCAAAGCAATCTTCATAATCCGGAATTTACGATTCTTGAATGGTATAGAGTGGGAGTAGATTATAAAGATATCATGAGAGATTGCGAAAATCTTTTTTTACATATTGCCGAGGGAAATTCGACGCTTCAATTTCAAGGCAAGACAATTGATATATCTCCGCCGTGGGAGCGAATAACCATCAAAGACGCGTTTCTTCGGTGGGCCGATGTTGATTTTGAAGCGTTTCTTGAAGAAAACAATGCGAGAGATATCGCTAAAAGGAAAGGATATACTGTGAGCGGCGATAATTCTTGGGAAGAACTGTACAATCAAATTTTTTTAAATGAAATCGAGCCGCGTCTTGGCTATCCGAAGCCGACGATTGTCTATGAGTTTCCAGGGAGTATGGGAGCGCTTGCGAGGAAAAAGCCTGACGATCCGCGATACGCTGAGCGATTTGAATTTTATATCGCGGGTTTGGAGTTGGGGGATTGTTATAGAGAACTCACTGACCCTGTGGAACAAGAAGATCGATTTAAAAAGGAGTTGGAGGCGATCAGATGGCAAGGGAAGACAGTGTATGAGTATGATCATGATTTCATCGATGCGCTTCGAGAGGGGTTGCCTGAATGTAGTGGTATCGCTGTTGGGTTGGATCGTGTAATCATGCTCTTTGCGAATGTTTCTCGGATTCAAGACACGTTGTTTTTTCCGTGGGGAGAGATATAATATGAAATTCTATGGCGACAATTACCACATCTGATTTTAAGAAAGGACTGTTTATTCTCTTTAAAGACGAACCGCATCAAATTATCGATTTTCAGCATGTGAATCCTGGAAAAGGTTCGGCGTTTGTTCGAACGCGATTAAAATCCGTAAAAACGGGAAAGGTTCAGGAATTTACTTACAAATCAGGAGAATCTGTTGAAGAATTATTTATTGAAACAAGAGAAATGCAGTATCTTTATAATGAAGGCGATTCATATCTTTTTATGGACAATCAAACCTACGAGCAGTATACGGTGCCAGAGTCGCTTTTTGGAGATTTTGTTCGATTCTTAAAGTTTAATGAAACCTATCAAATCATGATTTATCAAGATCAACCGGTTGGGGTTCGTTTGCCAAAAAAAGTTCGCCTGTTGGTTACCGAAGCGCATGACGCTGCAAGAGGGGATACGGTGGGAGGAGCGATGAAGCTCGTGAAAGTGGAAACTGGCACGGAAGTTTCTGTTCCTCTCTTTATTAAAGAAGGGGATGTCATAGCAATTGATCCTGAGACTGGCACATATGTGGAGCGATCAAACGAATAAACATTCAATAACAGTTTTGCTTCTTGCCATTGTTGACAGCTCCCTCTATTTTCCCTACGATTATGGATATCTTGAACTGTTCGAGGGGAGGTGAGTAAAAAATTCATGAAAATGCAATTTTATGATGTAAAAACGAGACAAAAAGTCGAGACCGATGTCGTTGAGAAAAAAGAGTATAAGAGCAGAGGCGACCAAATTCGATATGCGGTTCGAGGCAAGACATCTGATGGAAGATGGTTAACCCGTTTTATTTCAAAGGAAGAATACGATAAAATATCTGTGTAAATATCGTTTTATGTGAATGCTTTTATGCGTTGCAAACCTCAAAATGTCCGAGGTTTGCCTGCACATTGTTTCACATGAATGACAGAAAACAGAAATATCTTATGTATTTTTTTAAACAACAAAGAGTTATCGAGGATTTAAATTCCGCGGAACGAGAATTTGGAGAACTGATAACCGAACAATGGAACATTGTGAGTAAAAGCACAAAACTTCAGAAAAAAGTCATGATTGGCGCGAAGCGGATTAAAGAGTTACGATTCATTCTTGCAACTCACAAACTCCTTCCTAAAACAATTCAATAACGATCTTCGATAGGAAAGAAGCAAAAAACAAAAATATAACCAAACAAATAATCCTATTCCATTTACTACGTAATCTCTAATAGTTCCTCGCCACATTGGTTCAGGAGTAACATCACTTAAAAAAGAGAGCGAAATATAGAGGGTTATTAGTACAGTCCTGATAATTGGTTTTGTATCAATTATACATAAAAATGGTATGATCCATGAAAGCCATTGAGCGCCAAAAAGCGGAGAAAATGCGAAAAAAACTAATAGACTTAAGACGAGTTCTGAGAAAAATTTTTTTTATGATTTATGCATTGCCAGAGAGTAAATGAAATCAAAAATATCCTTCGAAATAGTTGAATATATTGTTCCCAAAACAATGGAAATAAAGTAAACATAATGCTTCCAATTCCCCAAATCCCGTAAATCCCTCGATAATTTTTAATTGGTGTGAGAATCTCTATAAGATTTACTTTTGTTACAAGAGAATGAAATACTGCGGTGGCAAGAGGTATTCCTATAGAGGAAAGATGATACATTCTATGTGTTGATTTTTTTATAAAAGTTGGCAGAAAAATAACTGGCCATGGTTTAATGCTAATTGCTATTCCTAATAATATAGCAGATAATTTTTCTTTTCGTTTTTGCATCATTAAAACGCTGAGAAGGAAAAAGAATAAGGGGAGTGAATCTAATTGTCCATGAATAGTAATGATAATAATCATTGCTGGATGAAATGCATATAATAGCGCTGGGTAAGAATTTTTCGCAATTTTATACATTAGATAGATCACTCCAACATCAAAAAAGAAGATATAATTTTAAGGAAAAGAAGTGGCGGAATATATGAACTAACTATAAGTGATAACGCTCCGAGATAGAAAATAAATGGGAAATATACAGAAGGAAATATAGGAATCTGCTGAAGTAAGACATTTCCTGTTATTAAAAATGAATAGATATCGCTACTTAGAGAATGACTAAAAAATACTGTTGCAAATAAACGGAGAGATAAACCCATGAGAATAATAGAGATAATTGAAATATTAGGTTTATATAGAGAAAGCAGAATAAATAATATTGTGATAATTCCTATTATTCCAAAATATGAACTCATAGAGTGAGTTTATTGAAAAATTTGTTCAAGTATATCAATAACTCGTAAGAAGTCTGCAACTGGTTCTGTGCCAACGGAAATTCTAAAAAATGACGTTCCTTGCCCCGGTCGAGACGCCGGAATATAGAGTCGTGTGATCGGAAAACCAAAGCTTGTTCCGCCGACCAAAGGTACGCCACTTTGTTTTGCCAATCGAAACGCTTTTGCGAGAACACGTTTATACCATGAAACATTGGCATATCGAGGATGAAATGACATGGTGAGAAACGCGCCATGAAATGGGAAATGTTGTGTTGTGCCATGATCTGGGTGGGTTGGCGAAAGAGGAGAAATGATGTCTTTCACTGTCATTGATGATTGAATGCGATTCATAAGTTTTTCCACAAGGATGCGCGCGTTTCGTTCATGCCGAAGAAGTCTTTGAAGCAACAGTGTTAGATTTGGAGTTGGAAGCAGAAGCGTTTGCGTATCGGCAATATTCGTTCCAAGATGATCTCTATAGGTATAGAGTTTATATCCATCTGGATCGTTGGTATAGATAATCCCGCCGTTTGTTTTGTCTAATCCAAATTGATGGTGCTTCAGAAGGCTTTCCCATACAATAACCCGAGCGTATCGATGAGGAAGTATGTGATGCTGAAATAGCTGGCAAGCGATCGATAAACAGGTATTGTCAATTACGATAATGCAGCGATGTTTGATATTCTTTGAAATGGTATTAATCACTATTTCGATGGGTGGCTGGATGATATTCGCCGAGTTTGATAGCGTATCAAGAAATATGGCGGCAGGTTGATGGTGTTTAACAAGAGATGCAAGCTCAGGAATATGTCTTTCATCGATTTCAATGACGCGTTTTGAAAATAGCATCCGAACAACATGGCGTTCTTCAAAATAACAATGTTTTCCTAATAACACCGGTCGGATTTCGTCTATTTCTCCAAGAATATATCCACAAATTGTGGTAAGAGCAGCCATGCCAGAGGATGTCGCATAGACATGGAATGGAAACTTTATCGGGACATCAATATATTCTTTCTTAAATTTTTGCTCATACATTCTTTCGTCGGTGTGTTGATCGCGGTAATAATCATTGATTGCTTGTTTAATTATGCCAGTATGTCTTCCCGCCAATGAATGCCATGAGGAGAAAAATGAGGGCGATTGACTGTTTAATGAAGAGATTGCTCCCATAAACATGGAAACATAGGTTTTTAATGATTCAAAGATAGAGAGGTACTCTTGATATGAGTTGATTGAGCGTGAATGCAAGCTGTTTAGAGCGCGTTCCACCTTTTCTATCTGTTCGATGCTGATATCTCTTGAAGATGGAGGAAGATCTTTTTTGTGTTCGAGGATTCTTTGTTTTTCTTTTGTGATCTTAGAAAGATAATCGTCTATTAAATAGTGTATCAATCTTTCATCTTCTTGTATATCGATTGTTGTTTGCTCCTGAATATCTTGATCATTCATATCGCTATATAAAAAAGAGGAAAAATACGATTCCAAGAACGATTCGGTATACGCCAAAGAATGTGAGCGATTGACGATTCACGATTTGAAGAAAAAAACGGATTGCTACAACAGCAAAAAAGAACGAGGTAAAAAATCCAATGCCCAGGAGCGTAAAATCTTCTGGGTTCAATATTTTGTATGATTGAGAAAGATCAAACACGCTTGCAATTGCGATAGTTGGCACGGCAAGAAGAAAAGAAAATTCCACCGCGTCTTTTTTTGAGAGTCCGACAAGCATACCCGCGACAATGCTTGCGGCTGATCGCGAAACGCCGGGGACAACAGCAAGCGATTGCCCGATCCCTATCATAACTGCGTCGATCGTAGAAAGCTGTTGAATTGTTTTTAATTGTTTATTCCTCTTCCATTGCTCAAGCATGATCAATATAATCCCTCCGACAATGAGCGCCGAAATTGTGAAAAGAAGATTTGTAAAAAAGATTTGTTTTATGATTTTGTATAAGAAAAATCCAAGAATCCCGGATGGAATAAACGCAACGCCGATATGCTTCCACAGATGCTCGCTCTGCGTGAGCCTTTGAAAGTAAAGAAGGATAACAGCGCAGATCGCGCCAAACTGAATACATATTTCAAACGTTTTCACAAATTCTGTTTGAGGGATATTGAGGAGGTTCGCGGTGAGAAGCAAATGACCAGTTGATGATATTGGCAAGAACTCCGTTATGCCCTCTACGAACGATAAAAGAATAGCTTCAAAAATCGTCATGAGGGCATTGTATCAAATTCTTGAGCGCTTGATTGCTCTTTGATACGATTAATACATGAAAAGAAAACTCATTGTGTTAATCAGCGTTATTAGTCTTGGTATTGGGATTTTTTTACTTGTCCAGTTTATTTTTGCGAATGCCCAAAGAGGCGAAGGAATGCTTAAGGTTACAGCGAATGTTTCCGTGCGAGTGTTGCTTGATAATAGAGATATCGGAAAAACGCCATTGGAAAAAAAAATTCCGGTTGGTGAATATAGTCTTCGTCTTATTCCAGAAGGTTCGTATAGGAATTTCTCTTCATGGCAAGGAACGATTAAAGTATATAAAAATATTTTAACCTATGTAAATCGCGCATTGTCTGAAACAGAAATTACATCATCAGGAGAAATCTTATGGTTAGAAAAGATATCAAGCGCTAAAGGAGAGCTAACTGTAATATCGACTCCAGAAGGAGCAAGAGTATTTTTAAATGAAGAATCAAAAGGCATGACGCCAGTGACCATTCCTGATCTTCCTGAAGGAGACTATTCATTGCTTGTTTCTTCTCCGGGATTTGAATCGCGAAGTATTTCTGTAAAAATTACTTCTGGATATAAATTATACGCTTCTTTTTCTCTTGCGTTATCGCCGGGTCAATTATTGTTGGATGCAAAAGAAGAAGACTCACCTTTTGCAACAGCAGGAGGATCGTTGCGTTCATCTTCTCCGGGGCCATCGCCTCGCGTTTCTCCAACGCCGACGCCGTCAAAAATTGCGCGTCCAACGTCGTCCCCAACGCCAACAAGAGCGCCATCTCCGTCGTCTACAGCGTCTCAACAGACGAGAAATGTCAGAAAAGTTGAAGTGCTCGACACGCCAACAGGATTTTTGCGGGTTCGAGAAGAACCTTCAACCTCATCGTCTGAAGTCGGACGAGCGAAACTGGGTGATCGATTTTCCGTCTTGGATGTTCGTGATGTTGGCGGTGTGTCATGGTATAAGATCGCGTTTACGGAAACGCAGGATGGATGGATTTCCGGTCAATACGCGAAGAAAATCGAGTGAGAAAATTTATCCACCAATCCCGTAAATCACGAAAAGAAGTGTGAATCCCCAGAGACATATAGTCGCGATGAGCGGTTTATCTGACATTAAAATTTTTTCCGGAGACTCTCCTTTGCCTTCATAGATAAGTTGCATATAGCGCATAATGCCATACAAAACAAAAGGAATGGTAATCATCATCCACTTTCTATCGGGAAAGATCATATCAATGCCTGAGTTCCAAAAGAATCCCTTCGTAACGTGTTGAACAAGAAAAGTAAACAGCGCGTATGATAAAAATGTTGAGTTTGCAAACATTGCTGTGTATGTATCGAGCAATCGTTCGGAATAATTTGATAGAGACATGCGAGTATCTTTTGGAAGAATGCCAGAATATGACTGAATCAGCGTGAGTTCTGATCGCCGCTTTCCTACTGCTAAAAATAACGCAAGCGACAACACGGCAAGCGCAAGCCAAATTGAAATATGATATCCTGTCGCCGCTTCTCCAGCGTATACGCGAAGAAAATAAGCGGCAGTAATAGTTAAGATATCGATAACGCTGATATGTTTAAAATACAGCGAGTAGCTATATTCAAGAAGAGAGAATAGCGCAGCCATGACAAAAAACATCCTTCCGATAAGATAACTGATCGAAAGACCTGCAATCAATAAAGCTATTGACGCGATCCATCCAATCGGAATTGGGAGTCTTCCGCTTGCAATCGGGCGAAACTTTTTAAATGGGTGTTTTTTGTCTCGTTCAACATCAAGAATATCATTAAAAATATAATTCGACGAAGCTAAACAGCAAAATGCAAAAAACGCTCCGACGCTCTGAACGATTGGGAGATACTCAAAAATATGTCCGGTAAAAAGAATCGGAGAAAAAATCGCAAGGTTTTTTATCCATTGTCTTGGTCGTGCTGCTTTGAGAATTTCAATGCCCAGCGAACCCATACGAGAAACCCTCCAATAATAACAGCGACGAGGAGAAATACAAAAAGTTTCTGCGTTCGCGTCACTGTTAGGGCGATTGCACCAAGTATAGCGGAGAACAGATAGTAGCACAAGGCAATAGTCCGTTTGCTCCATCCAAGATCAAGAAGATAGTGATGAAGATGCGATCTATCAGCCCACACAGGAGATTTTCCTGCTGTTACTCTTCGTAGAAGAATATAGATTGCGTCGATCATCGGCACGCCGAGAACGAGTAGCGCTGTCCCGACTTTTGCATACGAAAGGATTCCTAAAACTCCGAGAAGGAGACCTGCAAGCGTTTTTCCTCCATAGCCGGGCATAATTTTTTGCGGATAGAAGTTCCATGGAAGAAATCCAAGAAATGCGCCCACGACTATAAACGATGCAATAGTGACAGGAAGTTGTTTGGGATCTTCGATGCTATATCGAAGCGATAATATGCCAAGAACAAATGCAGCGATTGCGGTGATTCCCGGCAATTGTCCGTCAACGCCAGCAGACCACCCGACGATGTTCATTGTCCAATAAATCCAGAGAAACGAAAGAAGGAAAGAATAGATGGTTTCAAGATGAATCACGGTGTCAGCAAATGGGTTTGTGAGATATGGGATGCGAATTCCGCTTGCCACAATGAGTAACGCGGCGATGGCGTTTGTGACTAATCGGATATACGGATGAATATCTTGTTTATCATCTAACACGCCGATTGCTACCAGTAAGATGGAGCTTGCAAAAATGGCAATGTATTGAGGCGAATGAGGAAGAAAAAGAAGAAAAGAAACGCCTATTCCGAATAGTAGGGAAACGCCGCCGGCTCTTGGAATAGTTCCTGTGTGAACTTGTGCAGGGTGGAATCGCGTTATTTTATCATCGACAAGACGGAAGGTTTTTGCGAATTGTATCACGTATGGCGTCGCAAAGAACGAAAGAATGAAAGCAACAAAAGAAGGAATAGCAATATCGAGCATCATAATACCACCATGATGATCATAATCGTGGCGTAGGTTGCCCATATGCTGACAATCGCAGAGAACAAAAGAAGCAGTTGCGAAAAGATTCTATAGAGGTATATTTGTGAAGAAATAAAAAAAAGCGTTATTATAAACCATATCAGTGTTCCAATTGGAAGAATGAACAAAGATAGCGGATGAGCAAGCTGTTCTTCTCCCCATGGTTTTGAGTAATACAGTGGAATTTCTGGAGGAAGGTTTGATAGATTGAGAGAAATAATGACCATGCTTATCAAAGAAAGCGCAATAGGCAGAATAAGGATGAATGTAAATATAGGTTTTGAAACAAGCGATACTATGCGTTTCTTCCGTTGATTGATGTCTAGAAAACGCATCATAGGTTGGTAATGCATATGGATAGCGTTATGGGGTAGCAGTTTTATATGAGATTGTTATGGAACGATTGGGATAAATCATGATTGCTCGATTCGGATATTCTGGAAGATCGTACGCCATTTGAGATTCTAAAAACGCGGCTTCTCCCACATACCACGGAAACGGATTTCCTTCTGGATTATAAAGGAAAACTCTTTCTCTATCTTTTGCGTAATAAGCTGTTTCAAAAAAAATTAATGGAGATGTCGCGTATATCACATCGTTATCATCTTGAATTATCGTTGCCTCTTTCACGACGCTTCGTATATCAAGTTTTGCTTTTGCTTGAGGAAAATATATATTTATTGCAACAAAGAAGAGAAAAACTATTCCAGTAACGATTGTTTGCGTTTGATGATGTTTGATCGCTCGAATTGCAAACCCAATTAGCATGATTTGTGCAATTGTTACATAAATAAGATATCGATGGACAAACATAGGTTTTATAAATGAAACGCCAAGAACGACAACTAATGGAACAATGATACTAAGTATGACATACAGAATTTCTGAGCGATGATGAATGTTTTTCAAAGCGAGCATAATCATAAAGAGGAAAAAGAGAGAAAGTATTGTGGTAAGTGTCCATAATCCTCCTGGCGTGCCATCATATCCAATGAGCATGTTCCCCAATGATGATAAGACTGTCTGAAGATCAACCGGATAGTACCATGTGTCTCGAAGTTTTCCAACGTGTTGAGAAACATGGAGTATCCATGGAAGCATGCTTATTCCTGTAAAAAAAAGAGAGCGAACATAGTTGTTTGAGACGAGACGACGCCAGTGGAAAAGTGTGTTTATTTTTTTATGGGTAAGCACGTAGTGCAATAATTGGGTTGTTGGAATAAATACTGTGTATGCATGGGTATAGAAGGCAAGAATATTCGCGAGGCTTGTGAGTATATACTTCTTTTGTCCATATGCGTACAGGGAGATTGCAGAAAATGCCATTATCCACCCATACGCTCGCGCTTCAAACGCATAGTAAAGAAGCATGGGATTTAAAAAAAAGAGAAGCGGAATTGCCCATGATAACCAATGTTTTCCGAATCGTTTTTCTGACCAAAGCGTAATAATATATGTTGCGATAAAAAATCCGAGAAGTGAAAGCGATCGTATTGCGATTTCACTTGTTCCAAATATCTTCATCCATATATGCAATAAGATATAGTAAAGCGGTGGTTCAAATCCCAACGATCCGACAAAAGAAGATAGTGGTCGTTCCGCGATAAGAACGGAAAACGCTTCGTCCCGCCATAAGCTTTGCGTAAGATAAAAAATAGGAGTATTAAATAAAATCCAATCAAACATACGCTATTTGTATTATACTTTTTCTGTAACGCGATATTCTAGTTTCTTTCCTAAAAGAAGTCGCGTATGCGCGTCTAAGCCGGGAAGAGCGGAGAGAAAGAACGCGATAACAGGGAGCGTAAACCATTGAAGATAGAGAAAAGGCAATGTCCAGTTTTTCACATACTCTGGTTTTGGCGATTTTAGTTTCCAATCGATATAAAACACCACAAGAAGCACAATCGTTGACAGTGTAAGAATTGTAGAAGAAATCTGTGCAAGTTGGAATCCAAAGGTTGTGCGACCAAACGCCGGGTTAATTAACGGCGGAATATATCCGCCGATTGTGAGCAAAAACCAATTCGTTGGCCACAGGATGTGATGTTCTAATAAAAGCATGAGTCTTCTCAATCGATTCCAGAAGGGAATATGTCGATGAGTAAGAACGCCATGAATGACATACGGGATATCGGAAACTCCCCATGCCCATCGCTTTGATTGTTCATACTGATTGATGAATGTTTTGAAAAATCCTTTGCTTTCCGCCGCGTCTACAAGAACAGGAAGGAAGATTGGCACTGTTTGAACATCTTTGCCTTTCGCAAAAAACACTTTAAAAAACATATGATAATCTTCAGGAATGATGTCTGGACTCCAAAAATCTACATCTTTCGCTGTTTGCAACATAAGAGAATAGGTTGAAAAATTGATGAGTCGTCTTGGTTGAGAGAGTGCGGCAAGATTCCAAATGCTATTTAAGGTATTCATGAATCTATTCGGCAGAGGAATGCGCCAGATGTTTGAATAGAAAAGAATTGCTCCCTGATAAAAGTGAAATTTTCGTTGAGGGTCTGTTAGAACATGTTCTGTTAAACAGGAAAGATACAATGGATGAAGAAGCGCGTCAGCGTCGCATGAAGTAATCGTCATGTATTCAATTGGCATGTTTTGTTTTTGTGCATAGTCATAGGCAAGCCGCGCCGCATGCGCCATATTTGATGATTTTCCAGCTATTTCTCCCGGTTGAAGATTATGTTTCGTAACAAGGAAATGTTGAAAGATTTGAGAAAATTCTTTTTTTAGGATCTTTCCTGTTTTGTTGGAGTCTGGGTCTTTTTCTTCTGTTGCGATTACAAGAATGATGCGTTCTTTTGGAAAATCAGTTTTTGCTAGATTTTCTATTGTTCTTTTTAAAATGTGTATCGGTTCTTTATATTCAGGAATAATGATTACATGATGGACGTTGGAAAAATTTGGATGATGACGGATTCGCTCAAGCCAATTGACGCGAATATGCGCTTGAAGCGTAAGAAATGATTTAATTGCTGAAATAGCAAGGGAAAAAGATTTATAAAACCAATACACCGTGAAGGTAATGAGAATATACCCAACCACTTCTGGATTGATAAATGAAAGCCAAAAGGGGAGTGTAATAAGCATCCAAGACACGCTTGGTATGGCTATTTCAAAAAAACGCTGTGTTGTTTTGGGATATCGTTGAATAAATGATGCAAACATAGGATAGAGAGACGTTTTAGTTACGACGATAGATCAAGACCATGAAAAAGCGTTCGCGCATTTTTTGTTGTTTTATTTGCCACCATTTCTTGAGGAATATTTTTTTGTATTGCCACAGTTTTCGCGACAAGAGGGAGATATTTTGGTTCGTTTCTTTTGCCTCGATGTGGTTCCGGGGCAAGGTATGGCGCGTCTGTTTCGAGCAAGAGCATCGAGAGAGGAATTAACGAGGCCATGAATTGAAGTTTTTTCGAAAAAGTAACATTTCCATCAAGGCCTACATAAAAATTTCTCGCGCTCGCCATACGAAGCTCTTGTGGTCCTCCCGAGAAACAGTGAAGAACTCCTTTAGGCATTGACGGTTGACTGTCTAAGACAGAGAATAGATCGTCAAATGCGTCTCTGCAATGAATAATCATCGGAAGGTTATAGCGAAGAGCAAGTTTGCAGTGTTCATCGAACAATCGTATTTGGTTAGTTTTTTTGCTTTTCGCGTCTTCTCCTTTGTATTGATGATAATCAAGACCGCATTCTCCAATTGCTGCAACAGACGAATCGATTAGTTGTTCTAATACATGAGCATCAGGAAGCGTCTGCGCTTCGTATGGATGAAATCCAATTGCGGCATACACAAAGCCGATATATTGTTTTGCGAATGACACGGATTGTTCCGATGAATATCGATCAACGCCTGGAACGATGCAGCATTTCACGCCGGCTTTTTTCGCGTTTCCAATAACAGCAGATCGATCAGGATCAAAATCTGGAAAAGTGAGGTGACAATGTGTATCGATATACATTTTCTCGCTATTATCCTATCACAAGATAGTTTGCTTGTTGATTAGCGAAGTCTTGGAAATAATATACCTGATCGAACGATGCTCGGCGATGCAAATTGTCGTTGTATTATTGTTGCTGTATTTGGAAAAAACGGTTCAAGGAGTTTGCTAATCTCTTGAATTGATTGAATGACGGGAACAAGAATCTTTTGTCGTTCCTGTCCGTGTTTATTCCACGGTGATTCGTGGTTGATATAACTATTTTGTTCTTTAATGATGCTCCAAATATAGGAAAGTGCCTCATGAAATCGAAATGCGTTCATCGCTGTAAAAAATGGTTCGTGTGTATGATTGTTCATGGTGGTTACTGGTTCAAATGTTAATCCTTCAGCAAGCGTCGCTGTTCGAGATATAAGATTTCCAAGTTCGTTTGCAAGATCGGCGTTGTATAGTTCTTTTAGTCTGGTTTCCGAAAAATTGCCGTCAGAATATGCGGGAATTTCGCGGAGAAAATAGTAGCGGAGTGGATCGACGCCATATCGCGCGATGAGATCAAATGGGTCAATGATATTGCCAAGCGTTTTCGACATTTTTTGACCATTGACGGTAAAGTATCCATGAATAAAAATTGCTTTTGGCAATGGTAAATTTGCTGATAACAAAAACGCCGGCCAATAGATTGCGTGGAATTTCGATATGCCTTTGCCGATCACATGCACATCGGCTGGCCACCAGGTATTATACATTTCATCATTCCATCCAAATCCAATACCGCTTTGGTACACATTGAGCGCGTCAAACCAGACATACATTCGTTGCGTTGGATCTCCCGGAACGGGAATTCCCCAGTGTTTCGCGCGAGCGTTGGAACGGGAGATGCTGATATCGGTAAGTCCTTTTTCAAGAAAGTGCATGATTTCATGTTTTCTTGATTCAGGAATGATCCGTATTTCGTTTGACTCCAAACGTCGCACAATCTCTTTTTGATATCTTGACAATCGGAAGAAGTAATTTTCTTCTTTTATGTGGTGCAATGGTTTTCCCGGGTGTTCCGGGCACTCCCCTGTTTCAGTAAGTTCATCGTTTGTGTAAAATGCTTCACAGCCCACGCAGTACAATCCTTCATATACCGATTTGTAAATATCTCCTTGTTCAGCGCATAAATTCCACAGTTTTTGCGAGGAAGGATAGTGATGTACACGATCAGAGCTTTTCTGCCATACAGTGAATAAGCAATTAAGCTCTTGCGTGAGTTTGTAAAATGCGTTTGTGTTTTCATCAATAAACGTTTGAATCGGTTTTCCCGCGGCTTCTGCGGCTTGGACATTTTTTATCGCGTTTTCGTCCCCGCCAGAAAGAAGACAAACATCGTTTCCAAGCATTCTTTGATACCGCGCAATCGTGTCTCCTTGAACAAATTCCAGCGCGTGGCCTATGTGCGGTTTTGCGTTGACATATGGAATAGCTGTCGTTACATAATAGTTCATCGGTTTATTTTACTTATTTTTTAACGCAACCTCAATCAGACTGATGATTGCAAGAAGTAAAAAGAGATATATTAGGTCGCGAAGGTTTGCCGCTTGAAGCAATAATGCTATTCCTACCCCGCTGCTCCACAAGATACCACGTCGCACATTGTTTGTAATTGCGCAAAGAAGTAGACATATTGTAATTGATAGTATTCCGATACCAATGACTATAACGCTCCACCCTTTTGGGGGGATTGTGTAAAAAAACCAACTGGCGAATGATAGTCCAGTGATTCCTCCGAGTAGAAATATCGTTCGGCGTCTGGAAGGATGGAATCGTATTCTGTTCATGGTATAGTACGGATATGCAGGGAGACACAATCCTTCTTCTTGTTGCAATTGCTTTGTGTTTTTTTGCGATTTTGTATTTGATTATAACTCAACGATCCCGTCGCGATGATACTGCGATGATTGAATGGTTGAAGAGCATGCAACAAACGATTCGATCGTCTACCGCTGACACGAATACGCTTATTAGTCAGCGTCTTGACGCCGCCGCGATGGTTATTGGCGAACTAAAGAGAAGCTTGGGAGAGATGACGGAGATTGGAAGAGGTATTAAACGGTTTCAGGACTTTTTGCAATCGCCAAAACTTCGCGGAACGATTGGAGAACATATCTTGGTCGATACGATTTCACAATGGTTTCCCAAACAATCATTTACTCTTCAATATGCGTTTTCTTCCGGGGAGAAAGTTGATGTGGCGATCAAAACCGACGCGGGGATTCTTCCTGTCGACGCGAAATTTCCACTGACGAGTTTTCAAAAAATACATCACGCTTCCACGGAAGATGAACGAGACAGAGCGGAACGATCATTTTTCCTTGACATCAAAAAGCATATTGACGATATCGCAAGGAAGTACATTCGGCCAGATGAAGGAACGCTTGATTTTGCTCTGATGTATGTTCCGTCAGAAGCGGTGTACTATGAGGTTGTTAATGCAGAATCTCTTATGGCATACGCGAAAGAACGTCGGGTTTATCCTGTATCTCCAAGCACATTCTGCGCACATCTCCAAATACTATTATTGGGGTTTCAAGGAAAGGAGTTAGAGAGAAAAACACAGGATATTATGAGAATACTGCAAAGCGTGGAGAACGATATGAAAGCGTTACGAGATCAGTATGATGTCTTGTCTCGTCACATAGCAAACGCTCACGCAAACGCGACATATGTTGGGACGATGATGAATCGGCTTGAACAGAAAATAGTCCAGATAAATACATTTTCGGACTAGAAGTTACTCTTTACGCAGTTCCCAAAAATCGCTTCCTTTTGCGTCCCATGACATGCGATATTCATCGGGATCATCGGCGTTGTATTTGTTGTTTACGATATAGAGAATTTCAGCGTTGCGCGTCATGTGGTTTGCCGCGCCATGCGCGACGCCTCGAGGAATATATACGATCATATCTGATGATAATGGAATTCGCATTGTGATATCCTGTGTGGGAGATGAAGTTCGGACATCCCAGAGTCCGAGAAGAAGTCTTGTTTCATCTGAAACGCTCCACAGTTCATCCTGATAAAAATGAAGGTGCCACGCTTTGATTGTTTTTGGAAGCATCAACGATCTATTGATTTGCGCGATAGTAAAATCGAATAGTGGTGCGAATCCATGGTTTATATCATTGGATCGAAGTAATTCTGTAAATGATCCATCCTCTGTTACATGCGTTTTAAGAGAGATGATTTTTACTCCATCAATGATTGTTTTTTTATGAGATTGTTTGTGAATCAATGATTTTGCGTGTTCAATAAGATCGTTGCTATTCATATATAGTTCATTGTACCATATGGCATGCGTGGATTGTTGAAGATTGTATGAAAACAATAAATGAGGAACAGCGACAAGCAATTGAACATGGCAATGGTCCGTTGATGATTATTGCAGGTGCTGGCACAGGGAAAACGACCGTTATTACAGAGCGCATAAAGTATTTGATCCTTTTGGGTAAAGCAAAACCTCAAGAGATTCTCGCACTAACCTTTACAGAAAAAGCAAGCGAAGAAATGGAAGAACGAGTCGATCAGGCGTTGCCATACGGACTTGTTCATTTATGGATCTCCACATTTCATTCTTTTTGCGATCGCGTGCTTCGGGCTGATGGCATTCATATTGGCATAAATCCAGATTACTCATTGATGACCGAAGCAGAGAGCATTCTCTTTTTTAAGAAGCATCTTTTTTCATTCGAACTGTCTTACTTTCGTCCGTTAGGAAATCCGTCAAAATTTGTCTCGGGCATGATCCAGCACTTTTCTCGACTAAAAGACGAAGATATCGATCCAATTGCATATCAGCGATGGGTTGACGGAAACGAAGAATTAAAAGAGATCATTCAAGAATATGAACAATACAAAGAATTGGCGAATACCTACGAGATGTATCAACGATTAAAGATTGAACACGGCGTGTTTGATTTTTCGGACCTTATTTTTTACACGCTAAAGCTCTTTCGAGATCGTCCAAATATTCTAAAACGGTATCAAGAACAATTTCGATACATATTAATCGATGAATTTCAAGACACGAATTACGCGCAAAATCAGCTCGTGTTGTTGCTTGCCGGAGAGAAGCAAAATGTAACAGTCGTTGGCGATGATGATCAGGCGATTTATCGTTTTAGGGGAGCGGCGATTTCAAACATGATTCAATTTCGTCGATATTTTCCAAACGTTACAACAGTGGTATTGACAAAAAATTATCGATCGACAAAAGAGATTTTAGACAGATCGTACGATCTTATTCAACATAATAATCCCTATCGCTTAGAAATAGCGGAAGGCATAGACAAGAAATTGGAAAGTATGCGAAGAGTGAATGGACAAAACATAGAAGTGATTATTGCTGATCGTGTTGAATACGAAGCTGAAGCAGTAGCAAAGAAAATTCTCGATATTAAATCGGAGCGTGTCGGATTCCGTTGGAGCGATGTGGCGATTTTGGTTCGAGCAAATTCGCATGTGGAGCCATTTACGCGAGTGTTTGAAGGATGGAGAATTCCGTTTCAATTTTTAGGTCCCGGACAATTATTTCGTCAACCTGAAATAAAAGATCTTATTGCATATCTCAAAGTGTTATACGCGTTTGATGATAACATATCACTCTATCGAGTTTTGACGATGCCTATATTTGAGATAACCGGAGAAGAAATTGCGTCGTTGATGAATATGGCGAGAAATCAAGGAGAGTCTGTGTTTGAGGTGTGTCGATCTTTTTCTGAACAAACACCGCTTGGGAAGAAACTTAAACCAATCGTATCGATGATTCAGAAACATCTTGATATGGTCCGAACAGAAACTGCGGGACAAATTCTTTACTTCTTTTTAGAAGAAACCGGTATGTTGCGTCGACTTGCTCGGTACGAAACAGTTCGAGATGAACAAATCGCTCAAAATATAGCAACATTTTTTGACAAGCTAAAAACATACGAACTTGAACATAAAGGTGACGCGTCAGTGTTTTCTGTTGTTGATTGGATTGATTTATCAATGAGTCTTGGCGAGTCTCCTCTTGCATCAACCATTGATTGGTCAAGAAACAACGCAGTGAATATCCTCACCGTGCATTCTTCAAAAGGATTGGAATTTCCAATTGTTTTCCTCGTCAATCTTGTCGATTCTCGGTTTCCGTCCATTGACAGGAAAGAACAAATTCCCATTCCGACAGCATTGATTAAAGAAATTCTCCCAGAAGGAGATCATCATCTTCAGGAAGAACGACGATTGTTTTATGTCGGCATGACGAGAGCGAGAGATTATTTGTGTTTTACCGCCGCGAGATATTACGGTGAGGGAAAGAAGGTAAAAAAATGTTCTCCATTCATTGTCGAAGCGGTAGGAGAAGATGAGATGCAAAAAGCGATACAGCAAGAGCGAAGCGAGCAAGGAAGGCAACTTTCGCTCCTTGAGGATTGGAAACCGAAAATAAAAGAAGAAACGCATTCTCGTGAAATCAAAGAATCTTTAATCCAAGTTTCCTATACTCAATTAGAGACATTCATGACGTGTCCGTTGCAGTACAAGTATCGGTATGTCGTGAGAATTCCTGCGCCTCCGGCGGCGGCGTTGTCGTTTGGACAGACATTGCATGAGACGATGCGAGTTTTTTTCACTGCCGTGAAAGAAGGAAAGCGTCCAAGCATCGATGATCTTCTTCGATGTTATCGCGAGCAATGGATTGCAAAAGGATATAAACATAGAGGGTATGAAGAGAAAATGAGACATCATGGAGAATCGCTTCTCAAAGCATTTTATGAACACGCGTATGATCCAACAGTTATTCCTCGCGATCTTGAGCAGTCATTTCGAATTAAAATCACGCCAGCGATAAGATTGACGGGGAAAATAGATCGCGTTGATGTACTTCCAGATGGCAAGCTGGAAATTATTGATTATAAAACAGGACAATCTACAAAAAGCAAACGGGCAAAAGACGATCTTCAATTATCTATCTACGCGTTGTCTGCGACCGATCAGGGCGTGTATGGATATCGTCCGGAAGATGTGATTGTGTCGTTTTATTTTTTTGAAGGAGCGGAAAAAGTTTCAGCGACCAGAACAAAAGAACAATTGGAAGAAGCGAAAGAAAAGATCATTTTTTTTGTGAATGACATGCAAAAAGGAGTATATCCTCCAACTCCCGGAAAGCATTGCGACTTTTGCGAATTTCGCTTGTTATGCGAAGCGTGGCAGTAAAGCGGCTTATTAATAATGCGTTGGATAATAGAGAGGAAATCCTCCAAATTCTTCTTTGAATCGCGTGAATCCAAGCCAATCTTTATTGGCATGAGGAAATCGTTCATCCCATACGCCAAGAAAATCAAAAAGCTTCATGCCTCGTTGTTTGGATCGTTTGATTGCTTCCCACGCAAGCAGTGTCGGCGCAGCGACAGATTTTCCCGCTTTCGTTCCTCCCGCGATCCAATAGTGTGCAACGTCTTCCCAACATATAAGAAAGATTCCAGCGACAAGTTGATGATTGTGATACGCAAGAAGTGTTGTCGCGTTATGCGGTCTGAACGCCTCCCATAATTGTTTCGCGCCTATCGTGGTTATCCATCCTAACATGCCGGCTGCTTTGCTTTTTATGGCGATAAGATCTGCAATATGTTCTGATTCAACTACCGTGACATGATGTTTGATCGCTTTTCTCACCGCTCGTCGTTTTGCTTGACTTAGTGATGCAAATAGTTCATCTTCTGTTTTTGTAAGATCGATGCGGATTGTTTTTGTTGGGATATATGGAGAAGTTACAAGATGAACATATCGTCGAAGCGATCGCGCATAGTCTTTTAAGGATGTTTCATCTATGCCTGCCGAAGCTTCCAAGACAAGTCTTCTTACGCGATATCTTTTAAATATTGAAAGAAGATGATCGATATCAGGAAATGTTTCAAAGCGCTGCATTTTTGCGAATCCTCCAAAGAATGGAAAACGCTTGATAAACATATTGACGCCATCAACGCGTTCTACGTGCCAGTGAAGTTTTTTAATGTATATCTCATAGAGTGGGGATTGTTGCAATTCCATATCTTATCGTTTTATCAAACGCAGCATATTCCATCGCATGACATCCGCGACGCGGTATAAATGGTAAGCCATAGGTGAGACGACGAGATCATATGAGCCAATAAACTCGATGAGCTCTGGATAAAACCCTTGCTTAAATGTGTGGAATCCATACCATGGATGATGCGGATCAGGGTTTGGTCCAATCGCTCCCCAAAGGTCAAATGAAGTATAGCCATGTCGTTTTCCCCATCGAGCGATTTCCCAAAGTAACAAGTAAGAAGCCATCACTTCTCGATGCGATCGCGATGACGCGCCGTATGGATAATAAATAGTATCTTTAAAACAAAAGATGATCCATGCTGCAAGTGTTTTATGATTATACTCCGCAACCCATAGCTTTGCGATGCCGGCGCCATGCATGATCTTCCACATGGTTTTATGATATTCTGGTGTGTGCGCATAAAATTTTTGTCGTTTTGTTGTCTCTTCTTGAAGTTTGAGATACATATTGAATGCTTCTTCTGATGAATCTTCTTTCACGATAACGCCGTGTCGTTGGGCGACTTTGATATTGTATCGAGTTTTTCGATGCATAGTTACGAGGAGTTCTTCTTCTGATTTTGTGAGGTTAAGAACAAAGGTATATTTGGTAAAAAGCGGATGATGAGAGGGAATGAGCGATGATGGTAGTGATTGTTTTGGAGTTGCCTGAACATTTGGTTCTAATTGGATAAATATAGCGTTATGTTCCTTCCCAACATCTTTGAGGATTGAGATCATTTCTTCTGTCGGAATTGGACCTTTTGGAAAATATCCAATTGTATAAGAGGTAAATGGAACGCTATGGAAAGTGAGTTGCCATCCGTGCGTTCTGACAACAGAAATCCCCATAGATGATCGAAATTCTCCCCATTCCCATGATTGAAGCGGATGATGAACCTGTTTATTCCACGCTTTGGCGTTATTCATGATTCATTTATTATAGCGGATTGAGCTTTCTTGCTTTCGCATGATACACTAGCGGTAATGATTAAGAAGAAGTCTCCACATAGAAAAAAGCCTGAACATCATCACCATAATCGCCCTATTCGATGGCTGCCGATAAGCAGTCGATGGTTGCCATTAAAATTAACAAAAGTTACCGGAGTTGCGAGATTATTTTTAGAGATAGAAATTACACTGGCTATTTTTATTGTTGTTGGAGCAATAGTTGTAGGTATTTTAAACGTTGTTTCAACGCTCTTAAATAAGTAAATCTTCTTCTCTCCATCCCCGATCAAGTCCAAGCGATCGTTGATAGTCAATCAAGTATTCTGGAATATCACTGATGAATCGAGATATTGTTGTGTGAATTCTGTTTCCATAGAGCATCCGTTTTAATGCGTATGTTAGGTATAATCGTTGTTTTGCTCTCGTGATTCCCACATAACAAAGACGTCGTTCTTCTTCAAGTTCTTCAGAATCCATGAGTGTTCTACTATGAGGAAATAATCCTTCTTCCATGCCGACCATAAATACTGTGTCAAATTCCAATCCTTTTGCTGCGTGTATAGTCATAAGTGTGACTGCCGATCGTTGTTCATCTCGTTGTTTAAGCGATTCTGACTCATATTCTTGTTCCACCAACGCGACATTTTCTAAAAACGCGTAAAGGTCTGGGAATTCAGTAGCAACAGATCGAAGTTCTTTGATATTTTCCAATCTATACGCCTCTTCTTCGCTATTTGCGTCATAGAGAGATAGATAATCTGTCTCTTGAAGAACACGGTCAAGAAGTTCAATGGTAGAAAGCGAGATCAATTTTATATCTTTTTTCCATGATTCAAGGAAGGCAAGAAATTTTCTTAATCGTTGTTTTCCAAGTTTTTCAATACGCTTAAAAGAAACGCTGTCTTGAGGATTTGCGAGTATCCGTAAGTACGCAATAACATCTTTGATTTCTTTTCGCTCATAAAATCGTGTGCCTCCGATGAGAATGTAGGGTATTCCCGCGTGAAGCAATGCTTCTTCGATGCTTCGCGATTGCGCGTTGGTTCTATAGAGAATCGCGGACGCATGAAATGGCAATCCTGATTGGAGTATTGTTTGAACAATAAATGTTCCCTCGTCATATTCATTTCGAGCTTCGTAAAGGATAAGCGGATTTCCTTGCCCGTTTTGTGTCCATAAATGAAGAATGGGGTGTGATGTATTTTTTGAAATGATATGGAATGCTGCGTCAAGAATACACTGAGTTGAACGATAATTTTGTTCTAATCGATACTCGATAAGGCGAGGAAAATCACGCTTGAGCGACACAATGTTTCTAAAGTCCGCTCCTCGCCATCGATAGATGCTTTGTGAGGCGTCTCCAACGACAACAAGATTTTCTTGGTCTCCTGTAAGGAGTTTTGAGAGTTCATACTGCGGTGTATTTGTGTCTTGGTATTCATCAATCATAAGAAATTGATATTTCTCTTGATATGTTTTTCTGACAGATTCATGCGATTTCAAAAGTTCAACGGCAAAAACAAGAATATCGTCAAAGTCAATCGCGTTATTTTTTCGCAAGAGCGTTTGATACGTTGGATACACACGCGCGACAATCTCTTGGAAGTAGCCATGAGCTATACTTTCATATTCTTTTGGAGATAATAATGCATTTTTCGCTTCAGATATGGTTCTTAAAACGCTTCCGGGGTGTATTTTTTTTGTTGATATATCAAGGTCGTTCATGACAGTTCTTATGACATCTACTTGATCCTGTTCGTCATAAATTACAAATATTTGTGGAATACCAATCAAATATCCATGCATGCGCAAGAGACGAGCGCAGAACGCATGAAATGTTCCAGTGTAAGGAATGAATCTATCTTTTTGATAAGAGGAGAGAAGTGATTGTATCCGATGTTTCATTTCTTTTGCAGCTTTATTGGTAAATGTAACGAGTAGAATATTGTTAGGAGAAATATTGTGATGAACGATAAGATGCGCGGTTCGGTGGGTTAATACTTTTGTTTTTCCGCTTCCAGCTCCCGCGAGGATGATCGCAGGTCCATGAAGATGCGTTGCTGACCGCAATTGATCAGTGTTTAATGAAGAAAGAATAGGGTCCGTCGTCATACAATTGTTTTATCCTATCACAACTTAACGAAATTACGATAGAAATAACGAAGACTGAATTTTACCAAGCGAGTCCAATAAATCCGGCGAGAATTAGCCCAATGGCAAAGATAAAGAGAATATGTGTTGGTGTTGTTATCCCTGTCGTTGGAATATTGGGAGTCGGCGTTGGAGTTGGTTCCTCTGTGGGAGTTGGCATTTCGGTAATCGTCGCTGATGGCGTTGCGTCTCCCAAAACTTGTATTCCGCTTTTCATGATGGTGAATGCATGTGTGATTGTTACTGGTGTATGATCTTTATCAATTGTCGTCATCGTTACTTTTTGTTTGCCTGCCCCAATGGGTTTTGATGGTGTAAGTCGCCATTCTCCGTCAGATCGAACTCTCGTTGTATACACATATGGTTCTTTTTCGCCTAATAACAGAGTGACAACATTTCCAGGTATTCCTCGTCCGGCAAAAAGTGGAGGATCGGAGATAACAATGCCGTTATTGACCGGATGAAGAAGTTGAACAGAGATGTGTTTTTCATCAGGTGTAACTGTTCCAAGAACAGAAGAGAATGAGTTGTTGTCAGCCACCTCTTGTTGCATTTTTCGTTTGCCTTGTCCTCTGAAATCGTATGAGTTGCCAAGAATGATTGTCGGCACAGGTCGAGCGTTTGCGTTGTCTGTTATAACCTTTGTTTCTTCTCCTTGATATCGAATTGTAATAAAAATATCTCCTGTTTCTTCTGTTGGTTCAATAAGTCGAGTGAGATCGTTTGAACGCAATAAATTAAGAGGGATCATCCATGATCCCGACGGCTTCACTATGCCTGATAGTGTTTGGCTATTTGTTCCTAACGAAACGAACACGATTGCTCCTTCTGCTGGAGTGTTATCTTTTGTCATAATTGATCCATAAATAGGGAGCATGCCGTTTGTGTCTATTGATAATGTTGGTCCTGTTCGGACAGAAGAAACAGCTGGATAAACAAATGATTTTCCATTAATGAGGAGTTCGATTGCATACTCTGTATTAGGTTGCAAACCCCTGACGGGTATACTTGTTGTTATATATTTTTTTTGTTCGCTTGTATGATATCGTTCATCAAAAAATGTTTGCTGCTTTCCATCCGGAAGGGTTATTCGAAGCGCTGAAAATGATGGCTTTGTTGTTTCCCAAATCACAGTAAATCCTGAATCTGTTATTGATGTTATCTCGATATTTTGAGGAGAGAGTTCAACATTTGCTCGAGCATTTTCTTTCATAAGATAGTTAATCCCTGTTGCTAGTCCTGCGATTATCGCGATGACGATAAAAATTCCAACGATTGTTGGTATTTTTATTTGTTTTTTATATAGTGGATGATCGTTCATATTATTCAGTATTTTTCTTCATTCTTGTTTCCAGTATATCCAGTATGCCAGTATCTATTTCTGTATTCAATGGTTGAATGATTTGTTGTGTTCTTGATTGTATTGTTGGTGTTTTTGTTGTTTTGACGAGCTCAAAAAATATCCATAAAGAAACTGTTAAAAAACTAAAAACAGATACAAGCAAAAGATCTTTATCGCTTTCTTCTCTGTACATAATTCTATAATAATAGATTTATTCTTCTTTTGAATATATGTGTATCGTCATCGCGACGTGAACGCGACCTTCTTTCCTTGGTATTGCTGTCATTTCGGCAATATTTGCTATTCTTTCCATCGAGTAGATATTCCCAATTATTTCTTTCATGTTTTCATATGTTCCTTCAATAGCGAGAAAAATTGGCGTTGTTTCGAAATCTTTGGATTGTTGTTTTTTATTTGATGATGGTAATTCGGATTGATGTTTTATTTGGTTTTTTTTTAATCGCGTTTCTTCAATATTCAATGAAATAATTGTTATATCATATTGGTTCGCAATAGTTCGAAGTTCAAAGATAAACGGCATGATGTTTGGGGATGGAGGGATTGCCTCTTTTAAAAGCGCTATCCGAGGAGAAAGATTTTGATATATCGCTTGCGCTTCCACAAGGTTTGTGATTTTTGTTTCCATTTGTTCATTCACTTGCGTGTTATCTTTGATTTCTTTTCGCAAAGAAAGAATTGTTTGGAGCGTTGGACGTATGGCGTACCAAGCAAAAAGTGAAACTGTTAAAAATGAAAGAATTGTTGTGGTATAAACACGATGTTTCGGTTTTTCAATAATTCCGCCGATTGGTTGATAGTATTTTCGGAATATTTTTTTTGATTGACTATTGTTATTCATTTTAACAACGCTTTAACCT
This sequence comes from uncultured Patescibacteria group bacterium, assembly GCA_937921305.1. Classification (GTDB taxonomy): domain Bacteria; phylum Patescibacteriota; class Microgenomatia; order UBA10105; family UBA927; genus CAKZSU01. The sequence goes on from CAKZSU010000004.1 coordinate 42,274, forward strand.
GAAATTCCAGTCCCTTTGTTGGATTTTTTCTTATGTGTGATACCTCAATAGAGGCAAATTGTTGTTCTTGACTCATGCGCAACAAGAGCAATGACAAACTGTTTGTATTTCCGGCGACTGCGGATATATGCATTGTTTTTCCCGAAACAGAAAATTCTGTTATATATGTGTCGCTGGGAATGATTGTTTGTAGAAAAGATAATAATTGAGATGTATTCATTTGGTTATTTAAAAGGTATTTTGTAGTCAACAATCTCTTTTGGAAGTTTTTAAATTCTTCTTCAAATCGTTGATTCGCTTCAAGAATAATTTTTTTTTGTTCGATTTCTTCGCGAAGATCTACAAGTTTTCTGTCGAGGCTAAATCGAGAAATAAAGGCAAGCAGAACAATAACTTCTGTGGCAATCATGATGTACCTTCCATAGGTTATTGCCCACGAGATAAGTCTATCAATTGGTGAAGTGTTGAAGTTTCCTTGTCCAAGAAGATTGATAAAAATGGATTGGGCAGGAATAGAAGACATAGTTTTACGTACTCATTCCAGATATTAAGAGATATGCTTTGATAGTCGGGATTTCAATCGAGACCCTTTATTTTTATGCATAAGATGCGTTTTAACGGCTTTATCGATAAGTGAATATATTTTTTGAAGCAATGATGTGCTTGGGGATCTTTTATACACTTTTATTGTTTGTTTTATTAAAGCTCTTTTTTTATTATTTTTTTCGCGAGCTTTTTCATCGCGACGCATTTTTTTGATTGCTTGCTTTGTGATTGGCATAACACTTTCTATTTTATACTTCTTGCCTATAGATCGTCAATACATTCTAAATTAGAATAATGGATATGAACATAATTAAACGAGTATTTCTTCTTCGTCAGTCTTCAATTGGCGGCGCCGCGTTTATTCTTATGTCCACTGTTATTGTTTCTAGAATGTTAGGACTTTTTCGCGATCGTTTATTGGCCGGTGTTTATTCTCCGGAAGAATTAGGGATATATTTTGCGTCATTTCGTCTTCCAAATATGCTTTTTGATCTTCTTGTGATGGGCGTGTTGAGCGCGGCGTTTATTCCAGTATTTACTCGATTGTTGACACAGAAAAAGGAAAAAATCGCTTGGAGGATGGCTTCAATTATTGCGAATTACACGATGGGAGTATTTTTTATTGGTTCGGTTACTATGTTTTTGTTTGCTCGTCAATTGTGCTCACTTTTTGCGCCAGGATTATCAGAGAAAGAGATAGATTTGATGGTAGATTTCACAAGGACGCTTTTGTTTTTTCAGGCGCTTCCGTTGATTGTGGGGAATGTTTTAACGGGAATTCTGCAATCATATCAATTCTTTTTTATTCCGGCGATAGCTCCTGTTCTTTATAATCTTGGAACGATCATCGGGATTGTCATACTTTCTCCGTTTATTGGTTTGTGGGCGCCTATTGCTGGTGTCAGTATTGGCGCATTTCTTTTTTTATGTGTGCAGATTCCTTTGCTTTTTTTGCTTCGTTTTCGGTATTATGGCAGCTTTGATACGAAGACGGAAGGAGTGAGAGAAGTTGGGATACTCATGATCCCCCGGGCTATTGGGTTGGGTGCTTCACAGATTGAAACAACGCTTGATTTAATATTGGCGAGTATGTTGGGGGCAAAGATGATAACAGTTTTTCATTTTGCTCAACACTTGCAACAATTGCCGGTTGGATTGTTCGGCGTGACCATTGCTCAAGCTGCATTCCCAACGTTGTCTCGCTCATCAGCGCAAGGAAGCCACCGGCAATTCCGTCAAAGTGTGATAAACGCTATTCATCAAATATTATTTTTTGTTCTTCCAATTTCCGTTTGTTTTATTGTGTTAAGAGTTCCTATCACTCGTTTGGTGTTTGGTTCCAGCGAATATGATTGGGAAGCGACTATATTAACCGCTAAAACATTGGCGATGTTTAGTCTTTCTCTTTTTGCTCAATCAATTATTCATGTACTGACTCGCGCCTTTTATGCGATATGCGATACGAAGACACCTATGCTTTTAAGCATTGCGGGAATTGTGATGAATATGATGTTCAGCGTATTATTTATTTTTGTTTTTCAGCTTCCAGTTTGGGGATTAGGATTATCAACATCGATTGCGATGTCAGCCCAAGTATTGTTGTTGTATTATGTTTTGCAAAAGAGAATTGGTTTGTTTTCTTTTGTTGACACATTTGTAACGCCGATGAAGATGGTGTGTATCTCATTTATTATGGGGATTATTATGTTTCTTTCTCAGCGACTTTTTGACGAGCTTATCTTTGATACAACAAGAACAATAAATGTCTTCTTGTTTACAAGTTTTTTGACGATTCTTGGAGGAGTGGCTTATCTCTTTCTTTCATGGGTGTTTGGCGTTGATCAATTTTATCGCTTTGCACGGTTCATCAAAAAACTTAAAACATTTCAACATCTTCCGTTTCATCAGGGAGATCAAGAGATGTAGACTACATTATTGTTTTCTTAACTCTAAAAGAGCGACGCTGTTTGCCGGCAAAAAGAGTTGTTTTTTCCATGTTGGTTCAGAAATTGTTTCTTGAAGCGTAATGTCTCTTCCAAGGAAAAATCTTTCTCTATATGAGTATGTTCCCGGCTCAAGATTAAGGAAAGTTAGCGGAACAGTTTCTCCTTTGCTATATTGGTGATTAAAATTAACAAGGAGAAGTCGAATAACGCCGTCTCGCGTTGTCGCGACAGCGGATGTCCAGCTTCCTTCTCCGGTAACAAGGAGTCGATTTCCTTCCATGGGACGAATGAAGTTTGGAACATAATACCGCGGTTTTAATTTCTTTCCTTGCGATTCATGGTGAATCATGCCCCATCCATTGTCTTGATTGGGACCGTCTTTTAATTGAAACGCAAAGAGATACGTTGGACCACCTGAAATGACTTGCCGCGTGACTGCTGCCATATGTGCCGCGGCGAACATCGTGTTGTATCGTTTGTCTTTTGCGCCAGTAAATCCAAATTCTGTCACGAACTTTGGAAGAAGTGTGTATCGCGGGTATGGAAGGAGCCATTCGGTAAGATTTCTTTGATCTCTATCAAATTGTTTTGGATCCATAAGGTACGAGTGCCACGAAAAGAAATCAACACGATTGCCACTATTCACAAGCCCTATGATCCAATTTCTATACAATCCTGTTGTCGATGGACCACCAAGAGAGAACGGAAGAACATTTTTCGCGTTTTGCGCGCCGATTGCTGCATATCTATAGAGTGTTAAATAATTTTTTTCTCCGGAAAGTCTCCATCCGCCAAATTGCGCAAGATCTGGCTCATTCCACACTTCATAATACATTCCTGATATATTTCGATTTTCTCTTCCGCTAAAATACTCTATTGTTTTTTGAACGACAAAGGCCCATTCATTCCAATCATTGGGAGGATTAATAATGCTGCCGTCTTTTGCGATTGCCGATGGCATATAGGAAAGAGCAAGCATGGGTTTTGCTCCGGTGGCAAGAATAGAGTTGACTGCCTGATCAAGTCTTGACCAATCAAAGGTAAGTTCAGATCCATTTCTTCCCACAACTTGATAGTAGTCATAAATATGATCGATTCTTATAATTCTCGGATTAAGTGCGCGAACTTCGGAAACAATAGGACCAATCATGTCTGTTGCTTCTTCTCCTCCTTGGGCAAACGCGTGGAGGAAATTCGTGTTGACAGGTTCTAAAACAACATTTGTGTCAATAACAATATTTGCTGGAGTTCCTGAAGCCCGAAGAACGGTATAGATTTGATAAAGTCCAAGCATGAACAATGGAAGAAATGCGAGCATTGCTATCACTGATATGATCGATGTTGCTCTCATTGCTTCTCGTTCTAATATGTTTGTCATACTACTATTAATATATGATTGTTTTATTATTTTTTATTTTACCAATAGCAGTGGTATCGAAATCCCAATTACGATAAATATGATGCCAAGATTTATGATGATGTAGGAAAATAGTGGTATCCCCGTGACTGGAATTTCTTCCGTCGATGTTTTTGGAGCAATGGTAGGCGTTGATGTTGTTTTCCCTTGTGTTAGAGTTGGTGATACTGAACCAATCGTAAACATTGAAGTAATAGTTTGTGTTTGACCAGTCGTAGGATTCGTGCTTGTTATCGTGGCGGTATATGTGCCTATGCCTAACGATTGATTTGGCTTGAACAACCAGTTCCCGGTGTTATTTGTTGTGACAGCTCCAGTGACTGATCCTGGATTTAAAAGAATCGTTATTGTTGATCCCGGAGGCGCTTTTCCTGAAAGCGTTGGCGGATCTTGTGTTATTGAAGAACCATTTTTTGGGGAGCTAAGTATTAGCTGGATCAAGCCTGCTCCAGGAGAGTTTGTCGGTATTGGCGTTGATGATTGTTGAAGACGTATTGGAGTCGGCGTGATTGTTTGCGTGCCCGTTGGTATTCTTGTCGGTGTTTGATTTGCTCGTTGCGTTGGTGTCGGAAGTTGCGTCGGAGAAGATTGCGCAGGTATTCTCGTTGGAGATATCTGTGATGGATTTGATGAAATGATGATTGTTGCCGGAGACGTCCCAATCAATGCGTTTCTCGATCCCTCTCCAAGACTTCCTACAAATGTTTCTGGGCCAAAACTGACGCGAATGGGCGTATTGCTTCCCTGCAAGACGCGAAATCGTATTGTTCCAACGATTCCTGTTCCTTTAAATGGTTTGCTTATGCTTGCCGTCCCGACTGCTATGGACGCTTTTCCTGGCTGAGATGTATCAGCTGATGATAATATATTTGGAAATTGTGGAGAGTTGATAATTGATTGGGCTTCAAGTTTCGCGCTGTCAAATATGATATGTATGCTTGTTGCTATTATGTTGTTTTCTCCTGTGTTAATTGTGATGTCGAGGCTAAATGTTTCTCCTATAGAAACTGTTTTTTCAGACGGAGTGAATGACATGGTAGTCGCTGGGGCGGCTTTTTGTCGTATATCTTGTTGCTGTTTTACAACAAAGAAAGAAACGGGAAGGGTAATTAGAAGGAATAGCAATACAACAATTGGAATAATTTTTTTCTTCATATTATATTTCCATATAATCATGAAATATGACAAGTTTTCAAGCGGAATTTTCTATGTTCTTGACAAGGTTTAGCACTCTTATTATATTAGTGCTAATATGACGCAGTTTCCGTTAACTGATCGACAACTAGAGATACTTAGAGCGGTTATTGAGGAATACATCGCCACCGCTGAGCCTGTAGGATCAGAAACGCTTGAAAAAAAATACAATCTTGGTGTTTCTCCTGCGACCATTCGCAATGAAATGGCAAGGTTGACGCAGATTGGCATGTTGCATCAACCTCACGCTTCCTCGGGAAGATGTCCGACTCCTACGGCGATTCGATATTATGTAGACACATTAATGAGGCCGAAAGATCTTTCTGTAGCGGAAACAGTGTCTGTAAAAGAAAGAGTGTGGGATTATAGAAGTGATCCAGGTAAATTGCTTCGTCAATCTGCAAAAGCTCTGGCGGAAAAAACAAAAGCGTTGGCGTTTGCCGCGACAGAGGAAGGAGAGATGTATTATGCTGGCGCGGCAAATATTTTGACGATGCCAGAATTTTTTGATTATGAATTAACACTTCATCTTCTGGAATGTTTGGATCAAGCCGAATTTTGGTGGAATATTATCGCTGAAAGAAGTGATGCTTTTAATATTCTTCTTGGCGAATCACTTGGTTCTCGACAGTTTTTTTCGCAATGCGGCGTCGTGTATTATAAGTTTTCGTTAGGACCAACAGAGGGTGCGATAGGTGTTGTTGGACCATTTCGCTTGAATTATCCATTCATTATTCCGATTGTTCGATACATGGGGAGATTGCTGGAAGAATTAGGAGGGTGATATGAAGAAACAACACAACGGAAATCAAGAAGAACATCAAAAGCAATCACAAGCAAATCAACCAGAACACCCTATTGAAGAAAATCAAAGAGATCAAAAAAATCAAGAAGCTGAAGAGTGGAAGCAAAAGTATTTGCGTGTTCTTGCGGATTATCAAAATCTTGAAAAACGATCGTTGCAAGAGAAAGAAGATGTTCAAAAGTTTGCCGGTGAGATAACGATAAGAAAACTTATTCCAGCGATCGACGCGCTGGAGCGAGCGGCAAAGCATATTCATGACGAAGGATTGCGTTTGTCATTGCGAGAATTTTACTCAATTCTTGAAACATGCGGCGTAAAGAAAATTGAAACAGCGGGGCGAGTATTTGATCCGCATGTCATGGAATGCGTGGAGGTGGTGGAAGGAGATGAAGAAGGGAATGTTATTGAGGAAGTGCGAGCTGGATACATGTTGTTTGACAAAGTGTTGCGCGTTGCGCAAGTAAAAGTTAGTAAAAAAAAGGAGGTATAACCTATGAGCAAAATTATTGGCATTGATCTTGGAACAACAAATTCTTGTGTTGCTGTGATGGAAGGAGGATCTCCCAAGGTTATTCATTCTGCAGAGGGACGGAATGTAATTCCATCCGTCGTTGATCCGATAAAAAATATTGTTGGCGATGTGGCAAAGAGACAAATTGTGATGAATCCCAAAACAACGATTTTTTCCGCAAAGCGATTGATGGGAAGGAAATTTTCTGATTCTTCAGTTCAAAACGATATAAAATGGCTTCCGTACACCGTAAAAGCGGGACGAGACGATATGGCGGTGATTGAAGTGGAGGGAAGAGAATTCACGCCTCAGGAAATTTCCGCAAAAGTATTGTCAAAAATCAAAGCCGACGCGGAAAACTATCTTGGTCAACCGGTGAAACAAGCAGTGATTACCGTTCCCGCGTATTTTAACGATAGTCAACGACAAGCGACCAAACAAGCTGGAGAGATTGCCGGGCTTGAAGTGCTTCGCATTATTAACGAGCCGACGGCGGCTGCGCTTGCGTATGGTTTAGACAAGCAGAATGTTCATACGATCGCTGTCTACGATCTTGGCGGGGGAACATTTGATATTACGATTCTTGAATTGGGCGAAGGTGTGTATGAAGTAAAAGCGACAAATGGTGATACGCATCTTGGCGGCGATGATTTTGACCAGGCGTTGCTTACGTATCTTGCTGATGAATTTAAGAAAGAGCATGGTGTTGATCTTCGGAAAGATCCGCAAGCGCTGCAACGATTGCGAGACGCCGCGGAAAAGGCAAAGATAGAGCTTTCTTCTTCCATGGAAGCTGAAGTAAATTTGCCGTTTATTACGCAAGGCAAAGATGGACCGTTGCATCTTGTTATGAAGATTACGCGAGCAAAGTTTGAATCGCTTGTTGATCATTTGATTCAAAAAACAATTGAACCAGTGAAAAAATGTCTCGAAGACGCGAAGTTGTCTGTTTCTGACATTGACGAAGTCGTCATGGTTGGAGGCATGACGCGAATGCCGAAGATCGTTGAGACAGTCAAAAATTTCTTTGGGAAAGATCCAAACAGATCGGTCAATCCCGACGAAGTTGTCGCTGTGGGAGCTGCGGTGCAAGGAGGCGTGTTGGCAGGCGATGTAAAAGATGTAGTATTGCTTGATGTAACACCATTAACGTTTGGTGTTGAAACATTAGGGGGTGTGATGACAGCGTTGATTCCGAGAAACACAACGATTCCGACAAGCAAAAGTGAGATTTTCTCAACTGCCGCTGATAATCAAACATCAGTCGAGATTCATGTTTTACAAGGAGAGCGTCCTATGGCTGCGGATAATAAATCGCTCGGACGATTTATCTTGTCAGGCATTCCTCCGGCGCCAAGAGGCGTTCCGCAGATCGAAGTGACATTCGATATTGACGCTTCCGGCATTTTGAATGTGACGGCAAAAGATAAATCAACTGGAAAATCCGCAAATATTAAAATTACCGGTTCTACCGGATTATCAAAGGAAGAAATAGAACGAATGAAGAAAGAAGCCGAGGAACATGCCGCGGCGGATAAAGAGAAGAAAGAGCGAATCGAAGCGAGAAATCAAGCCGATAGCATGATCTATCAAGCGGAAAAAGTGTTGTCTGATCATAAAGACAAAATCAAAGAAGAAGACAAGAAGTCATTAGAAGCAAAAATACAAGCGTTGAAAGATATCCTTGAAACAGGAAGTAAAGCGGAATTGGAAGGAAAGACGCAAGAACTTATGCAAGAGATGCAACGAGTAAGCGCGAATATTCCGCAAGGGCAACCTTCATCAGATCAAGGAAATGAGAAAAAAGACGAAAAAAAAGATGATGGAAAGGTAGAAGAGGGGCAAGTTGTTGAATAATTCAATACGTTCTTTATAGCAACCAACGGCTCATGACTGCGGTTTTGAGCCGTTATCATATATTATCAGCTCTATGACAGAAAAAAGAGATTACTATGATGTGTTGGGCGTTTCGAAGTCCGCGTCGCTGGATGAGATTAAACGCGCGTATCGAAAACTTGCGCTTGAATGGCATCCTGATCGCAATAAAAGTCCGGAAGCTAATGAGCGATTCAAAGAAATTAATGAAGCGTATGAAGTATTGTCAGATCCTAAAAAGCGAGAAACGTATGACCAATTTGGTCATGCGGCGTTTCAGCCGGGAACGGGAGGATTTGGTGGTCAAGGAAGTCCTTTTGGCGGCGGGTTTCGATATGGACCATTTACTTACACTTATACAACAAATGGAAGTCCGTTTGACGGGTTTGATTTTTCCGATCCATTCGATATTTTCGAGCAATTTTTTGGTGGAGGGTTTTCGCGTTCTCATGGCGCGAGAAAGCGGAGGAATGTCTATCAGATAACGATCGATTTTATGGACGCCGTCAAGGGGACGACAAAAGAGATTCATGTGCCAAAAGGAGAAGCCGGGCAGGGAAGTGTTGAAAAAACTATTAAGATACCCGCTGGCGTGGACACCGGTTCTCGTATTCGATTTGACGATTTTGATGTGGTTCTTGATGTTCGACCCCATGAAATCTTTCAGAGAGAAGAGGATAATATTTTTGTAGAAAAAAAAATTTCGTTTCCGCAAGCGGTATTGGGAGGCACTGTTGAAGTACCTACCATTGACGGAGATGTAAAGATTCGTATTCAACCCGGCACACAACCTGGAACATTAATTCGATTAAAGGGGAAAGGCGTTCCACATGTTCGCGGCGGCGGAAGAGGAGATCAGTATGTGAAAATACGAATCAACGTCCCAGAGAAAGTTACTCGTCGCCAGCGCGAATTTTTAGAAGCGTTTGAGAAAGAGGAAAAATCATCTTTTTAATGCCTCGATGTTTTTCTATCAAAGTAATAAGAATTCCACTGTATATCATGAGTTCTGCAAATTCTGACCATACGGCGTATGGATGAAATTCCACGATTCTGTTGTAAAAATTGAACAAAAAGCCAAAAAAGAAGTATGGAGCGCTGCTCCATGAGGCAACATATAAGAACAGTGGCAACTTTTTAAAAGAAGTTCCTGCGATGTGTACTATTGGAGATAGCGTTCCATAGAGCCCAATAACAATGTATCCAAGACCGACCAGACCGGAAAATATTGAGAGATTATGAATAGTGAATTCTTTTTGTTCATTTCGTTCCAAAAGAAACGATGGAGTTTGAATATGGAGTATTCTTTGTCCCCAAGAAATTTCGTCCATGGCTACAAAAAATAGGATAAACGAAATTCCTAAAAATATGCCGGAATGAATCTTCATTATTTTGATGCGATACGCTATAAATATGCTTATAAACGATGAAAGAAGAAGACAAATGAATTGAGCATTTTCAAAGAGTTCATCTTCCTTTGAAATGTTATAAAACACATCAAATGGAAAGTATGTTGTCAAATATGCATACCCAAAAATTACAAAAAAGAGAAAAAAGAGAATGAACGAAAAATATTTTGATAAATGATTATCATGAAGTTGAATCAGACCTATAACGATGCTAAAAATGTTTACAATTGTTAATTGTGTGTATTGTATTGGAACAAGCGAGAATGCTTGATTTGGTGGTGTGCTATAGTCATATGCGGTAAGGAGAATAGCGCCGATAAGAGATGCCGGGAAGATAAAAAAGCCGTTTAATAAAGCAAGCGATCGAAGAAGTCTTTTTTTATATTTCCAACGAAGATAGATAAGAAGCATCATTGCAATGATAGCGATAGATCTCGAGCTAACAAAAATGATGTTTTGAACAGTATTGAACGATTTGTACGCGTCTAATAGGAGAAAACCGAGTGAGCTGAGATAAATAATAGAGAAAAACATATTGAATATTGTTTTTGTTTTGTATCTTCCTGTGGAAAATTTTTATTTTTCTATTTTTCTTTTTAAGTAAGATTGTTATACAGGTTTTGCTTTCTTTTGTATATTGGGGGTTTTGGTCAACTTTGTTGACGATACGTTGACGATACAATGATGAGATCGTATAATTACAGTAGAAAAGGATGAAGGTGGGGAAACCCACCACTTTTGTTAGTATGCCAGCAATTGTTCGATCAGAATTCGCGTTAGCCCTTCATCAGGTTGCTACAGAACGTGGTATCGATGTCAACGTGGTGCTAGAAACGATTAAAGCCGCGATATTGGCCGCGTATCGAAAAGATTATGGCGCTGATGAATTGGAGCAGATGACCGTTGAGATTAACTCTGATACCGGAGAAGCGAAAATTCTTAAACGAGGAGAAGACATTACTCCTCCAGGGTTTGGTCGCATCGCGGCACAAACAGCAAAGCAGGTGATTCTTCAACGTATACGAGAGGCAGAAAAATCTGCGGTAATCAGCGACTTTCAAGCAAAAGTTGGCTCCATTGTTCCCGGGATGGTGCTTCGGTTTGATGGACCAAGTGTGATTGTTGATATTGGCAAAGCGCAAGCGGTGATGCCTCCAAGCGAACAAAGTCATGGAGAGCGATATCATCTGAATCAGCGATTAACATTTTATATTGAGGGTATTCGGGAATCGGCAAAAGGATCGGAAATTATTGTTTCCCGAGCTCATAAAGGATTGGTTGAAGGATTGTTCCGAAGAGAAGTGCCGGAAGTCGCCCAAGGAGCGGTTGGAATTCGTTCTATTGTAAGAGAGTCGGGATCAAGAACAAAAATCGCGGTGTATTCAAGTCAATCCGGCGTTGATCCGGTTGGATCGTGCGTTGGGCAAAAAGGCGTTCGTGTGCAAGCGGTGATTAACGAATTAGGGGGAAGTGAAAAAGTCGATATTATCCAGTGGAGTGACGATCCAAAACAGTACATTATTGCCGCGTTGGCTCCAGCAAAGGATATGCTCGTCATGCTTCACGAAGACATACAGAGCGCGACAGTATATGTGCCTGAAGATCAATTGTCGCTTGCTATTGGAAAAGATGGTCAAAATGTTCGCCTTGCAGCGAAACTTACAGATTGGAAAATCGATATTCGGAATAAAGCAGAATTACAACAAGGAAAAAAAGAAGAACATCATGAAACGCCCAGTGAAGACATGCAAGGGGCATGATATGACGCGTTGTCAAGGGTATTACGCATATTGGTATGAACAACGAAACACACCATTACATTCGTCCTCCTGTTGTTGCTGTATTAGGTCATGTCGATCATGGCAAAACCTCGCTTCTTGATTATATTCGGAAATCTTCTGTTGCGGCGAAAGAGTATGGCGGAATTACTCAGCATATTGGCGCGTATCAAGTTGAAACTGTCAGTGATTCTACTTCTGGCATTGAAAAAATAACATTTATTGACACACCCGGTCATGAAGCGTTCGCGAAAATGCGCTCTCGAGGCGCGAGCGTGGCGGATATCGCGATTCTTGTCGTTGCCGCGGATGATAGCGTGAAACCGCAAACGATTGAATCGATCAAGCAAATTAAGCAAGCAAACATCCCATGTGTCGTCGCGATTAATAAGATTGATTTAGAAACGGCGAATAGTCAAAAAGTGAAGCAAGACCTGGCGAGGTATGGCGTTCAAGTGGAAGGATTCGGCGGAGACGTTCCCGTAGTTGAAATGTCTGCGAAGACAGGAAAAGGTGTTTCTGAGCTGTTATCGCTTATAGAATTGTTGTGGGGGATTCGCGGTGGGGACCCAGTGGTTCTTGACGGATTTGAAGGAAATGTCATAGAAACAAAAGTTGATAAAGGCAAAGGCATGATCGCCACTATTATCGTAAAAAAGGGGCTTTTGCGATATGGCGTACCGTTATATGAGGACGATCGCTTGGTTGGAAGAGTCCGTTCGCTTCATGATGAATGGGGAAAACAAGTAAAAGACGCCGATCCAGGAAAGCCTGTGCAGGTTTCAGGATTTTCCGAACTTCCTACTGTCGGAAGTGTTTTGCGAGATGTCCCGAGTGCGTCAAAGAAAACAATTGTTTCCTCTGAACAACCAAAACAAACAATTCCAGAATTTTTGAAACCGATTGATGAAGTCCAAAAAAGATTGCCAGTGCTTATCAAAGCGGACACCGCGGGATCGTTGGAAGCGATTAAAGCCTCTCTTCCAGAGGCAATCGATATTGTGTCAAGTGGACTAGGAGATATCACAGAAGCGGATGTGCTTACAGCAAAAGCGGCAGGGGCGTTTATTGTGGGGTTTAATGTAAAAATCCTCTCTTCTTCCGTAAAGCTTGCGCAAATAGAAAAGGTAGTGTGTCGAACCTATACGATTATTTATGAACTTCTTGATGAATTGGCGGATGTTGTGGCGGGAATGAAGGAAATTACATCAGGAGAGCGAGAAGCGGGAAAGGCAACAATCTTAGCCGAGTTTCCTTTCCGTGATCAACGCGTTGCTGGGGTGAGAGTTGTTTCAGGAAGATTAGCGAAAGGCGACAAAGTTAAATTCATTCGGAATGATCATGAAATTGGTAGGGCAAAAATTCTTTCTATCCGTCAAGGAAAAATTGATGTGAATAAAGTGGAAGAAGGTGACGAGTGTGGCGTGTTGTTTGATATATTGCTTGATTTCCGTATTCAGGATGATATAATTGCCGTCGTTACATAGCCTATATAAAGAATAATAAAGTATGCTATGACATTTCAAGACGATTTTCAACAAACACAACAAATTATTCAACAAGCAAAAGACATTCTCATCGTGACGCATGAACGACCAAACGCAGACGCCATTGGTTCCTCTCTCGCATTATATCTTGGATTGAAAGGTATCGGAAAAAATGTAATCATCGCATGTCCAGACCCAATGATCGTTGAATTTTCTCGGTTTATCGGAGTCAATAAAATCGTCCAAAAGATCGGAAAAAGAAATTTTGTTATCTCTCTTGATTATGTTGAAGGGTCTATTGAAAAAGTGAGCTACAACATCGAAGGAAATAAATTTAACCTTGTTATTGAACCTCGCGAGGGATTTGATACATTCTCTGAGGAAAAAGTGAGTTTTCATCACGCGGGGACCCCAGCGGATGTCATTGTCGCCGTAGATACGATTCATCTGGGAGGATTAAAAGATCTTTACGAAAAAGAAAAAGAATTGTTTGCAAGCAAACCGCTTATTAATATTGATAGACATTCAAATAATATGCGATTTGGAACGATAAATATCGTCCATCCGCAAGCATCGTCAACGGCGGAACTTGTGTATGCAATGCTTGACGTGTTGCAAATCAATATTACTCAAGATATCGCGACCAATCTGTTAAACGCGGTGTATGAAGCGACGCGATCGTTTACGGTGAACAATCTTTCTCCTGAATCCTTTGAATTGGCCGCCGCGGCTGTTCGCGCCGGTGGGAGGCGGTTTCCCACACAGCAAAAGAAAGAACAGATAAGCGAGGAACTGCCGAAAGAAGAAACTGCCGTGACAATTCCTCCTGAGTATGGGGGAGTGCCGATGCATTATGTTAGCCATTCGATAGAGCAGAAGAACGATGATCATCAACAGCAGAATCAACCGCAAGAAGCGCCGGTAGACTGGCTGCGTCCAAAAATTTTTAAGAGCTCCAATCTTGGGTAATTGTCAGAACGCGCTAGATCATGTAAAATAAGAAACACTTTATATTATGGCAAAAAAAGTAGCAGAGAAGAAGACAAAAAAGCAAAAAAGTGAGGAGCCTCTTCCAACTCCTAGCCCAGAAAAGCAAGCGATTATTGAAAAATTTGCTGTAAAAGCAGGAGACACGGGAAGTCCTGAGGTGCAAGTGGCACTTCTTACGCAACGAATTGAAAAATTGATCGCGCATCTGAAAGCGAACCCGTCTGACAATCACTCGCGCCGAGGATTGTTGGGTATTGTCAGCAAGCGACGACGATTGCTGAACTATCTTCAATCAAAAGATGAAGGAAGATATCAAGAGTTAATTCAGAAAATAGGATTGCGGAAATAATGTTGAATAAAGGAGGCAAGAATCGAGAGGATGCATTGAAGTTGGATGTGTGATGATAGTCTTCTATCTTCCATCATCTACCTTCAATGATTCTCTCCTTCTTGAAACACTTCATGCATACTGTATCCAAATCAACAGACGTAGGCGGAAAAACCTTAACCATTGAAGTGGGGAGATTTGCGGAGCAAGCGAGCGCCGCTGTTACCGCTCGATATGGCGACACAATGGTTCTTTCCACCGTTACCGTTTCTTCGAAGGAATCGTCCCTTGATTATTTTCCATTAAGTGTTGAGTATATCGAACGGTTATATGCAGGAGGAAGAATCAAAGGGTCTCGATGGGTAAAGCGAGAAGGAAGACCGTCCGACGACGCGATTTTAGCCGGAAGAATTATCGATCGGTCCATTCGTCCACTATTCCCAAAATCGTTCAAGCGAGATGTGCAAGTGATTGTCACGGTGCTTTCTGTTGACGGAGAGCACGACCCAGACATTTTGGGATTGATTGCGACAAGCGCCGCGCTTGCAATTTCTCCCATTCCATGGAATGGTCCTATTGGTGGCGTTCGCATGGGGTATATTCAAGGAAAAGATGACGAACCGGATTCGTATCTTATCAACCCGACGATTGCCGAACAAGGCTTATCGGAGTTTGATTTTGTTATCGCATCGAATAGAGAAAAAGTTGTTATGCTTGAGGGCGGATTTTGTGAAACGCTTGAATCTATCGTGTTTGGCGCGATTGCCGCCGCAAAAGAAGAGAATAGAAAGATTATTCAACTTATCGAAGAACTTCGCGAAGAGGTTGGGAAGGAAAAACTTCCTGTGCCTCAGGAAGCGGCATTGGATGAATTGCTTCAAAAAATTCAAGCAGATTACGCAAAAGACATGGAAGATGTGTTTGCGAGAAACGCGCAAAAAGAATCCGCTGGGGATGAAGTTGCTGAACTAGCAAAAACGATTGCAGAAGCCTATGGCAACGTATGGAGCGTAAAAGATGTCGAAACAGCGTTGGACAAGCTTTTTAAGAAGAAGGTTCGAAAAGACGCAATTGAACACGGAAAGCGCGTCGATGGTCGAGCGATTGATGAAATTCGTCCGATTGAGATAGAAGTTGGCGTTCTTCCAAGAACGCATGGAAGTGCCATGTTTAAGCGAGGGCAGACGCAAGCGCTCACCGTCGCAACGCTTGGCGCTCCTTCTCTTGAGCAGTTGATTGAAAGTCCGATGGGAGAAGAGTCAAAGCGATACATGCATCATTACAGCATGCCTCCGTATTCTGTTGGCGAAACAGGAAAAATTGGAACGCCGTCTCGAAGAGAAATTGGACATGGCGCACTTGCGGAACGTGCATTGTTAGCGGTTGTTCCATTGCAAGAAGAATTTCCATACACGCTTCGTCTTGTGTCTGAAATTACGTCAAGCAATGGATCGACGTCTATGGCGTCAACCTGCGGGTCAACGCTTGCGCTCATGGATGCCGGCGTTCCTATTAAAGAACCTGTCGCCGGAATTTCCATTGGGCTTATGACAGAGGGAGAACGATATGTGTTGTTGACAGATATTATGGGTATTGAAGATTTTGCTGGCGACATGGATTTTAAGGTCGCCGGGACAAGACATGGCATCACCGCGATTCAGCTTGATGTTAAAATCGACGGATTAACCGATGAGATTATTCAGCAAACATTTGAGAGGGCTCGTCAAGCGAGGCTTCACATTTTGGAAAAAATGCTTGCGGTCATTCCTGAGCCCCGAAAGAATCTCTCTCGATACGCACCAAAAGTTCAAATTATTAAAGTTCCGATTGATCGCATTGGCGATGTCATCGGTTCCGGTGGAAGAATGATTCGTATGATTCAGGGGTCGACGGGTGTTGTGCTTGATGTTGACGATGAGGGAACGGTAACAATCTCAGGGGCTGATCAAGAGTCAGTGGAAAAAGCGGTAAAATGGGTTGAAGGATTGACGCGCGATGTTCAGGAAGGAGAAGAATTTGAAGGAGAAGTAAAGCGAATCCTGCCGTTTGGCGCGTTTGTTGAGATTTTCCCTGGAAAAGAAGGGATGGTGCATGTTTCTCAAATGTCGACTGGGTATGTGAATAATCCTGAGGAAATTGTTAAAGTCGGGCAACGGGTGAAAGTCCGCGTTGTGAGCGTGGACGAGCAGCATCGGATTAACCTCTCTATGCTTCCTGTGGGGCAAGGAGGAAAATCAGCGCTCTCTGAAAAACGATTTAACGGTGGTGTATCGGGAAGACGGCATGCATTCTCCGGACAGAAACGACGATAAGTTGTTTTTTATTTCTTTTCTACCACATCTCATTCGTGATAGGATGAAAGAGCTATGTCTCGATTGTTGGAACAAGTATCTGCTTATAGAGTGAATGTTGAAACCGCGCATCTTCCTCCCGATCTTGAAGTGCGCGTCATGAGTCAATTAGAGGAAGCGGAGCGACTTGAGCATGACATTACCGCGCGTGTTCACATAGAGCAAATGCTTCGATACATCGATTGGGTTGTTAATCTTCCGTGGAATAAACGAACAGAAGATGTTCTGGATTTAGACAAAGCAAAAGTAATTTTTGAAAAACATCATTACGGTCTTCAACCAGTGAAAGATCGGATTCTCGAATATCTTGCGGTGTTGAAGTTAAATCTTGATCGGTGGAGATCGATGGAACAAGCAGGATCTCTTCCTACTGACGCAACGACATCGCACGCAATACTTGCTCGCCGCGCGCCGATTCTCTGCCTTGTTGGTCTTGTCGGCACAGGAAAAACAACATTGGCAAAATCGATTGCCGAAGCCATGGGAAGAAAATTTATCCGTATTCCGTTTGGCGGGATGAGCGACGCGTTGGAGCTTCGAGGGCAGTCTCGCGTTCTGCCGGACGCTGAAATTGGATTAATCATGAAGGGGCTTCGACAAGCCGGAAGCAAGAATCCCGTTATTCTTCTTGATGAAATTGATCGCGTCGCGGAGCACGCGAGAGGGGATATTATGGGCGTGTTGGTTGAATTGCTTGATCCAGAGCAAAATTCTGCATTTACTGATCACTTTGTCGATTATCCGTTTAATTTGTCTGAAGTGTTATTTGTGGCGACAGCCAATAACACCGCTCATATTGCGACCGCGGTGCTTGATCGACTTGAGCCAATTCAAATGCCGTCATACACCGATGAGGAAAAGATAACCATCGCCAAGCGGTATGTGTTACCGCAACTTATGAAAGAATCGGGACTTTCTGAGGAAAATCTTTCGATTGATGACGCGATCTGGCCAAAGCTTGTTCGTCCATTGGGATACGACGCGGGGATTAGGAGTCTTGAACGAACGATGAACACATTGTGCAGAAAGGTTGCGAGAAAGATTGTGGAAGGTCAAGGAGCGCATTTTCACATTACCGCTGACAATATCAAAGAGTTTATTGAGATATATTAAGTTCAATGTTTAAAGCAAATATTCAAAAAAAACTATCTTCTTTTTTGCAACACGCTTCTCAGGAGCAACATATCATGTCAACGGGGAAAGATAGTGTTCGTCTTTTTCCTCTTGGCGGAGTTGGAAATGTCACGAAAAACATGTTTTGTTATGAGTATCGAATTGATGGAAAACTTCAAGACATTCTTCTTGTTGACTGTGGAATAGGATTTCCCGATCCGCAGATGTACGGCGTTGATATCGTGATTCCGGATGTCTCGTATCTTCTTGACAAAACACGCTACATACGCGGATTAGTGTTTACGCATGGACACGATGATCATATTGGCGCTCTTCCGTATATGTATCTAAAGCTAGGATCGATTCCTATGTATGGAACAAATCTGACCGCGGCGTTTGCGAATATTAAGCTTCGCGAGCGAAATATTCCTCATCGAGTAAAAGCAGTGTCATTTGATGACACCCTTACTTTGGGAGTTTTCCGCGTGTCATTTGTTCTCGTGACGCATTCTGTTCCCGACACGTCAAATCTTATTATTCGAACACCGATCGGCGTCTTTTATCACGGAAGCGATTATAAATTTGATTTTCAACCGTTGGATGGCAAATTGTCTGAATTGGACAAAATCAACGCGGTTGGCAAGGAGGGCGTTCTTTGTTTGCTGACCGATTGTCTTGGAAGCGAACGACGAGGATTCACAATGTCAGAGCAGGTTGTTGGAGAAACATTAGACAAAGAATTGTCGATGTGTCAGGGAAAATTTTTCTTCACCACGCAATCTAGCAATATCTCTCGGATTCAATTGGCAATCGATTTAGCAATCAAACATCATCGATATGTCACGTTTGTCGGGCGAAGTATTGATCAAAATATTGAAGAAGCAGTAAAGCTTGGCGTTATGAAATTACGCCATGAATATGTTGTTCGTGATAGAGACGTGAAACGTCTTCCTCCGGAAAAACAATGTTTCATTGTCGCGGGAAGTCAGGCGCAACCAGACAGCGCGTTGTCTCGAATCGCAAATGACGATCATCCATTGATTGCGGTGGAAGAAGGCGATACGGTAGTATTTTCCGCCGATCCAATTCCTGGGAACGAATACAATATCGAACAGCTGATCGAACAGTTGTATCGAAAGGGCGCGCGTGTTTCCTATTCGAGCATTATGGAAGATTTGCATGTGTCTGGGCATGGCAGTCAGGGAGATCTCATGCTTCTTTTATCCGCATTAGGACCTCGCTATGTTCTTCCCATTGGTGGAAATTATCGGCACATGATGCAGTATCGCCGACTTGCGGAAGATGTAGGGTACAGGAAGCGCGATGTGTTAATTCCAGAAGAGGGGCAGGTTATTGAGTTTATTAAAGGAGAATATCCGAAGATTGTTGAAACGGTTGATTTAGAGGAAGTTATGGTGGATGGCTTGGGCGTTGGAGATGTAGGAACGGTGGTATTGCGGGATAGGCAACAGATTGCTACGGAAGGCATTGTTGTGATTATCGTTCCGGTGGAGGCATCGTCGGGGAGAGTTTCGTCTGAACCGGACATCATTTCTCGAGGATTTGTGTACACAAAAGAATCGGGAGAGCTTATCCGAAAGATAAGACAAACAGTGAATAAATCGCTGAAGGTCAAACAAGGGAAAATCACGGATTGGCAATTCGTCAAAAAACGAATAAGCGAAGAAGTCGCCACGCTGATTGAAAAAGAAACAAAGCGATATCCGCTTATTGTTCCTGTTGTTGTTGAAGTATGAAAATGATTCTCGTAAAAGATTCTATATCTATTCATGAAGTCATTCGATTAGCAGAGGAGTCTTACGGAGATATGGTAAAAGGTGTTGTTGATATTTGCGATGAAATCATTGTTCTTGGTGGAGAATATCATGCGGATGGGGAAGCGACATTGTTAACTATTGGATCGAGACAAGAAAATATTTGGGGTTTCAATCTTTATCCCCGTGTTTCGCGCGATCATTGGATTGAATACACATCGCTGATCAATATTCGTCCAAAGCAAAGAAATTCATCGTATGAAATTCGTGATATTCGTATACGAAATCGTATCAATGAGATTATATTTCAAAAAATTATAGTATGAGCATCACGAGATTTCCGTTAGCGTTGCAATGGGGTCATGTTGGAAGCGAATTGGTTCGTGCTAATCAACGATATAAGAAAGGAGACATGAGAGGATACGAATCAAGCATGCTTCGGGTATTGGATATGCTTCATGATATGATTAACGATCATCAAGAAAAGAGAAGATTGGTGAAGGAGTGTTGTTTATTTCGTGAATTTCTTCTTGAATCTTTTTATCAAAAATCGTTTGTTCCAGAAACGCTTGTTCGATATTGCCAATCGTTTCTTCGAAGTTAATGGTGTCGATTTGCTCGTTCTCGATCGACTTTTTTGAGTAGTTTTTTTCGCAACCGAAGATGATTTGGCGTTACTTCTAAAAGTTCATCGTCTTCGATAAAGTCAAGACATTGCTCAAGCGAAAGTTCAAGAGGAGGTTCAAGAACTGTTGCTATTTCCGCGTTTGAACGAACATTGGTCAATTTTTTTGTTTTCGTGACATTAATTTCTATATCCTCTTGACGATTATTAATCCCAATAATCATTCCTTCATAGACATCAACGCCAGGACCGATGAGCGCTTTTCCTCGTCCTTGGACCGTTTCAAGAGCGTAACTTGTCGATACACCTGATTCGGTTGCAATCAACACGCCGTTTCGAAGATGTTTTACTGGTGGTTCCTCAGGAAAGTATCCAATCATGCGAGACGCGAACAACCCATTCCCTCGTGTTTTTGTCAGCATATCGCCGCGGAATCCAATAAGGTTTTTGCTTGAAATTTTGTAGATCATTCTTGTAATACTTCGCTCGTCTGTTTTTGTGTCAAGGAGTTCTCCTTTTCTTTTTCCTAATTCTTCTGTAATGACACCAATATATTCTTTTGGGATTTCAATCGTGAGTTCTTCAAATGGTTCATGCTGAACTCCCTCTATCTCTTTTGTGATCACTTCTGGTTTTCCGACCTGAAATTCGTACCCTTCTCGTCGAAGTTGTTCAAATAAAATCGCGAGATGAAGCTCTCCTCTTCCGGAGAGCAAAAATCCATTGCCATCGGGATTTTCTTCTATCTTTAGTCCCACATTGGTTATTTTTTCTTTTTCGATTCGTTCTTGGAGTTGTCGAGCTGTCACAAATGTTCCGTCTCGACCAGCGAATGGAGAGGTGTTTGGCTGAAAAAGAATTTTCATTGTTGGTTCTTCAATCGCGATTTTCGGAAGGCCTGTTTGTATTTCACAATGCGCAAGCGTTTGTCCGATACGAACATCTGGCACGCCTGTTATCGCGATAATATCGCCGGTTATTCCTATCGACACTTCTTCCCGTTCAAGTCCTTTACTGGTATAAATATGCTCAACCTTGCATGTCCCCAATCGTTCGTTCTCCATCCATTGATTGACGGTGTCTCCTGCGCGGAGTGTTCCTTGGATGACTTTTCCTATCGCGTATGTTCCTTTGTATGGGTCAAAATCCATCGATGATACAAGAAGCATGAATGGCTTGTCTTGTTCTCCCTGCGGGCGCGGAATAGTAGAGAGAATAGTTTCAAACAATGGAGACAAGTCTACTGGTTCTGATGGATCTGATGGAAGATTGTTCCATGCTTTTCCTTCTTTGCCGATGGTGTAGAGCACAGGAAAATGAAGCTGATCTTCATGGTTGGCAAGATGAAGGAATAATTCCTCGACTTCTCGCAATACTTCGCGAGGTCGCGCGTCTTTTCTGTCGATTTTGTTGATCACAACGATAATTTTTAGGTTATAATTAAGGGCTTTTTGAAGAACAAAATGAGTTTGAGGAAGTGGTCCTTCGGCTGCATCAACGATAAGTAACGCGCCATCGGCCATATGGATGACCCGCTCTACTTCTCCGGAAAAATCAGCGTGTCCCGGTGTGTCGATAATATTAATTTTTGTATCGTTATAAAACACCGCTGTATTTTTTGCAAGGATTGTGATGCCTTTTTCTCGCTCAAGATCATTGCTGTCAAGTATTGTTGTTTGTTGCATCTCCGCTTGATTTTCTCGAAACGCGTGCGTTTGTTTAAGCATCCAGTCCACTAGCGTGGTTTTTCCGTGATCGACATGGGCGATAATTGCAATGTTTCGAATGTCCATAGAACATGTTGATGAAAAAATCCCCGGTAGTGTTGGGGATTCTTTTTTATAGGATAGTATCTATTGTATCAGATTTTTATTGCTAATACGAGAGGATGGAGTATACTAGGTACACATACTATGGGAGCAATAAAACGGAAAGCGATGAAAAAACGGCATTATAGAAGGAGAAGCGCGCCCCCGTTTACCGTAAAAAAAGAAACGATGTACACAGTCGGCGCGATTTGGTTTTGGCTGATTGCCGGAACAATTACGCTTGCGTTTTTTAGCGACGCTTCACTGCTAACGAGGATACGAGAAGAACTGATTGGATATGTTGGCTGGGGAATGTATGGAATACCTCCTTATCTTGTGCTATTGAGTCTGTTGTTTTTCAGGATGAAGTCGCCAGTCGCTCAACCGCCAGTTTCTCTAGGTGTGAGTCTTCTTTTTCTCTCGATTCTTTCGTTGACGCAACAAGGGGTTGTCGGCGAATCGCTCTTTGATCTCGTCGCGTCTCGCATCAGCGCGCAGGGAGGCGTGTTTGTCTATATTACAACCTTTGTTATTGGTCTTTTACTTACTTTTAATAGCTCCTTGGATAAAATGGTTGAGTTTCTCTTGCTTGTTGCGCAACGGATTGTTGAGGGATTTGGGCATATCCTTTTTGGTCTATTTGCAAAAAAAGATCGTCCGCAGGGTGTTGTGATTCGTCAACCATTACAGCGAAAAGATTTAGACCAAGAAGAACAACATAATGTGTCTCAGCGAAACGAAGAAAAACGAAAGGCAGAGATCTCTCCAAAAATTTCGACAGCGCCGTTCCAGCAAAAAACACTTGTTGACATTCGTGATGATGTGAAAATTTCTATTCCCCTTGCGAATCAGCAAGGAAGTTTAGCGTTGTGGCAATATCCGCCAATTAGTTTGTTATCAGACGGTCCAGCTAGCAAAGTTGATCGAGGCGATTTGGGGAAGAATGGAAATATTATCGTTGAAACGCTTCAGAGTTTTGGTATTCGAGCGCAAGTTCGAGAAATTAACGCAGGTCCTGCGGTGACGCAATATGCGTTAGAGATTCCGTTAGGGACAAAAGTGTCAAAAATTACATCACTATCAAGCGATTTGGCGTTGGCGCTTGCAGCGCCGACCGGCGCTGTTCGCATCGAAGCGCCGATTCCAGGAAAAAGTTTGATTGGCATTGAAATTCCAAATAGAGGATTGGAGTTTGTAACGCTTAAGCATATGTTGAAATCTCAGGTGCTCCGCGAAGCAAAGAGTAAGTTAACCGTTCCCCTTGGACTTGATGTGTCCGGAAAAGATGTGGTTGCGGATATCGCCAAAATGCCTCATGTGCTTATTGCTGGAACAACAGGATCGGGAAAGTCTGTGTTGGTGAATGTGTGGATCGCGTCGCTTTTGTTTCGAACAACGCCGGCGGAGGTTCGCATCATCATGATTGATCCAAAACGAGTGGAGCTTGCTGGGTACAATGGCGTTCCTCATCTCCTCACGCCGGTGATTGTTGAGATTGACAAAATTTTATCCAGTCTTCGATGGGCAGTCGCGGAAATGGAGAATAGATACAATAAATTTGCCGAAGTTGGCGTCCGAAATATTGAAGGATTTAACGAGCTTTCCGGTTTTCAAGCAATGCCATATATTGTCATTTTCATTGACGAGCTTGCCGATCTTATGGCGTACGCTCCATCTGAAGTGGAAGACGCGATTTGTCGATTGGCGCAAAAAGCGAGAGCAGCTGGTATACATCTTGTTCTTGCGACGCAACGTCCAAGTGTTGATGTCATTACCGGTCTGATTAAAGCGAATATTCCAACAAGAATCGCGTTTAATGTGTCTTCTATGGTTGATTCTCGCGTGATTATTGATACGCCCGGAGCAGAAAAGTTGTTGGGAAGGGGAGACATGCTGTATATCCCCGTGGATTCCTCAAAGCCAACGAGAATTCAAGGCGTGTATGTTTCTGAAAAAGAAATCGCTGCGCTTGTTGACTTTTTGAAAGAGAAGAATCTGCCGGTCGCTTATACAGAAGAAGTGCTCAATCAAAATGCCAGCGTTTTGGGGAAAAAGGGTGGCATTTTAGGAAGAACGCAGCGAGATCCGTTATTTGATGAAGTTGCGCGATTTGTCATGCAACACGATAAAGCGTCGACATCTCAGCTTCAACGAAAATTCGCGTTGGGATTTAACAGAGCCGGGAAGTTGATGGATCAATTAGAGGAAGCGGGGATTGTCGGACCTAATATGGGAAGTAAGCCGAGGGATGTTCTCATCAGAAGTTATGAAGAGTTTTTAGCGACGCAGGAACAATCCAAAGATTCACAATGAACCGCCTTCTTACGGTTCGATCATGCTTCTTAGAGCAATTTTTTACTATGAAAACAGTTGGACAGCTATTAAAAGAAAAGCGTCTTGAGAAGGATATCTCTCTTGAGCTTGTTGAGCAAGAGACAAAAATACGAAAAAAGTTTTTGAAATATATCGAAGACGACGCGTTCCATTTGCTTCCAGATCAAACATACGCCCAGGGATTTATCAAAAATTATGCGGAATACCTTGGATTGAACAGTAGAACTATTATGGCATTTTTTCGTCGTCAAACGCGAGTTTCTTCAAAACCTTCAACTGCGATTGTTCCAAAGGGATTTATTGATGAATCTATCGTTTCCCCTCGCTATGTGGTGACGCCAGCTAAGGCTATTATGATCGTTCTGATTAGTATCGCTGGTATATTTTTATTATATTTTGGATATCAATATTATATATCTCGCAATCCTCCTGCTGTCGTTTTGGAGTCTCCGCAAGAAGGCATGGTTACATCGGGTAAGCGTGTTGAAGTTATTGGAAAGACAGATACAGACGCAACAGTAATGATTAACGGTATTGGCGCGCTCGTTCGAAGCGATGGGCGTTTTTTTGATCAAGTCGCGGTGTTTCCCGGAGAGAACACGATCACAATCACGGCGACATCTCGCTACGGAAAATCAACAGTTGTCTCTCGGACTGTAATAGTGAAAGAAGATCAAGAGCAACAATAAATCGATTTTCCTGTTTGCTATTCGAATAGCATATGATTATGATAGATTTATGGATCCTGTCCAAACAGTAATTATCGCGATTTCTATTGTTCTTACCTCTGTATTTATCGCGTTGGGGATTCAAGTATGGTTTATCTTAAAAGAAGTTCGCGGGAGTTTTCAGCGGTTTAACAAAATGCTTGACGACGCGGGAAAAGTCACAGAAGCTGTGGGAGAAGGCATGACAAATATGACAGGACTGATCAATGGTATTAAAGCAGGTCTTTCGTTGGCGTCTTCTATGAGAAAGAAAGGAGAAGATCATGAATGAACGACAGCATCCTGACCCAAAATTTTTGTTCGGATTTTTTATTGGCGGAATTATTGGTGCGTTGGTTATCTTTTTTCTTGGAACAAAAGAAGGGAAAAAAACAGGAAAACTTCTTGAAGAAAAAGGCAAAGATTTTCTTGATGAATTGCAGGAGAAAATTCAAGAATTGGAATCTCAAGGAAAAGATCTTGTGAAGAAAGGAGAAGCGTTGCGAGAACAAGTGGTTGAACAGTTGGAAGAAAAGAAAGAGCAGCTCACGCAAGAAGCGACACAAAAAATCGACTCGGCGCTTGCGCACATCGAATCGCTTCAAGAGCGCGGATTAGAAACCACAGCAACGATACGAAAGCGGTTCTTCAAAAACATTCCAAAGAAAAAATAATATTGGCAAAGCCATGATGTATTCATGATATAATGGGTGCCATGAATGCTTCCGTGATTCGCTCTCGATATCTTGCATTTTTTCGAGAGCGAGGCCACAAAGAAATTCCATCAGCTCCTCTTGTGCCGGAAAACGACCCAACGACGCTTTTTACCAGCTCAGGGATGCAACCGTTGGTGCCATACTTGTTGGGTCAGCCGCATCCATTAGGAAAACGACTTGTGAATAGTCAAAAATGCGTCCGTTTTCAGGATATCGATGAAGTGGGAGATAATAGACACACGACATTTTTTGAAATGTTGGGCAATTGGTCGTTAGGAGATTATTTTAAGCGCGATCAGCTTCCGTGGATATTTACTTTTTTAACGCAGGAGATTGGACTTGATCCTCGTCGATTATATGTTACGGTGTTTGAGGGAGATGCGTCTGTTTCAAAAGACACAGAATCTATCGCGATTTGGAAAGAACTGTTTGCGTCTGTTGGAATTGATGCGAAAGAGGGGGAGCGAATATTCGCATACCCTGCGAAAAAGAACTGGTGGAGCAGAGCGGGAGAGCCACAGTATATGCCGCCCGGCGAACCAGGAGGGCCGGATAGTGAAGTATTTTTTGACTTTGGCGAACATCGTCGATTACATGAGCAGTCTCTGTGGAACGATCAGCCGTGCCATCCGAATTGCGACTGTGGCAGATTTATGGAAATTGGCAACTCCGTGTTTATGCAATATCAAAAGAAAGCGGATGGAAGTATTCAGGAGTTGCCGCAAAAAAATGTGGACTTTGGCGGAGGATTAGAGCGAATTGCGGCCGCAGCGAATGATAATCCTGATGTATTTTTAATTGACCTTTTCTCTCCAATGATCAGCATCCTTGAACAATGCTCGCGAACTTCTTATGGGCAAAATCAAGAGCCAACGAAGTCAATGCGGATTATCGCTGATCATCTTCGCGCGTTGATTATGATGATTGTTGACGGCGTTCTTCCTTCTAACAAGCATCAGGGATATGCGTTGCGTCGTCTTATTCGGCGATCGTTGCTTCACGCGAAAATATTGCGTATCGCTGACATGACATATCTTTCAGAAATAACGGAACAAGTTGTTGACGCATATCGTGATCCGTATCCGTCGATTGTTGAGTGTCGACAAACAATTATCGATACGCTCCATGAAGAATCAACACGATTCGCAAAGACATTGGAGCGCGGAATGAAAGAAATTGAATCTGCCGATGTGATTGATGGGAAGCTTGCGTTTCATCTCTATGAATCTTTTGGGTTTCCATGGGAAATGACGGTTGAGATCGCATCAAATCGCGGTCAGACCATTGATCGAAAACAATTTGAAGACGAGTTTAGAAAACATCAAGAACTATCTCGAACAGCATCTGCCGGCATGTTTAAAGGGGGATTGGTTGATCATAGCGAAGAAACAACTCGTCTTCATACAGCGCATCATTTGTTTCTTGCGGCATTGCAAAAGATCGTCGATCCGTCGATTCGGCAGCGAGGGAGCAATATCACGGCGGAACGATTGCGAATCGATGTAAATTTGCAGAGACCATTAACAGAAGAAGATCGACATCGCGTTGAGGAGCTTGTGAATAAAAAAATACGAGAGGGATTACCGGTAATTCGTGTTGACATGGAGAAGAAAGAAGCGGAAAAAATCGGCGCACAAATGGAATTTGGGAAGAAATATCCAGATCGCGTCAGTGTCTATTTTATTGGATCGCAAGATAACTTTTTTTCCGCAGAGTTTTGCGGCGGACCGCATGTCAACAACACGAGCGAGATTGCGAACGAAGGGCAGGTATTTAAAATTTTTAAGGAAGAAGCCATCGGACACGGGGTTCGAAGATTTAAGGCGGGGATTGTGTCTGTGGTATAAGTATTGGTGTCTATTACCCTAGGTTATTTTCTAATTACTTGGGCATTTTGGGTGTTGCATGTTTTTGTAAATTATTCTTCGCAGATAGTTCTTATCTTCTATTGGAGAGGTATTTGATGAAGTTGATACATATCCATACATTCTCATCTTTTTCCCAAGTTTTTTAGATTACCGTTTATTCGACATGCGAAAAAGAATATGATATAGAAAAATAAGGTTTTTTAAGAAACTCTTTGATTCTCATCATTGAATAAAGCGAAAGGATTGACATGATAAAACATGGATTAAGAATCGTTAAAATTTTTGCTTCCATTGTATGAATTTTCGCTGTTATAATTTCAATTATTTATGTGATATTTGTTCCTTATATATCAGCGTTTTTATACAATCAGAGTGAAATAGCATTTAGGCAAAATGCACTACAGTTTCTGAAAGATTCTCAAGAGATTGAAGATTTAATAGGGCGGAGAAAGAGAATATCGGCTTCCATGCCAAAAGATTTTATGGATTTAAGAAATCTTTCAGAAGAAGTAATGAAAAAGTTTAACAATCAAGAATCTATATTGGCTGTGACGATGGATCTTTTATTACGGCAAGAAGAGTACTATTATTAGAGGATCGTTTAACACAATACCGTGCAAAGAAAGTTTCTTGGATTCATGCTGAAAGGGAGTATGTAACGCATTTTAAGAAAATAAAACAAATTGAATATAAAGTGTTTGATCTTTCGTTGAGACCTTATGATCTTTTGCCTTTGATTAATATTCCTGAATCAATGGATCAAGGCGAGTGGATGAATAACTCTCAACAAGCCAGGATTCTTGCTCAGAGATCAAGAGAAGATATACAAAGGGCGATAGAGGAGAGTGTCTTGACACAAGAATATGCGAGTTATCTCTTAGACCATTTATCGTATGTTGATAGTATTGCCTAGTTAAATTTTCGCGCTTTTTCTGGAGAAATGACCAGGAAACAATGGAAAAGAGATTTCAAAGCGATAAACGAGAAAAGACAAGTAGATTCAATTGATGTATACATGGAGCTTGTAAAAACTTGGAGAGAAGCTGTTGTAAAGCCGTTCGAAGATAAAAAAATGAATTATACAAAAAGAAAGAAACAGCGTATCTAGAAATGATTCATTCCGAAGATGCCGCTCCGGTTCTCGCTGATGCTATTACGTTGTTTCTTATAGAAAGAGGCATAATCAAGATTCCTAACATTGAGGAAAAAGAAGCAACGAGTGGCATTTTGCTTCCGTCCGAAATTGAAATATTGACAAATATGCTGAGGGATCCAGATATTCTCTTTGTTCGAGACGCGATCAATAAATACTTAACAAATAACAAGGATATATGCATAAAACCCGAAGCATTGAAGAAAAATGAGCAAGGGAGTGTTTTGTCTGGTCTTGATTTTTTTGACCCAAAATATTACGGAAGCAAATTAGTCCTATAGACAAAGGCATTCTAAGCAAGAATACAAATTACATTCGCGTGTTGTTTGTAGATGTTCCAGATAGAATTTTTACAGTACATGTTAGAATATAGGTGGCAATCGTTGTATGACAGCTTTTTTAGTAATGAAGATCAAAAGGAAGATGCAAATTTATTGTTTCAACAGTATAGACAATATTTTTTGATCAAAAATACTCTCTTTGATGACAAATGAGATTGAACGTATTGAAGTTATGGTTTCATCCATTCTAAACAATCGTTAATATCCTATATGTATGATGTTGTTATGTCGAAGGAATCTAGTGGGGATAGGCGATTGTTTTTAGTGTTAAATTTTTAATTTTCATTAAATCTATAAGCAAAGAAAGCATATCGTATTTTTAAGTTGCCTATCATTTGTCAGACTGCTACTATGAATGTGTATGATGCCATTGTCTTCTGTTGCTTCAATACTTGGAAAACTAAATACGCGTCCACTAGTTTATCTTTCATTATTGTTTTACCCCGACGCGGTTGAAGCGGCCATATGGGAATTTGGATCGAAAGGAAAACCAACGATTTTAGGGGCGGTAACGCAAGAACTTGCTACTGATTCGTGGGAAGAGCGAAGAATTGCAGCTGACAAATGCGTTACAACCCTTGAAGACATCGCGCAAACAACAAGTGTTGAATATGTTATTTTAGGGTTCCCTGCTGCATATCTCACAAAAGATGGCGATATTATCAAAGACATCAAGCCATATGTGAAAAAGATCATGCAAGAACTTGGCTTGAAGCCGATTGGATTTGTTTCGATTTATCAAGCGATTGTATATAAATATAAAAAAGATGAAGGTCTCCCCCCAAGCCTTATTCTTCTCGGATTTACCGCTGGGTCGGTTACGGTGTCGTTGTATCGCGTTGGAGCGTTCTGCGATCAGGTGACTATACCAAAAGAGGGAAGCATCGCGGAGCATTTGGAAGATGCGTTAAGTCAATGCGCAGGCGACGGGGTTTTGCCATCTCGTATTATTTTATATGGAACAAAGCCGTTTATTTTGGAGCAAGCAAAGAAAGAGTTGTTGCGACATCCTTGGACTGCTCGGTCAAATTTTATGCATTTTCCAAAAATAGAAATTCTTCCGGGAGATGGCGCTGCGATTGCGGTGTCATATGCTGGCGCCGGAGAGCTTGCGAAAGATGTCGCTGATCAACAAGAAGTGGATCTCGGATCAGATCTTCCCACTGATGAAGAATCGGTTCGCGTTGATGAAGCGGAAGAAATCGAAGAGCAATTTCAAGAAGAACAAGTGCGCGAGTCAGTAAATGATGAGCGTATTAACGATCAAGACGAAGAGGGTAGAGTAAATAATGCTGAAAGGTTTGATGAACAGCAAAATGTTGTTCCGGTTGATCCTTCCTCATTGGGATTTGCTCCTGTTCAGGATCAGAACAAAGAGGCGGAGATTTCGCGTCAAAAGACATCGCGTCGAGTGCGAATGCCATCGCTGTCAATCTTTTTTCGCTTGTTTCGAAGGCATTCTCGCAATGAACGGAAGCGGAATCCGCTATTGTTTTTGGTCGGCATCATATTACTTGTTCTTCTAGGTGTTGGCTATTATATCGCCGATATAGTGGTGCCTCGCGCTGAAGTGGTGCTTGCGATCATGCCAAAAGATATAACGGTTTCCGAAACAATCCTTGTTGATCCTTCATTAAACGAGATTTCTGAAAACGCGATTCCCGGTGGAAAACAAGAACAGAGCGAGACTGGCGAAAAGACGATTCGGACAACGGGAAAGAAGATTGTGGGAGAACCAGCAAAAGGAACCGTTACCATTGTTAACAAATCAACGGTGTCGAGAACATTTAAGAAAGGAACTGTGCTTTCTGCATCAGGAATAGAGTTTACATTAGATCGAGATGTATCGATCGCCTCCGCAAGTGAAACATTTCAGGGAATTACGTACGCAAAAGAAACCGTTTCTGTCACCGCGAAAGACATAGGAACGAAAGGAAATATTCCAGCGGGAAGAGAATTTACGATATCAGGCGTTTCTTCGACGATTGCTTCCGCGAGAAATGACACCGCGTTTACTGGTGGAACAAGCAAGGAAATTCAAGTGGTTGCTCGATCCGATCATGAACAAATCGTAAAAGAGGTAACGCAGGAAGTAACGCAAAAAGGCAAAGAGTCATTAAAAGCAGCAACAGAAGAAACGGTTATTCCTGAAACTATCAAAACAACGATTGTAAAACGAGAATTTTCCGCTGAAATAGGACAAGAAGCAAGAGAGGTAACGGGGAAAATTACCGTGTCTCTTTCTGGGATCGGCTATCGATCGGCTGATCTCCTAGAGCTTTTTCAACGCAAGGCGAAGCAGGTTATTCCAGAAGGGTATGAGCTTTCAAGCGAACGCCCAACTTTTGATGTCGGATCTCCGCGAATTGGAAAAGATGGATCGATTCGATTGGTTGCAACGATGTCTGCGGTTGCATTGCCAAATATTGACGCGAGCGCGTTGGCGAAAGATATTGCCGGAAAACCAGCGTCGGAAGCGAAAGAGATGCTTCAACAACACGACGGAGTTCGTAATGTAGACTATCGTATTTCTTCTTTGTTTAGAAGACAACGGTTCCCCAAACGGTCGGAGAACATTCGTGTTGTTATATCTCAAGAACAATAATCATGCATGATATATCAATATGTCAAATACCATCACAAGCCGCCAATGCGACGATCGCTTCTTGTTTCGTTCTTTTTCTTAGGAATCGGCATATCGCTGTTGCTGTGGGCGCTTTGGCCGATACTTTCTTTTCACTTCGTGACAGCAAATTTATTTCCAAGTGTTATTTCTCCGCTTGCTTCAAGATCATCTAAATCATCCATTATTCATCAAACAATTGCTCAAGAGTCAACATCTGCAGAATCTCAAGAAAATGATTTCACAAACTTAAACGCGTGGTTTCCGTCAAAGCAACAGAAAAAGGTTGAGTCGTCTGTTGTGGAATATACCATGAGTATTCCAAAACTTAGGATTTATAACGCGCGCGTTATTGTGGGAGGAGAAAATTTGAATGAAGGCATTATTCACTATGAAGGAACAGCGCTTCCTGGAAAGAATGGTAACGGCGCGTTATTTGGTCATTCTGTACTTCCACAGTTTTTTGA
Source organism: uncultured Patescibacteria group bacterium (assembly GCA_937921305.1). Taxonomy (GTDB): domain Bacteria; phylum Patescibacteriota; class Microgenomatia; order UBA10105; family UBA927; genus CAKZSU01. The sequence continues at coordinate 74,441 of CAKZSU010000004.1, forward strand.
CCCAAAAAATTATAAAACGATTTTTTCCACGCTTCCGACATTGAAAGTCGGAAACGATATTTTTCTTCATTATGATGGAATTACCTATCGGTATGTCGTTGAATCTATGAAGGTGACGACACCTGAAGACTTGTCAATGCTTGATCAGCAATATGACGATTCATACATTACGCTTATTACCTGTGTACCTCCGGGTACCTATTGGCAACGGCTTCATGTGCGAGCTCGTTTGCGTCCATTGTAAAAACATAGTATAAAAACGGTAAACGCTATGAAAAAAATTGTTGCGTCTTGGCCGATGCGATTGTCATTTTTTTTTGTTGTTTTGATTCTTACCGTTCTCATTGGCGTATTTTGGTGGCAAGATGGCGTATCACCTGTTGATAAAAATGATCAATCATCAGTGATGTTTATCATTAAACGAGGAGAGCCTGTGCAGTCAATCGTCAATCGTCTTGCAGCCGAGCGATTGATACGAAGCAAGGTAGTTTTTTTCCTTCTTATAAAGTTCGAGCAAGAGGATAGAAACATTCAAGCTGGAGATTTTCGATTGAAGCGATCAATGACCGCCCATGAAGTGCTTAAGGAGCTTCAGCACGGCGCAATTGATATATGGGTGACGATTCTGGAAGGTTGGCGTGTTGAGGAAATTGCCGAGCGACTCTCAAACGATCTTCGGATTTCTTCTCAAGAATTTTTGGCAATTGCAAGAGAAGGGTATATGTTTCCCGATACGTATCTTTTTCCAAAAGACGCGTCGGCGTCGGCGATTGTTGCGATTCTTCAAAAAAATTTTGATCGAAGGGTACCCGAAAGTTTGAGAGAGAAATCTTCCCATATTGGCTTGTCTTTTGAAGAAGTAGTTATTCTTGCGTCTCTTGTTGAACGAGAAGGAAGAGGAAGGGAAGATAAACGGATGATTGCGGGCATTTTATTAAACAGATTAAGAGAAGGAATGAAACTCGATGTCGATGCGACTTTACAATATATTATTGGATACGATACAACGGAACGAACATGGTGGAAAAAAGGATTGACAAATGACCATAAAAAAATAGATTCTCCATATAACACATATATGTATAAAGGGTTGCCTCCTGGTCCAATTTGCAATCCTGGTCTTTTGTCTATAGAAGCAGTGCTTGATCCGATCCAATCGGATTATTTCTTTTATCTTCATGACAAGCAAGGAACTCTTCATTACGCAAAAACATTGGACGAGCATGAACGAAATATTGCCCGATACTTGCGATAAATGATCAAAGACAAATATTCAGCGTTGTGGCTTTCCTATTCGTCAATAAGCGACTACCTCAAATGTCCTCGCTTGTATTTTCTTCGGAATATCTATAGAGATCCGAAGACAAATCGTCGCGTAACGATTGTTCAACCATCGTTATCGCTAGGTCAAGTTATTCATGACACAATCGAGATTATTTCCCGTCTTCCCCAAGAAAAACGATTTCAACAGTCGTTGATATCGATATTTTTTCGCCAGTGGGTGAGTGTTTCCGGAAAAATTGGAGGATTTCGCGATGATCAGGAGGAAGACCAGTATAAAAAGAAAGGTCAAGCAATGATTAAGCGAATTATGCGTTATCCCGGTCCGTTGGGTCGCAAAGCAATTAAAATTCGGCAAGATCTTCCATACATGTGGCTTTCGGAAGAAGAAAATATTATTCTCTGCGGAAAAATTGATTGGCTTGAGTATCTTCCCGATCTTGACGCAGTGCATATTATCGATTTTAAAACAGGAAAATATGACGAAGATCCGGATTCGCTTCAGCTTTCTATTTATTACCTTCTTGCAAAACATACGCAAAAACGTCCGATTGTGAAGGTAAGCTATTGGTATTTAGAAAAGGATATCAAGCCAATAAGCATTCCACTGCCAGATGAGGAAGATTCGTTGAGACGATTGATGGAAATTGCGAAGAAAATCGCGCTTGCGAGAAAACTTGAGCATTTTTCGTGTCGATACAAAGCCGGGTGTCAATTTTGCAAACCATATAAAATGATTCTTTCCGGGCAGGCGCATTATGTAGGTGTCAATGGGTATGGACAAGATGTGTATATGCTTTCATGAATTCTTCCCTATTGACGATTGATGAAAAAACATTATAATCTTTATTTATCGCCGAAGCGGACGTTCATTGTTCGCTCTTTTTTTATTGGCCTTATTCTAAGAACTCATGATAAGTAAAAAAACTTCAACACATCGCGAATTTTGGGGAAAAGTTTATGAAGATCTCCCTCCTCTAGATCTTACATTAGTTCAGCGAGAGTCATATCAATGGTTTCTTCAACAAGGTATTAAAGAATTATTAGAAGAAGTTTCTCCTGTTGTCGATTTCACAGGCAAAAATTGGGAATTATATTTTGGCGATTATTATTTTGGAAAACCTCGCATAACACCTGAGGATGCATTGGAAAAAGGATTGACATTAGACATGCCGTTAAAAGCCGTTGCGACATTGGTGAACAAGCAAAATGGACAGCGTGTTCAACAAGAAGTGTTTTTGGGAGATATCCCAGCGATGACAGTCAACGGGACATTCATTATTAACGGAATAGAGCGATGTGTCGTGAATCAGCTTGTTCGTTCACCGGGAATTTATTTTACTGGAAGCGTTGACCCATCAACAGGAAAGACATTGTATACCGCTGAAATTCGTCCAATGCACGGAAGTTGGCTTGAGTTTATCATGACGCGAAACAATGTCCTGATGGTGAGAATTGACAGACGACGAAAATTAGTGGCAACCACATTTTTGCGAGCGCTTGGATTTTCTTCCAACGATGAAATTGTTTCGCTTTTTGCCGATATTGAGCATGCTTCGTCATATCTTGAAGCGACATTTGCAAAAGATCAAACAACGAATACGACAGAAGCGATCCTTGAAGTCTATCGGAAGATTAGACCAGGAGAGCCTGTTGTTCTAGACAACGCGCAGGAACTTCTTCGATCAACCTTTTTTGATATTCGACGATATAGTCTTGAGCGGGTGGGTCGGTATAAGATGAATAAAAAACTCAATATTGCTGTGGAAAACAACAAAGAACATTGGGTTCTAACAAAAGAAGATATTGTCGGTAGTTTTCGATATCTTATTAATCTTGCGAATGGAAGAGGAGATGTTGACGATATTGATCATCTCGGTAATCGCCGGGTGCGAAGAGTTGGAGAATTAGTTGCGGTGAACGCATTTCGTGTTGGTCTACTTCGCTTAGAACGTTCTATTAAAGAGAAGATGAGCTTGGCTGGCGCGAACGCTATTGATTTGACGCCGTCTCAACTTGTGAACGCAAGACCTATTATCGCCGCGATCAATGATTTTTTCCGAACAAGTCAGCTTTCAACAATTCTTGATCAAACAAATCCTTTGTCAGAAGTAGATAATCTTCGACGGTTAACAGTGATGGGTGTTGGCGGAATTTCTCGCGAACGCGCATCATTTTCGATTCGTGATATTAACGCGTCTCAATACGGAAGAATTGATCCGGTCCGAAGCCCAGAGGGACCGAACATCGGTCTTGTTACTTATATGGCGTTGTATAGCAGGGTTAATGAGTATGGATTTTTAGAAACGCCGTATCGGAAGGTGGTAAAGGAGGAAAAAAATGGTGAAGTCAAGATGCGTGTGACGAGCGACATTGAATATCTTGCGGCTGATGACGAACAATGCGCATATATTACGCACGCGGAAATTCCCCAAGATGAAGACGGGTATATTCTTGCTGAGCGTGTGCCAGTTCGATACAAAGGGGAGTTTTTAGAAGCGGACGCGACATCGCTTCAATATATCGATGTTGTTCCTCGTCAAGTTGTTGGCGCATCCGCGTCTCTTATTCCATTTCTTGCGCATGATGAAGCAAACAGAGCGCTCATGGGAACACATATGCAATGTCAGGCAGTCCCTCTTATAAAAACCGACGCGCCGGTTGTCGGGACGGGGATGGAGCGAACCATCGCATCTGCAATGGGTAGAGTCGTTACCGCCCCTTCAGATGGCGTGGTTACTTTTGCAGATGCCTCTCATATAGTATTTGAAAGTAAGCAAGGGGAACGTCATGTCTTTCGCGTTGAGAAATTTAAGCGCACTTCGCAATCAACAAGTTACAATCAGCGCGTGTTGGTGATAACAGGACAAAACGTAAAAAAAGGCGATGTGTTGATTGATGGACCATCGTCGGATCATGGAGAACTTGCGCTTGGCGCGAATGTGGTAATTGCCTATATGAGTTTTGATGGATTAGGATACGAAGACGCGATTGTTATTTCAGATCGATTAGTAAAAGAAGATGTTCTTACCTCAATTACAATTGAAGAATATGAAGCGTCTGTTGTTGACACAAAATTAGGCCCAGAAGAAACGACACGAGATATTCCCAATGTTGGCGAAGACGTGTTGCGAAATCTTGATAAAGATGGAATTGTTGTTGTAGGATCAGAAGTTGGTCCGAATGATATTCTTGTTGGAAAGATAGCGCCGAAAGGCGAGACAGAATTGACAGCAGAAGAACGACTGCTTCGCGCGATCTTTGGAGAAAAAGCGCGAGAAGTTCGAGACACAAGTCTTCGCATGCCTCACGGAGAACGAGGTATTGTGACAGAGGTAAAGATTCTTGATCGCGAGGCTGGCGATGAGTTAGAGCCGGGCACAAACAAAAAAATTATTATTAAAGTTGCGCAAGTAAGAAAAGTTGTTGTCGGCGATAAGCTCGCCGGTCGTCATGGCAATAAAGGTGTGATATCAAAGATTATGCCAGCGGCGGATATGCCATATCTTCCTGATGGAACGCCAGTCGATGTTATTATCTCTCCCCTTTCTGTGTTGTCTCGTATGAATTTAGGGCAATTATTGGAAGCTCACCTTGGTTTTGCCGCGCAAAAACTTGGAAGGAAAGTCGGTCTTCCGGTTTTTGAACAAGTAAGCGAAGAAAAGATTGTCGCAATGTTAAAAGAAGCAAACCTTCCTGTATCGGGAAAAAGCATATTGTTTGATGGACGAACAGGAAATGCGTTTGTCGAACCTATTGTGGTAGGTGTGGGATACATTATGAAGCTTATCCACATGGTTGAAGATAAGACGCATGCGAGATCTACAGGTCCATATTCTCTTGTGACGCAACAACCATTAGGAGGAAAAGCGCAAATGGGTGGTCAACGATTGGGAGAGATGGAAGTGTGGGCGCTCGAAGCGCACCGAGCGGCACATATCTTGCAGGAAATGTTAACGATCAAATCTGATGATGTCGTGGGAAGAGCGAAAGCGTTTGAAGCGATTGTCAAAGGTGTTCCGATTCCAGAGTCAACTGTCCCAGAGTCGTTTAAAGTTTTGGTGAAAGAATTGCAGGCATTGGGATTGAAAATTACGCCAACAGGCGTTATCACAAAAGAAAATCACTCACAGTCGGTTCCTCAAATTGGAGGAATCTCGCTAGAGGAAGAAGCAACAATGGAGGAACAAGCAAAGGAGCTTGCGAAAGCAAGTGGGGGAGAATTGATTGAAGATAGCGAAGAAGAGTCAGATGAAAAAGATTTGAAAGAAATAGAAGAATATACTCAAGCGTAAAGGAGCGTTTTCTATGGATAAAAAAGGACATTTTTCGCATATCATTGATTTTTCTGGTTTACAGATCAGCGTTGCTTCTTCGGAAGATATTTTGTCATGGTCGTATGGAGAGGTAACAAAACCAGAAACCATTAATTACCGAACGCTTAAACCGGAAAAAGACGGATTGTTTGACGAACGTATTTTTGGTCCAACAAAAGATTGGGAATGTTATTGCGGAAAATATAAACGCATTCGATATCGTGGCGTGGTCTGCGACAAGTGCGGCGTTGAAGTAACGCAGAGCAAAGTTCGTCGAGAACGGATGGGCCATATTACGCTTGCGTCGCCTGTCGCGCATGTGTGGTTTTTCAAAGGCGCGCCGTCAAAGCTTTCGTTGCTTCTTGATATGAGCCCAAGAGCATTGGAAGGCGTCATTTATTTCGCTCAATATCTTGTTTTATCGGTTGATGAAGAAAAGAGAGAGATAATTTTGAATCGTTTGCAGAATATCGAAGCAGATCGTTTTGTTGATGTTGACCAACGATTGAATGAAGAAAAAGAAAAGAAACATGCGCAATTTGAAGAAGAGAGAGAAAGAATTAAAGAAAAAATCGTTGCGAAAGAAGCGAGGGATCTTGCGTTTGCCGAACTTGAGTTAAAAGAGCGTCAAGAGATGAGCGCGCTTGAATTTCGATTTAATGAAGAGAAAAAGAAAATTCAAGAAATACGCGATTGGCTTATCAATACAGTCAGATCATTAAAGCGACTTTCTACGTTGACAGAAGACGAATATTTGCGATTGTTTGAGTACGACGCAGTTGATTGTTTTGAAGTAAGAATGGGAGCGGAAGCAATTATTGAGGTTTTGAAGGCAATTGATCTTGCAAAACTTGCCGCCGATCTTCGAGAAGAGATAGCGGGTGCCACAGGGCAACGACATGTGAAAGCAACAAAACGTCTTCGTGTGGTTGATGGCATGAGAAAAGCGAATATTGATCCAACATGGTTGATTTTGAAACATCTCCCTGTTATTCCTCCGGATCTTCGTCCAATGGTGCAATTGTCAGGCGGTCGTTTTGCGACAAGCGATTTAAATGATTTGTATCGACGCGTGATTAATAGAAATAATCGATTAAAGCATCTTATTCAATTAGGAGCGCCTGAGATTATTCTTCGCAATGAAAAACGCATGTTGCAAGAAGCGGTGGATAGCTTGATTGACGCGACACAGCGTCCATCATCAAGAGTGGTTATTCAACCATTAAAATCTCTTTCCGACATGCTTCGAGGAAAACAAGGAAGATTTCGTCAAAATCTTTTAGGAAAACGCGTTGATTATTCCGGAAGATCTGTTATCATTGTTGGACCAGAGCTTTCATTGAATCAATGCGGTATTCCAAAAGAAATGGCGCTTGAAATGTTTAAGCCGTTCGTTCTCCGAGAGTTGATTATTCGAGGCATTGCGCCAAATGTGAAAAACGCGAAAAATGTGTTGGAGCGACGAACGCCTGAAGTTTTCGATATTCTTGAAGAAATCACTAAACATCATCCTGTATTGCTAAACCGTGCGCCTACTCTTCATAAGTTGGGAATTCAAGCGTTTTATCCAATTTTGATTGAAGGATCTGCTATACGAATTCATCCCTGTGTTTGCGCTGGATATAACGCGGATTTTGACGGCGATCAAATGGCTATTCACATTCCATTGTCAAAAAAAAGCCAAGAAGAAGCGAAAGAATTGATGCTTCCCACACATAATTTGCTCAAGCCAGCCGATGGATCGCCTATTACTGTTCCAAATAAAGAAATGGTGCTTGGATGTTATTACTTAACGACCATTGATGTCCAATGTGAAGACGAGAAAGAAGAAGAGTTGGCGATGTACGCAAGCAAAGAAGAAGCAATATATGCCTATCAAACAGGAAAACTTGGACTCCGCGTTCCGATTCGCGTTCGCTTTCCTTCTGGAATAATGACGACAACCGTAGGAAGAATGTTGTTCAATGAAGCGTTGCCAGAGGGGTTGCAGTATGTCAATGCGCCAGTAAAAGCAGCGATAGTGAAGTCGTTAATTACGAAGGCTCTTGCACAGTATCCTAAAGAAGAGGTTGTTAAGCTCATCGATAAAATAAAAGATATTGGATTTATGGGCGCGACGATTTGCGGAGGGCTTTCTGTATCTGTGTTTGATTGTGAAATGATTGAGGAGAAAGAAGAAATGGTGAAAGAAGCGGAGAGACGTGTTGCAGAAATTGATCAAAACTATCAAATGGGACTTATTACATTAGAAGAGAAGAAGCGACTTTCGAATGATGTATGGATTGATGTTACCGAACGAATTGCCGACAAAACATGGGAAAGATTAGTGCCGAATAGTCCAGTGAAAATGATTATTGATTCTGGTGGAGCAAGAGCGTCAAAAGATCAATTAAAGCAATTATCGGCGATTAAAGGACTAGTGGTTGATCCATTAGGAAAAATTGTTGAATTGCCAACAAAGAGTAATTATCGAGAAGGGCTTTCTATTTTTGAATATGTGACAAGCACAAGAGGATCTCGAAAAGGATTAACAGATTCAGCGTTGAAAACCGCGGATGCCGGCTACCTCACGCGACGATTATGTGATGTTGCGCACGACGCAATTATTCGCACGGAAGATTGCGGGTCAAAAGAGGGGTTGGAAATAACAAGAGATGAAAGCAGAACAGCGTCATTTGCATCTCGAATTGTTGGGCGGTATCTTGCGTCAGATGTAAAAACAGCGGATGGAGAGGTTCTTTTGTCGGCGGGATCATTAGTGCTCGAAGAACACATGGAGATACTGGATGCCCATAACATTCGCTCTGTTGTTGTTCGATCCCCAATGACGTGTCAAGCAAAAATTGGGTTATGTGTGAAATGCTATGGGAGAGATTTTTCAACCAATACCACAGTTGAATTAGGAACGCCAGTGGGAATTATTGCCGCGCAATCAATCGGCGAACCAGGCACGCAATTAACGATGCGCGTTCGCCACGCGGGAGGAATTGTTGGACTTGATGTGACACAGGGGCTTCCTCGCGTAGAAGAATTATTTGAGATGAGGATGCCAAAAGTTGTTTCTCCAATTGCAGAAATATCAGGAGCTGTTGAGGTTGTAGAAGGTGATAATGGATACACTGTGCTAATTCGGAATAAAGAAATGGGGTCCGACGAAGTTAAATATTCGCTTCCAAAAACAACAGATCTTTTGGTAAAAGATGGTGACCTTATTGCGGCAGGCGATCAAATAGCTCGAGGAAGTTTAGATGTAAAGGAGATTTTGCGCGTTCGCGGTCTGCGCGCTGCTCAGCAGTACCTTATTCGCGAGATTCAGCGTGTGTACGAATCTCAGGGAATTACCATTAACGATAAACACTTTGAAGTGATTGTTCGAAAGATGAGCGATAAAGTTCGGATAGAACAATCTGGAGATACGACGCTTTTGCCCGGGGAATTAGTTGACGCGTCGAAATTTGAAGAAGAAAACGCCCGCGTCTTGGCAGAAGGAGGAGAGCCAGCAACTGCGCACGTTATTATTCTTGGAATTACTCGAGCATCATTGTTTACTGATTCTTGGTTGTCCGCCGCCTCGTTCCAAGAAACAACAAATGTATTAACCGATGCCTCGATAGCCGGAAAATTAGATAGATTGCTTGGATTGAAAGAAAACGTTATAATTGGGAGATTAATACCGGTAACGCCTGAACGAGCAAGAATAAAGGCGTAATTACAACAGTATTTATTATGCCAACAATCAATCAACTTATCAGAAAAAGTCGAAAAAGAAAAGTCTCAAAGATTAAAGCAACAGCGCTTCGAAAATTTTTTAACGCAAAATATCGTATTGTGAAAAATCTTCCCGCTCCATTTAAGCGTGGAGTTGTGACATTGGTGAAAACCATGACGCCCAAAAAACCAAACTCTGCGCTTCGAAAGATTGCCCGTGTTCGTCTCTCTAATAGACAAGAAGTCACGGCGTATATCGGAGGGATAGGACATTCGCTAAATGAACACGCGATTGTGTTGGTCCGAGGCGGTCGCGTTCCTGATCTTCCTGGAGTCAAGTATCATATTGTTCGCGGAAAATATGATATGACTGGTGTTGAAAATAGAAAGCAAGGAAGAAGCCGCTATGGAACAAAGAAGACGCAAGGACCGCAAGCGGCCAAAGCAAATTAATGATCTATGAGAAGTGGAAACGTACCAAAACGAATGCTAGAACCAGATCCATTGTATGGTAATCGCTTACTCACACGCTTAATTAATCGCGTTATGAGAAATGGGAAAAAAACTGTTGCTCAAAAGCAAGTATATCAAGCTCTTGATCTGATCAAAGAAAAAGGAGAAGATCCTATTAAAGTTTTTGAACTTGCTATCTCTACTGTGGGACCAAAAGTTGAAGTAAAGTCTAGAAGAGTTGGCGGAGCGTCATATCAAGTTCCTATGGAGGTAAAAGGCGATCGTCGCATTTCTCTTGCGATTCGTTGGATTGTGACACTTGCGAGAAAACGATCGAATAGAGAATATCATACGTACGCGGAAAAGCTTGCGGCGGAACTTATGGACGCGGCGAAGGGGCAAGGAGAAGCGATTAAAAAGCGAGACACTGTCCTTCGCATGGCGGATGCTAATCGAGCGTTCTCTCACTTCCGTTGGTAATGGAAGAAGGTATTGTCTGTCACTTCAAAAATATAGATCCCTTACTGGCGAATCTTCTTTCTCGCATAAAACCATTTACGATAAAACGATCAGAGAATTTGTTCTTTGCGTTGATTTCTTCGATTGTGTATCAACAATTATCAACGAAAGCTGGTGACGCGATTCTTCAACGATTTATTGATCGGTTTGGAGCCGATGTTTCTCCTTTTCAAATTCTTTCTCATAACAAAGAAGTTCTTCGGAACATTGGAATTTCATGGACAAAGACACATACGATCTACAATCTTTCGCTTCTTGTTCAAGAAGGGGAATTGCGTTTTGAGTTGCTCTGTGAAGCGACAGACGAAGAGGTTATTCAGCATCTTATTGCTATACGTGGCATAGGTCGATGGACAGCGGAAATGTTTTTAATGTTTGGGCTGGGAAGAAAGGATGTGTTTTCTTTTCAAGATGTTGGATTACAACGAGCTATTCAGCGGTTGTATAATCTTTCTGAGAGACCGACAAAATCTGATATGGAGCGAATAAGTTCGATATGGAAACCGTACAGAACATACGCGGCGTACATTCTTTGGAGAAGTTTGTCGCTGGATGAAAAATTATTGCGATAACGCCGCGAGAAGTTGTTTGCACCACTCTTCGATCAATTCCGTATTTTCAGCTTGTTGATAGTAGAATTTATCGATTCGAAGAGATGGGATAATCTGCGATCCATTCCACTGTTTTACCCATTCTTCCATAACATCCACCGAGCCAGTAAAAATTTTATAGGAAGAATCTCCGAGTCCGAAGATGGCAACCTTTTTGCCTTCAAGCGTTTTGCCTTCCATTTTTCTTTTGAATTCCCAAAAATCATCATGTGGTTGTCCTTCTTTTCCATCATAATCCCAACTTGGAGACCCAAGGATAATGACATCGTATGAAGAGAGTTCGTTTGGTTCGGTATCTATGATGCGTTTGACATTGACCGTATGTTTTGAGGAGAGATGGTCGGCGATCATTTGCGATGCCATTTCCGTTCCTCCGGAATTTGTTGCGTAGAAAATACCTATATTCATAGTAGGTGTATCATGATCTAAATTATTCTTCTTGTCAAGCATTCCGTAATGCGATAGTGTAGATAGTAAGAAGGAGGACACGTATGAAGAAAAAAACTGCCCGATCGTCAAAAGCGGTATCGGTAAAAAAAACAAAAATTGTTTCCGTTCCGTCAAAAGATGTTTCACTGCTTGCAAATGAAGAAATTCGAAGCTTTTTTGTCCATCTTATTCTTTATTTATTGGGAAATGTAGGCCTCTTTGTTTACTTATACAGCACAAATGGAAATCTTACAATATTTTATTGGGTAGTAATTGGGTGGGGAGTTGGCGTGGTTGCTCATGCGATGGCGGTGTTTGGTGTGATGAAATTTTTAGCGAAAGAATGGTAAAATACATAGTATGTCGATGACCATTCAGTGTCCTCATTGTGGCGCGGCGTTGGAGATAACAGAAGCGTTGCTCTCTCAAGTTCGTTCTCATATTCTTTCCGATTTGAAAAAACAACAGAAAGAACAGCTTGAATTGGAGCGAAAGAAATTGGAAGAAGAGCTTCAAAAGCGATGGGAAGAAAAAACATCCCTGGAATTTCAAGATTTAAAGAAACAACTTGAAGAAAGAGACGAGAAAGTTGCCCAGATGCGAGAAGAAGAATTAAAACTTCGGGAAGAAAAACGAAAATTGGAAGAACGAGAGAAAGAACTAACCCTCGAGGTTGCTCGTCGCATCGATGAAGAACGAAAAAAAGTCGAAGAATCGCTTCTTAAGCAACTACAAGAACAATACCGTTTAAAAGAATTAGAGAAAGATAAAGTCATTCAAGATCTTCGGAAATCGCTTGAAGATATGCAACGAAAAGCGCAACAAGGATCGCAGCAGACACAGGGTGAAGTCGCTGAGCTTGATCTGGAAGATTCGCTTCGATTTGCATTCCCAACAGATCACATTCTCCCTGTGGAGAAAGGCGTCAAAGGCGCGGATATTCGTCAGGTGGTAAAAACGCATATAGGCAATACCTGTGGGATTATTCTTTGGGAAGTGAAACGAACAAAATTATGGGATAAATCATGGCCGTCAAAATTAAAAGACGATCTCCGAGCAGAGAAAGCAAACATTCCTATTATTGTGAGTTCGATGCTTCCGGAAGAAGCTCGATCAGGGTTTGGCTTTGTTGACGGCGTGTATGTAGTGAGTTTTTCTCTTGCCATTCCTATCGCTCATGTGCTTCGTCAACGACTTATTGATATTGCAAGAGAGAAGTTTGTTAATCAATACAAAGAAACAAGTTCAGAGCGATTGTATCAGTATGTGACAAGTCATGAATTTCGCCAACAGATTGAAGCAATGATTGAAGTGTATCAAGACATGCAACAACAGATCATGAAAGAACGAAGCGCGTTTGAGAAACTATGGAAAACGCGAGAAGAACAGATAAAAAAACTTCTTTCAAGCACAGCGACGATCGTCGGATCTGTCCGTGGGGTGATTGGTCAGTCGTTTTCTCCAATAAAAGGACTGGAGCTTCTAGAAAGCGATGATGAAGAACAAAAAGAAGCACAAGCAAAACTTCTTGAATAGTCCTGCTGTCATAAAAGAAAAATATATTAATGGACATCCTGTGTATCCCATCGGTATTGGTACATGGGGAATGGGGTGTGGTATATATCCGGATAAAACACATTATGCAGTGTATGGCGACGAGGATCGTGCGATAGAGGCGATTCGTTATGGAATATCGTTAGGTCAAAATCATATCGATACCGCGCAAATTTATGGCATGGGACACACGGAGGAAATTGTAGGACAAGCGATTCAAGGATACGATCGATCTCAATTGTTTATCGCATCCAAGCTTTGGAAATCTCATCTTAAAGGAGACGCGATTCTGCAGGCAATTGAAGGGATGCTTTCTCGACTCCAAACATCATATCTTGATCTTGTGTATCTTCATGGCTATTGGGATTCATACGAGCCGATACACGCGCAATTGCAGGGGTTAGAAAAAGCGAAACAGCGAGGATTGATTCGAGCGATTGGCATGAGTAATATAACGCTTGATCAATTAAAAACGTCTATGAATATCGTGCCAATCGCTGCTGTGCAGAATTATTATAGTTTTATAAACCGTTCATGGATAACACCGGCATATCTCTCGTTTTGTGCAGAACACAAGATTGCAATTATTGCCGCGCGACCGTTAGCATTGGGTGCCGTGTCTTCTCTTTCTCTTCTTGATTCGTTGTGCACAAAGCACCATGTATCGCCTTCGCAGATCACGCTTGCGTGGCTTGTGAATCAGCAAGGTGTTCACGCGATTCCAAAAGCGATTAATAAACAACATATTGAAGAAAATGTCGCGTCTGTATTTGAGATAGATTCTGAGGATATGTCGTTTTTAGACAATGCGTTTGTATGAGGGCTCCGTATAATTCTTTACACTATGGGCGATATTCAGTGGATTGATGTTGTTTTTCTTTTCATTCTTTTCGTTGTTGTTATATATGGATGGATTCGCGGAGCGATTGCATTGTGTATTCGTTTTCTTTCTGTTTTGTTTTCGCTGATGTTGTTTATGTTATCTGTTGATCATGTATTCCGTTGGATTCGTCAGGATGTTGGTATTGTTTCTCCTTTAGGAATCGCAATGGTAGCGCTTGGCATAGTCGCTATTGGAGAGTGGATCTTTTCGATTATTCTTAATCGCATTTTCTTTTTAGTTCCGAATCGTGTTATGCGTCATCCGCTGAATCGGTTGATAGGTGGCATATTTTTTTCTTTCTTCGCAACGATAGTATTTATTTCTGTTGTTTCCTTTCTTCTCCGTCTGCCTCTTCGATTTTCTTTAGAAGATGTTGTTGGTCACTCTGTTATTGTTTCACAAATGGTGTCTTCGTTTGAATCTCGTGGGGGAGCGTTATTCGCGTTCATCGATAGGTCTGCAGAGAAAGTAAGAAACATGGCAATGCTCATTTCTGATGGAGAAAAAGGGATTCTCCTTGATATGCAAGTGTCTCAATCTATGCTTTCTATTGATGAAAAGTCAGAACAAGCAATGGTTCGTCTTGTGAATCTAGAACGATCGAAGCAACATATCCTTTTGTTGCAATTGGATGTTGCCATGACTGATGTTGCACGAGGATATGCAACGCAAATGTTTATGGATCGATTGTTTTCTCATTATGACAAAGATGGCAACGATGTTGCATATCGATTAATCAAAGGAAATGTTCGATTTTTTCTTGCCGGAGAAAATCTTGCATACGCGCCAAATGTCAAAATCGCTCATGAAGGACTTATGAAAAGCGATGGTCATAAACGGAATATTCTTGATCAGCGATTTTCTCGCATAGGAATTGGTGTCATAGACGCGGGCATGGCGGGAAAGATGTTTGTGCAGGTGTTTGCAGATTAAATATTCTTTATAGACAGATTGCGGTTGATTGTGTAGAATACAAAATAAAGCATAAACTGCTTTTTTATAAAGCAGTTTTTTCATTTTTACGAGACATACTGTATGGCATCGCCAAATACAACACTGACAACAAATAGAATTGTTCCTCTTGATAAAGTTCGCAACATTGGTATTATCGCGCATATTGACGCGGGAAAAACCACAACAACGGAACGAATTTTGTATTACACGGGAAGAACCTACAAAATTGGCGACATTGACGAAGGGAACACTCAAATGGATTGGATGGAGCAGGAGCGAGAACGAGGAATAACAATTGTCTCCGCGGCGACTACAACATTTTGGAAAGGATATCGATTTAATATCATTGACACGCCGGGTCACGTTGATTTTACCGCCGAAGTAGAGCGATCTCTTCGGGTATTAGATGGGGGGATTACCGTGCTTGACGCTGAAGAAGGCGTTCAGTCTCAGTCAGAAACAGTGTGGCATCAAGCAGATAAGTATAAAGTTCCTCGCTTATGTTTTATCAATAAAATGGACAAGATCGGCGCAGATTTTCGAGGAACGATACGGTCTATAGAAGAGCGTCTAGGCGCTCGATGCGCGGTAATGGTTGTGCCAATAGGTCAAGAATCATCGTTTCAAGGAATGGTTGATTTGCTAACAAGAACATCCTACGTCTGGACAGGAGAAGAACTGGGAGCAAAGTATGATGTGGGTAGCGTTCCCGATGAACTCAAAGAAGAAGTGGAAAAGAGCAGAAACGAATTAATCGAACGAATATGCGAAACAGACGACGTGCTATTGGAAAAGTATCTCAATGGCGAAGAATTGACTGTAGATGAACTAAAAGCTGCGCTTCGAAGATCGGTCATTGCATATAAACTCGTTCCCGTATATTGCGGGACGAGTCTTCGAAACAAAGGTGTTCAGCCGCTTCTTGATGCGGTTGTGGATTATCTCCCCTCGCCCCTAGATCTTCCTCCTGTGGAAGGTGTTCATCCAAGAACAGGAGAAGCGCAAAAAAGAACCCGCGTCAATGAAGAGCCTTTTTCCGGTCTTGCGTTTAAGATTCAGATTGATCCGCATGTTGGAAAAATTACTTATGTCCGCATTTATTCAGGAAAACTTTCTTCGGGATCCTATGTCTTAAATTCAACGAAGAATATTCAAGAACGCGTTGGGCGACTGCTTCTTATGCACGCAAATCAGCGAGAAGAAATCAAAGAAGCGTATGCTGGAGAAATTGTCGCGGTTGTTGGATTAAAAGATACAATCACTGGCGACACAATCTGCGATCCAAATAATCCGATTGTTTTAGAGCGTATATCATTTCCCGATCCTGTGATTTCTCTCGCAATAGAGCCAAAGACAAAGAACGATCAAGAAAAGATGGCGTATGCGCTCCAACGTCTTGCGGAGGAAGATCCAACATTCAAAATTAAAACAAATCAAGAGACAAACCAGACGATTATTTGGGGAATGGGTGAACTTCATTTAGAGATTCTTGTTGATCGCATGAAGCGAGAATTTAAGGTTGAAGCGAATGTTGGCGCGCCGCAAGTTGCGTACAAAGAAACGATCACAAAACCTGCAGAAGGAGAAGGGAAGTATATTCGTCAATCCGGCGGACGCGGACAATATGGTCATTGTTTTATTAAAATTGAACCGCTTCCTCGCGGACAAGGGTATGAATTTGTTGACGCGATTAAAGGAGGAGCGATTCCAAATGAGTTTATCCCTGCGGTGAACAAAGGTGTCATGGAAGCAATGGAGAATGGCGTTATTGTTGGATACCCAATGGTTGATATGCGGGTAACGCTTTACGACGGAACATATCACGAGGTTGACTCATCGGAAATCGCGTTTAAGATCGCGGGGAGTATAGCGTTGCAAAATGCGGTAAAAGAAGCGAATCCTGTGTTGCTTGAGCCGATTATGAAGGTGGAGGTAACAACGCCAGAGGAATTTATGGGGGATATTATTGGTGATCTTGGTGCAAAACGAGCGCAAATTCAAGGAACACAGAAGCGCGGTCATGTGTCGGTTATTTTGTGTCTTGTTCCTCTTGCGGAGCTTGCTGGATACGCGACAACTCTTCGAAGCATGTCAAAAGGAAGAGCAACGTACTACATGGAGCCATCGCATTACGAGGAAGTTCCGAGAAATATCGCGGAAAAGATTATTGCGAAGACTGTATGATTTTGTTAGAATTACAAAACATTAACTATTGACATTATTAAATTATTAATATTTTAAATAAAAAATAGAGGAGGGATTCTATGGCAGATCAAAAAAAATTTAATCGCTCAAAACCGCACGTTAATATTGGAACTATTGGTCATGTTGATCATGGAAAAACCACGACGACATCCGCAATTACGACCGTTCTTGCGAAACAAGGGCTTGCAAAAGCGTTGAAATATGAAGAAATTGACAACGCTCCAGAAGAAAAAGCTCGAGGCGTTACTATTAATATTCACCATTCTGAATATGAAACAAAAAAGCGTCACTACGCTCATATCGATGCGCCGGGACATGCCGACTACATCAAGAACATGATTACCGGAGCTGCACAGATGGACGGAGCAATTCTTGTTGTTTCAGCTCCAGATGGGCCAATGCCGCAAACGCGAGAACATATTCTTCTTGCGAAACAAGTAGCTGTTCCTGCTATTGTTGTGTGGATGAATAAATGTGATATGGTGCAAGATCCAGAACTTCTTGATCTTGTTGAAATGGAGGTTCGCGAGTTGTTAACAAAGTATGGATTTCCAGGTGATCAAGTGCCAGTAATTCGCGGATCAGCGATAAAAGCTCTTCAAGGTGATCCAGAAGCAGAAAAGCAAATTCTTGAACTTATGAAAGCGGTTGATGAATATGTTCCAGAACCAGTAAGAGATTTAGATAAGCCATTCTTGATGCCGGTGGAAGACGTCTTCTCGATTAAGGGGCGAGGAACAGTTGTCACAGGGCGTATTGAGCGAGGAAAAATTAAAGTGAATGATCCAGTAGAAATCGTTGGTATCCGACCAACGCAATCAACAGTTGCAACAGGTATTGAAATGTTTCGAAAACTCTTGGACGAAGGATTGGCTGGGGACAATGTTGGCGTTCTTCTTCGAGGAATTGAGAAAGATCAAGTGGAGCGAGGTCAGGTTATTGCCGCGCCAGGCACAGTGAAGCCTCATACAGAATTTGAGGCGGAAGTATATGTGTTGGCAAAGGAAGAAGGCGGAAGACACACGCCATTCTTTGGCGGATATAGACCGCAATTCTATATTAGAACAACCGACGTGACGGGAGAAATTACGCTTCCGCAAGGTGTTGAGATGGTGATGCCGGGAGACAATACAAAAATGACGGTAAAACTTATCACAGCCGTCGCTCTTGAAGAAGGGATGCGGTTTGCTATTCGAGAAGGCGGAAAGACAGTTGGAGCGGGTGTGATAACTAAAGTTATTGCGTAACACTTTTCTCATTTTAGTATAGTATGCCAAAAGGAAGAATTCGCGTACGTTTAAAATCGTATGACAGCAAAATTATTGATGACTGCTGTCAAAAAATATTGGATACAGCAATACGCACGGGGGCTCGTGTGGTTGGTCCTGTTCCATTGCCAACAGAAACGATGCATTTCAATGTGGCAAAAAGCACATTTATTGATAGGAATAGCAGAGAAGACTTTATTTTGAAAACGCATAAACGATTGGTTGATATCATGGATCCGACAGACAAAACGATTGATCAGTTGATGCATCTTGATTTGCCTGCTGGTGTTGATGTGGAAATTAAGATGTAGTTTTGAACATCGCGAGATACTTTGGTATAATACTTTTTTATTATTTAATATGAGAGGTATTTTGCCTCTAACTTAAATAGATAATACCAAAAGTCTCAAGGGAATCGAGGAAGACCTCAAAAACCTTGAGGTCTT
Source organism: uncultured Patescibacteria group bacterium (assembly GCA_937921305.1). Classification (GTDB taxonomy): domain Bacteria; phylum Patescibacteriota; class Microgenomatia; order UBA10105; family UBA927; genus CAKZSU01. Next base: position 93,068 of record CAKZSU010000004.1, read on the forward strand.
ATTTTTTTATGATAACGACATTATTTGGTTTTAAAAAAGATCAAATGCGACTATTTACCGATAATGGAACGCAAATAGTGGCGACAAAAATTCTTGTTGAGCCATCTATCGTGACGCGTATTGTTACAAACAACCGATATCAACTTGGTATTGGACAAGCGAAATATCTTCCAAAACCACAAGAAGAGCAACTAAAAAAAGCGGGAGTTCATAAGAAACCCCGTTTTTTTCGAGAAATAGAAGCTGAAGAAGATGAACAGCCTCTTTCTCTTGGTTCAGAGATTGTAATTTCTGATGTGTTTCAGGTTGGAGATATGGTAACGGTAACGGGAGTGAGTAAGGGAAAAGGATTCGCTGGTGTGGTGAGAAGACATGGATTTGCCGGTGGACCAAAAACTCATGGACAAGGTGATCATTGGCGAGCGCCCGGATCTATTGGTTCTGGAACAACGCCGGGGCGGGTATACAAAGGAAAAAGAATGGCCGGAAGGCTTGGTGGAGAAACCGTAACGATAAAAGGATTGCGAGTCATCGCAGTGGATGCTAATAATCATACCTTGACTATTTCTGGTCTTATTCCCGGAGCAAGGGGGGGGGTAGTTAAAATTTCCAAAATCATATGAGTGAAGAAAAACAGAAACAACGAAAAACAAAAACAAAAAAAGACAGTATGGCGAAAACAAAGCGCGAAACAATCAAGAGCGAGATTGATGACGCGTCGCTTGCGAAGTCTGTAAAAGAAGATCAAAAAGAAAATATGTCTAATTCTTCAGTAAAGCAAGAGAATCACTTGGTTGTTGAGGTGTTTTCATCGAAAGGAAAGAAAACGGGAACTATGACGCTTCCTGAATCGTTATTTGCTGGAGATGTTAATAATCAGCTTATGGCGCAGGCGGTTCGCGTGTATTTGGCAAATCAACGAGAAGGATCAGCTTCCACAAAAACGCGAGGAGAAGTGGAAGGATCAACAAGAAAAATTTATCGACAAAAAGGAACAGGAAGAGCGCGTCACGGATCGATTCGTGCGCCAATATTCGTGAAAGGCGGTATTGTATTCGGTCCGAAGCCGAGGGACTATTCATTGCGAATGCCGAAGAAGATGAAGAAGAAAGCTCTGGTAAGTGCTCTTACAGTTCAATGTATAGATCATGCGATCAAAGTTATAACCGAGATTGATTCGCTGGAAGTAAGAACAAAAGTGTTTCATGAGCTTTTTGAATTGCTTAGAGCGACAAAAAGCACGCTTTTCTTGTTGGGGAAAGATGATCTGATCGCCAGGCGCGCAATGCGAAATTTGCCATATGTTGATGTTGTGCGATCTATCGATGTTAACACATACGATATTCTTTCTCACAGAGACATTCTTATGACAAAAGATGCGTTGCAAGAATTACAGGAAGTGATGATATGATGATACGACCTGTTATTACAGAAAAAAGTCTTTTACTGGCAAATAAGGGATGGTACACCTTTGCGGTGCCAAAATCTTTAAAAAAGGAAGATATACGACGGGTTATTCATGAAGTGTTTTCTGTTGATCCTATTGCAGTAAGAACTGTGTCAATGCATGGAAAAGTTCGACGAGTTGGACGATATTTGCGGAAAGTTCGTCGTCCAGATTGGAAGAAAGCTATCGTGCGATTAAAACAAGGTCAGACTATTAGTATTTTTGAATCAGTAAATCAACAAAGGACGTAATCATGAAACAATTGATGCATATTTTGCCAAAAAAATCAGGAAGAGATAGTCAAGGACATGTGTCTGTTCGTCATCAAGGTGGTCGTCAAAAGAGATTTTATCGAGCCATTGATTGGAAACGAGACAAAGAAGGAGTCCCAGCCAAAGTTGTTTCGATAGAGTACGATCCTAATAGGAATTCTTCTATCGCGCTTCTTCAGTATGCTGACGGGGAAAAACGATACATTCTTGCTCCAGAGGGCATGTCTATCGGAGCGTCGGTAATGTCTGGTCCGTCGGCGGATATTAAACCTGGAAATTGTCTTCCGTTAGGAGTAATTCCTGTTGGAACGCTTATTCATAATCTTGAAATCAAGCCAGGAAAAGGCGCTCAGATGATTCGAAGCGCTGGAACATCCGCGATGGTTCTTGCAAAAGAAGGAGACGTGGTGCAGATAAAGCTTGCGTCTGGCGAAGTTCGACTGTTTCGTTCAGCATGCAAAGCGACGATTGGGCAATTAGGAAATGCGGATTGGAAAGATCAGGTTATTGGAAAAGCTGGAAGAGCAAGACTTATGGGAATTCGCCCAACAGTTCGAGGTGTTGCGCAACATCCCGGATCTCATCCGCACGGCGGAGGAGAGGGGAAAAGTGGCATAGGCTTAAAAGCGCCAAAAACACCATGGGGAAAGAAAGCGCTTGGAAAAAAAACAAGAAGAAAAGAGAAATATAGCGACAGCTTTATTGTACGAAGGAGAAAAAAATAATATTGCAAACTAAAAGCCAATATTGTTTTTTATAATCATATGGCGCGATCATCAAAAAAAGGACCATACATTGACCAAAAGCTTTTAAAGAAGATAATGAAGCAAAAGCAAGGAGGGGATCGACAGCCTATAAAGACATGGGCAAGAGCAAGTCAAATTCCTCCAGAATTTGTTGGACATAGAATCGCTGTCCATAATGGAAGGACACATGTTGAGGTATTTATTACAGAAAGTATGGTTGGACATCGATTGGGTGAATTTGCGCCAACGCGTACATTTCGAGGGCATGGAGAGGTTACGAAGAGAACAATGGACAAGACATAAACACAAAGGAAATATATGGAATATCATGCGACAGTAAAATACATTCATATGAGCACAAAAAAAGTTCGTCTTGTTGCCGATAGTATTCGATCGCTTTCGCCAAGAAAAGCGATAGACATGCTTACTCTCATGAATAAACGAGCAGCAAAGCCATTACTGAATGTTATTTCATCGGCAATCGCAAGCGCGAAAGCGAAAGGAGCGAAAGAAGATCGTCTTTCATTTAAGACGATTGAAATCATGGGTGGACCGATGATGAAGCGGTGGAGAGCGGTCTCTCGTGGCATGGCGCATGAATATAAAAAACGCATGACGCACATACGAATTGTTTTGGAGGAGAAATAAATTATGGGACAAAAAGTAAATCCAAAAGGATTTCGTTTGGGTATTATATTTGAACCGCATTCTCAATGGTTTGCATCCAAGTCTCGATACAAAGACTTACTAATCGAAGATTTGGAATTGCGCAAAGCCTTGCACGCGAGATTAAAGTCTGGAGGTCTTTCTCATGTTGAAATAGAGCGCTCAATCAATAAGATGAAGATTGTCCTTCATGTGGCAAAACCTGGAATTGTTATTGGTCGAGGAGGATCTGGTCTTGAAGAAACAAAAAAGTTTATTGAATCATTTCTCTTTTCTCGTCACGAGAATCAGAAGAAAAAAGATGGCAATATAAAACAAAGAATAGAATTGTCTGTTGAGCCTATAAAGGAGCCGCAATTAAATGCGTTTCTTATTGCCTCTACAATTGCTGACCAACTTGCTCGTCGTATGTCGCATAAGCGTGTATGTAATCAAGCGATTGATCGTGTCATGAGCGCTGGAGCAAAAGGTGTGAAAATACGACTTTCAGGAAGAATTGCTGGGGCGGAGATTGCTCGAAGGGAAACATATAAACAAGGAAATATTCCGCTCTCAACTATTCGAAAAACCATTGATTTCGCGCATGTTCCAAGCTTGACAAAGTCAGGATATATTGGCGTCAAAGTCTGGATTTGTAGATAGGAATTTATATGTTGCAACCTGCAAGAACAAAATATAGAAAACAGTTTCGAGGCAAAATGAGAGGTATTGCTTCGAGAGGAAATGTTGTCAGTTTTGGCGAGTGCGGTCTTCAAGCGACAACAGCTGGGTGGGTTGACAGTAAGCAAATAGAAGCTGCTCGAAGAGCCATGACGCATTTCACAAAACGCGGAGGAAAAATTTGGATTCGTATTTTTCCTGATAAACCAATAACAAAAAAGCCCCCGGAAACGCGCATGGGAAGCGGAAAGGGTGATGTGGCAGGGTATGTTGTCGTTGTTCGTCCTGGAAGAATTATGTTTGAAATGAGTGGAATTGCGATTGACAAAGCAAAAGAAGCGATGCGTCTTGCCGCTGCAAAGCTTTCAGTGCGAAGCAGATTTGTTGTAAAGGAGCAAGTATAAGGTATGAAACAACGAGAGAAAACATCATTGCAATCAAGTTCTGTCCAAGAATTGAAAAAAAGTTTGCAGATGCTGAAAAAAGAACTTGTCGAAGTGCTAAAAGAGCGATATACTAACGCATCAAAAAATGTAAGAAAAGCCAAAATGATTCGAAAAAATATTGCAATAATTAAAACATGTATTCGTGGTAAGGAGTTGGAAACTGTATGAACAAAGAAGCGTCATTAAAGAAAAGCAAGGGGAAACTTTTTGTCGGAAAAGTTGTATCAACGAAAATGAAAGATACAATTATTGTTCTCGTTGATCGATTTGTGTTGCACCCATTATACAAAAAACCGATAAAGAGAAGAAAACAATTTGCTGTTCACGCGCCAAATCATGCAGTGAAAGAAGGGGATATAGTAACGATTAAAGAAACAAGACCAATAAGTAAAAAAAAGCATTTTATGCTTGTTTCAATAAGATCATAATATCAAGGAGAATAATATATGATTCAGCGAAGAACAAGACTTGTGTCAGCAGACAACTCTGGTGTCAAAGATATGTATGTGATCCATATCTATGGATCATCAAAGCGGACATTTGCAAAAATTGGCGATATTGTTCAATGCGTGGTGAGAAAAGCTGATCCATATGGACAAGTAAAAGATGATGAGTTAGTAAAAGTAGTTATTGTTCGCACAAGAAAAGAATTGCGACGAAGTGATGGTTCATATATTCGGTTTGACGACAACGCGGGTGTTGTTATTAGCAGCATGAAAGATCCAACACCGAGAGCGACGAGAATATTTGGACCAGTTGCGAGAGAATTGCGAGAAAAATATCCAAAGATAGTAAGCATGGCGATGGAGGTTTGGTAAAGCGACTATGAAGATAAGAAAGAATGACACTGTTATTGTTTTATCAGGAAAAGACAAAGGAAAAACAGGCAAAGTAGAAAAAGTGTTGCCAAAAAGAAATGCCGTTATTGTTTCTGGCGTTAACATGTGCAAGCGACATGTAAAGAAACGAGACGAGAAAAATCCTGGAGGGATTATAGATATTGCTCGACCAATTCATATTTCTAAAGTTGCGTTGGTCGATCCAAAAGAGAAAAAACCGACTCGAGTTGGGTTTCTCGTCTCAAAAGGAGAAAAACTGCGCATTTCGAAGCGAACAGGAGATGTAATGTAATATGATTGATCTGTATCAGGAATATAAAAATACCATAGAGCCAAAATTAATGAAAGAATTAAATTGTCCGAATATTATGGCGGTTCCTCGTCTGCAAAAGATTGTTATTAATTGCGGACTTGGCGAAGCGCTGACGGATAAAGGAGTTATTGACAAAATGGCAAAACAAATAGCCATTATCGTCGGTCAAAAACCGCAAGTCAATCGTGCAAAAAAATCTATCTCCACATTTAAATTGCGAGAAGGAGACGCGATCGGATTAAAAGCGACACTGAGAAGAAAGAGAATGTATGACTTTTTTTTGAGACTCACAAGCATTGCATTGCCTCGCGTGAGAGATTTTCATGGTGTGCCGAAAAGCGGGTTTGATGGTCGAGGAAATTATACACTGGGGATTGCGGAGCAGACAATTTTTCCGGAATTGGAGTATTCTCTTATTGATAAGGTTCGTGGGTTTTCGGCAACATTTGTGACAACAGCGAAGAATGATCATGAGGCGAAATTGTTGTTAGAGGCGTTAGGAATGCCGTTTGAGAAAGGATAGTATGGCAAAAGTTTCAGATATTGTAAAATTCAAAAAAAAGCAAAAATTTGCTGTAAGGAAGAGAAATCGTTGTTCATTGTGTGGTCGTTCTCGAGCGTATATGAGAATGTTTGGGCTTTGCCGCATTTGTTTTCGAGAGCGCGCACATAAAGGAGAATTGCCTGGTGTTATGAAGGCGTCATGGTGACACAAGGAGTATTTGTATGATGACAGATCCAATCGCAGATATGCTTATTCGAATAAAAAACGCCTCAATGGCGAGAAAAAAGACTATTGTCGTTCCATATTCGAAATTTAAGGAAAAAGTTGCGATGATTATGCAACAAGAAGGATATGTGGGAAATGTAGAAAAAAAAGAAGAAGGGATTAGGTCGTATTTAGTCATAGAATTAAGGTACATAAACAAACGTCCTGTCATTACAAACATGAGAAGAGAAAGCAAACCGGGGTTGCGAAAGTATGTTGCAAAAGACGCAATCCCAAACGTTCTTGGAGGGATTGGAATATCGATCCTTTCAACATCATCGGGGATTATGAGCGGGGGAGAAGCAAAAAAGAAAGGAATAGGAGGAGAACTTATTTGCACTATTTGGTAAAAGGAGCTTTATGTCAAGAATAGGAAATATACCAATCCAAGTGCCGACGCAAACCAATGTGGAAGTAACAGAATCCCTTGTGCATATTCGAGGCCCAAAGGGAGAATTGAGTTATGCAATTCCTCAAGGGATTTCAGTTTCTCTTCAAGATGGTGTATTGCGGGTATCGTGTCACAGAAACGATCGAAAAACCAGGAGTTTATTTGGATTTGTTCGCGCTCATCTTGCAAATCAAATCATAGGAGTGACCCAGGGATTTACAAAAATGTTAGAACTTTCCGGTGTTGGATATCGCGCGACACTTTCGGGGAATAATTTAGTACTATCAGTAGGATTTTCTCACCCTGTTACGTTTTCGCCGCCGGATGGGATTAGATTTTCAATTTCTGAAGGAAAAATTATTGTTTCTGGCATAGATAAGCAAAAAGTTGGTCAAGTCGCCGCAGACATTCGAGCGATTAAACGACCTGAGCCATATAAAGGAAAAGGAATAAAATATGTTGGCGAAGTCATACGAAGAAAAGCAGGAAAGGCCGCGAAGGCGGTAGGAGGAAAATGAAAAAGACAAGAATAACGCAAAGACAGTGCCGTCATATTCGTGTTCGAAAGAAAATATTTGGAACGGCTGAAAGACCAAGATTATCAGTCTATCGTTCTCATACAAGTTTTTTTGTTCAAATTATCGATGATACAATTGGAAGGACCTTATTAGGAATGAGAAGTAAAGGGAAAAACAAAGAAGTGGCAAAAAATTTAGGAATTCAATTTGCGCAGAAAGCTAAAGAGATTGGAGTTACCTCTGTCGTGTTTGATCGAGGAGGGTATATATACCACGGGTCCATTCAATTGTTTGCCGATGGAGTTCGAGAAGGAGGTATTGTCTTTTAAGGATTTTATATGATGAAACATTATCATGCTAAAGAACAATTAAAAGAATTTGAAGAGAAAATCGTTCAAGTTAATCGTGTGTCGAAAAAGACGCAAGGAGGAAATAAAATTGGATTTTCTGTTCTTGTCGTTGTGGGTGATAAAAAAGGAAAAGTTGGGGTTGGACTTGGCGGAGCGGCAGATGTTGCTGCGGCTGTGAAAAAAGCTATTGCGTATGCTAAAAAGCATATGATCGATGTCCCGATGAAAGGAACGACGATTCCTCATGAAGTCTATGTTAAAAAAGGAGCTGCGCAAGTACTTCTTAAACCAGCTCCTCCGGGGACGGGTATTATTGCCGGTGGCGCTGTGCGTGCTGTTGTTGACGCGGCGGGCATTCGCGACATTGTTTCAAAAATTTTAGGGAGCAAGAATCAAGCATCAAATGTCTACGCGACATTTGCGGCGTTAGAGTCGTTGCGCACGCAAACCGAGAAGAATCAAGCCGTTAAAGAATAAGGAGATTGTATGACTACGACACTGCTATCTCACATGCCAAGCATCACACATCGTCCAAAGAAGCGAATTGGGAGAGGTCATGGATCGGGAAAAGTAAAGACAGGAGGAAGAGGGCAAAAAGGGCAAAAAGCGAGGGAGAAGGTTCGCTACGGATTTGAGGGTGGGCAGAAAATGCTTCATCATCGTCTTCCCATGTTGCGCGGAAAAGGAAGAAATAAGCCGGTAAACAATGATGTTGTTGAAGTTCAAGTGTCTGCGCTTCGTCAATTTACACGCGGTGAAGAAGTTTCCCTGCAATCTCTCATAGAAAAACATATTGTCGAGGAAGGGACAGCGCGTGTTAAAATCATAGGAAACGATCCGTTAAGCGAATCGCTTGTTGTTCGGGTTCCCGTGACAAAAGGCGCGAAGCAAGTGATTGAAAATGCGGGCGGAACCGTTGTGGTATAACCCATGCAAAACTTTTTCATTCTTATAAAAAACGCGTGGAAATCCCCGGATATACGCCGGAAAATACTTCTGACCATAGTTATTCTTGTTATCTTTAGAATTTTTGCGCATATTCCCTTACCGGGTGTAGATCGACAAGAGCTTGCGCGATTATTTTCTCAAAATCAATTTTTAAGTCTTCTTGATATTTTTTCCGGCGGAACGCTATTGAATTTTTCTATTCTTGCGTTGGGATTAAATCCGTATATTAACGCATCTATTATTATACAACTTCTTACAGTGGTGTTCCCAAAGCTTGAAGAACTTCGAAAAGAAGGAGAGTATGGGAGAGAAAAAATAAATCAATATATAAGATTTCTCACGCTTCCGTTGTCTGTTATTCAATCAATCGGCATGTACACGGTTCTTCGAAGTCAAGGAATTGTGCCAGCATTCGAACCGCTCACATTGATCACGATACTGATCACGATGACAGCCGGAACGATAGTTGTCATGTGGCTTGGGGAGTTAATCACTGAATATGGTATAGGGAACGGTATTTCGATTTTGATTTTTGCTGGCATCGCGGGAAGACTGCCGGTTGCGATTGGTCAGGCAGTATCTTCTTCTTCAGCTGAGTTATCGTTTTCTTTTCTTCTTCTCGGAGCATTAGGGCTTGGTATGATCGTAGCGACTGTCTATGTCAATGAAGCGGTTCGAAAAGTGACGATCAATTATGCGCGAAGAATACGAGGAAATAAAATCTATGGAGGAAATATGTCGTATCTTCCGCTTCGCATTAATCAAGCCGGCGTTATTCCTATTATTTTTGCCGTGTCTATTGTATTGATTCCATCTCTTATCGGAGGTTATCTCGCACAGGCGTCCGATTCATTGCTTTCAAGCATCGGAAAATTTTTTCTGTTTGTTTTTGATCCAAATAAACCAATATATAATGTTCTCTATTTTCTGTTAGTTATTGGATTTACATATTTCTACACTGCGTTAATGTTTGATCCGAAGAAAATTTCTGGAGAAATTCAAAAACATGGAGGGTTTATCCCGGGTATTCGTCCTGGAACACCGACAATTCAGTATTTGAATTACATTATTTCTCGGATAACTTTTGCCGGCGCGATTTTTTTGGGAGTTATCGCAATCTTTCCGACATTGGCGAGAGGCGTCACGGGTTTCACAACGCTTCTTATTGGAGGAACAGGGGTTTTGATTATTGTTTCCGTTGTTTTGGAGACAATTAAATCGATTGAAGCGCAGTTGGTTATGAAAGACTACGATAAATTTTTATAACGGGAGGTGTAATTTATATGCATATCGTGTTTTATGGTCCTGAAGGATCAGGAAAAGGAACACAAGCAAAATTTCTTGCGGAGAAATTGCATATTCCCATTTTGACATCGGGAGATCTTGTTCGAGACGCAGCCGCAAATGATAAAGGCATTATTGGCGAAGTTGTGCGACAAGCTCTTCGAGAAGGAAAATATGTTGCTGATAGCGAAATGTTTGTCTTGTGGAAGTGGAGACTCAAAGAAGAAGATGCGAAAGGCGATTGGATTATGGATGGATTTCCTAGAAATGTTGAACAAGCAAAGTTTCTTGATGATAAAATTAGTAAATACGGATATAATGTCGAGCACGTTATTTATTTAAACCTTCCGGAAGAAGTTTCTTTTGAGCGATTAATAAAGCGTGCTCGCCCATTGTTTCCAGGAAGCAAAGAACTTCATGATTCTCCTGAACGAATACGAGATCGCTTAAGAATTTATAAAGAAAGCGAAAAGGATGTCTTGGATTTTTATCGATCAAAAGGCGTTCTTCGGGAGATCAATGCGAATCAGTTCGTAGAAAGAGTTCATGAAGATATTCTTCGCGCGATTGGTCTTTCCGTGTGATGCCTATTTCATCAATGAATACCGATGTTTGTGTTATTGCTATTGTAGGAATGCCCGGATCAGGGAAAAGTTTTGCCGCTGATTTTTTTCGACAAAGGAGTATTCCTGTGCTTCGATTTGGCGATGCCACTGATGAAGAATTGCAACGATTAGGATTGGAGCAAAATGAAAAAAATGAGCGATTTGTTCGAGAAAAACTACGGCAAGAATTCGGCATGGCGGCTATGGCGATAAAGATTGAACCAAGAATTCTTCATGAGTTAAATACATCGCGTGTTACCATTTTAGATGGTTTGTATTCTTGGGAAGAATATGTCTATTTAAAAGAACGGTTCTCTTCTCTTTTTTTGCTTTGTATTTACGCTCGTCCTGAGATTCGGTATCAACGGCTTTCTAAAAGACCGATTCGACCATTAACAGAGGAAGAAGCAAGAAGTCGAGACATAGCGGAAATAGAGCGTCTTAACAAAGGCGGACCAATTGCTATTGCCGATTATTTGATCAATAACGATTCAAGCGAAGAAAATTATAAAAACGAATTGCAACGTTTTTATGAAACATATATTCGATCATGAAGAAGAAAGAATGTGATTCATGATAGCGACCAATATTCAAGATAAAATACAAAGACAACGAGAAGGCGGGAAAAAATTAGGAATTATTCTTCAAAAACTTCTTGACATGGCCAATGTTGGAATTTCATTGGTAGATATCGAAGAAGAAGCGCAACGATTGATAAAAGCCGCTGGAGGAACTCCATCGTTTCAAACTGTTGAGGGATATCGTTGGGCGACGTGTCTCTGTATCAATGACGAGGTTGTTCATGGCGTTCCAAGAGGCTATGTCTTGCAAGATGGAGACCTTCTTACGATTGATGTGGGAATGCTTTACAAAGGATATCATACAGATACTGCATGGACAAAAATTGTAACATATAGCGACTTTACTTTAGATACTTTTAAATATCGAGATTTATCTTCTTTTCTCCATGTGGGGGAACAAGCGCTTTTTCGCGCGATAAAGCAAGCAAAAGCAGGAAACAGAATTGGTCATATTTCACAAGTGATTCAAACAACGGTAGAAAACGCCGGATTTCATGTCATTACAGCGCTTGTTGGTCACACTGTGGGGAAAGAGCTCCATGAAAAACCGCAGATTCCTGGTTATCTGCGAGGATCTATAGAAAAAACTCCAGTATTGGTAAATGGTATGACGATCGCGATAGAAGTGATTTATTCGATGGGGTCATCTCATATCGTGTATGCAAACGACGATGGGTGGACGCTTGCGACAAGTGATGGATCGCTTTCTGCAGTTTTTGAACATACGATTCTTGTTTCTGAACATTATCCTGAGGTGTTGACCGAATCACGTGTTTAGAGTAAAATGTAGTATTATACATTCGAGGTTGTTCCTCGGACTTTTTTTGTTGGTATGAATCAATTCACTTCTCAATCTCATAAAATAGAACTTGAGGGTGAGGTGATTGAAACATTGCCCAACACTCTATTTCGTGTAAAATTACCAAACGGGCGGATTGTTCTTTGCCATTTATCAGGGAAGATGCGGTTAAACTTTATTCGATTGATGCCAGGAGATCGAGTAAAAATTGAGATGACGCCATACGATGGCACAAAAGGAAGAATTGTATATAGACTAAGGTAAGCAACTATGAAAGTTCGAGCAAGTATTAAAAAAATATGTAGAAAGTGCAAAATCGTGAAACGACGCGGAAAACTCTATGTTATTTGTGAAAATCCAAAACATAAACAACGACAAGGATGATATATAGTATGGCTCGTATCGCTGGAGTTGATTTACCAAACAATAAACGTCTTGATATCGCTTTAACCTATATTTATGGCATAGGAAGAACGAATGTAAAAAAAGTGCTTGAACTTTCTCAGATTGCTCCTGATCGAAGAGTCAACACATTAACAGATGAAGAAGTGAATAAACTAGGAAAAGTTATAGAAAAAAATTTTGTTGTTGAAGGAGATCTTAGAAGAGAAGTTGCCGAAAACATAAAGCGATTGAAAGAAATTGGAACTTATCGAGGAATTCGTCATAGTAAAAAACTTCCTGTTCGAGGTCAGCGAACGCGATCAAACGCTCGAACCAAACGGGGGAAGCGCATGACGATTGGCGCAATGAAAAAAGAAGACAGGATTAAATTAGAGCAAGCAGCAAAGAAATCTCAATCATAAAGGAAATACTTATATGCCACAAAAAAAAGTTGCAAAAGTTGTAGAACAAGGAAGAATTTATATTAATGCGACTTTTAATAATACGATAATTACAATTACTGATAAAGAAGGCAATACACTGTGTTGGGGATCATGCGGATTAGCGGGATTTAAAGGCGCGAGAAAATCTACACCGTTTGCAGCCACAACTGCAATGGAAACTGTCGCAAGGAAAGCTCAGCAAATAGGAATAAAAGAAGCAGAGGTGTATATTAAAGGGCCGGGCGCAGGGAGAGAAGCAGCGCTTCGGGCAATAAAAGCTGTTGGGATACAAATTTCGATGATTGCTGATGTGACGCCTATTCCTCATAATGGATTGCGTCCAAAGAAGAAAAGGAGAGTATAACACTGTATGGCTCGATATGTAGGACCAAAAAATAAAATAGCAAGGAGAGAAGGAATTGATCTCGGTCTAAAAACCGTTGGCACAAAAGCGCATGCAAATCTTCTTAAACGCTTAAATGTTCCTCCTGGTCAACATGGACCAAAAGGAAGAAAGAAACAATCAGAATTTGGCCTGCAGCTTCGAGAGAAGCAAAAGGTAAAAGCAATGTATGGTATTTTAGAACGGCAATTTCGGAGAATATTTGAAATGGCGAGAAAGGCAAGAGGAAATACCGGAGATAAATTTCTTGAGCTTCTTGAGCGTCGGCTTGATAATGTTATGTATCGTCTTGGATTTGCTCCTACTCGGGCGTCAGCTCGTCAAATTGTCAGTCATGGACATGTTATGGTGGACGGAAAGAGAATTAATATTCCATCTTATATTGTTTCATCTGATTCCGTGATTATGTTGCGACAGAAAGCATTAGAAATTCCTGTCGTAAAAAAACAACTTGAAGATAAAACATGTAAGCCGCCGGCTTGGCTTGAGCGTCAGGGTCCAGGCGGTAAAGTCCTTCGTCTTCCTGTTCGAGAAGATGTTGTAGACGATATTAATATGCAACTTATCATTGAGCATTATTCAAGATAAGGAGGGATTTGTATGATTGATCCAGTGTTTAAAATAAAAGTTGATGAAGAAACAAAGACATATGGACGATTTGTCTTTGAGCCGTTTGAGCAGGGATACGGTCAGACGCTTGGGAATAGCTTGCGTCGTGTTTTACTTACTTCTCTTCCTGGCGCTGCGATTACTGCTGTGTCTATAGATGGCGTGAAACATCAGTTTTCAGTTATTTCAGGGTTAAAAGAAGATGTTGTAGAACTTATTCTTAACATAAAAAAAATTCGTCTTATTATTCATGGAGATGAAGATGTTGAGCTTTCTCTTCATACAATTGGACCAGGCGTTGTCACAGCTGGGGATATTGAAGTCCCCGCTGGAGTGACAATTGTTAATCCAGATTTAGTGCTGGGAACGTTAGCGGATGAAAAATCTTCTCTTTCTATGAGATTAAAGGCTCGCAAAGGGTATGGTTACGCGCCGGTAGAGCAAAAACAAGAAAATACAATTGGTACTATTCCAGTAGACGCGTTGTATTCTCCTGTTGTTCGAGTGAATTATCGCGTTGAAGCGACGCGTGTGGGGAGAATGACTAATTTAGATAAACTCATTATGGAAATTTGGACAGACGGAACGATTCAGCCTTTTCACGCGATGCAATCCGCGGCAAAAATTCTTATTACCTACTTTTCACAAATTGTTGACCCAAAAGATGTAAAGCTTGAGGAATTAGCGCAACCATCTTCTTCATCAACTGATGATTTTTCAAAAATGAAAATTGAAGAATTTGATATTCCAACGCGTATTGTCAATGCACTTGCAAAAGGGGGTATTGAGACAGTTGGAGATTTGTTGAAAAAGCCAAAAGAAGAGCTGTTGAATGTAAAAAATCTCGGAGCAAAGTCATTACAGATTGTTGCTGAAAAATTAAAAGAAAAAGGAATTTCATTTACGGTATAAAATAATATGCGACACAAAGTATACGGAAAAAAATTATCGCGATCCACAGATGAACGAAAACGATTGAGAAGGAATTTGCTTCGGAGTTTGATTGTCTACGGGCAAATTCAAACGACAAAAGCGAAAGCGCAAGCGATTCGAGGAGCGATAGATATCCTCATCACTAAAGCAAAGAAGCAAACAGAAGCGATGAAACGGCATATTATCGCTTCGCTTGGAGATAGAAAAATAGCAAAACAACTGATCGATATGGCAAATCAAAAGTTTTCGGATCGATCCAGTGGATACACGAGAATGATCAAGCTAGGATTCCGTCAAGGTGATGCCGCTGAAATGGTGTTATTATCATTTGTTCAAGGACCGATAACAACAGCGCTTCAAGAAGAGCCAGAAGAGGAAATAAAAGAATCAGATGAATCAAAAAAGAAAATAGAGAAGAAACAACAGAAGCAATCGACAAAACGATCAACAGAGAAGAAAAAGAAAACACAAGTAAAAAACAAGCATAATCTTGATATAATAAATGACCTATGAAGTATACAAAATCAACAAAAGCATCAGAAATAGAGCGAAAATGGCATGTGTTTGACGCGAAAGGGAAAGTGTTAGGACGTCTTGCGTCAGAAATAGCGCAGATATTGATGGGGAAATATAAACCGAATTTTGTTCGTCATTTAGATTGCGGGGATTATGTGGTTGTTATTAACGCTGATCAATTTATTGTGACAGGAAGAAAAGATAAAGAGAAGTTATATAGTAATTATTCTGGCTATCCAGGGGGATTAAAACAAAAAACACTAGGGCAGATCCGAAAGGAAAAAACAGCAGAACCGATACGCCATGCGGTTTATGGCATGCTGCCCAAAAATAAACTTAGAGATCGACTCATGGCAAGGTTATTTATTTATGAAGGAGAAGACCATCCGTATAAAGATAAGGTGAATTAAAACAACCATATGAAAGCGTCAAAACAAAAACAACAACCAGAAGAAAAACAAAAGCATCCGTATTATGAAGGAGTAGGAAGAAGAAGAGAATCTACTGTTCGTGTTCGTCTCTATGTTATCAACGACGGATTGATAACTGTTCAAGGGCAGATTCTTTCTCGAGGAGATATGCGTATCAATGGAAAAACGATAGAAGAATATTTTCCCGGCGAGATCATGAAGAAACGATATCTTGAGCCGTTTCGGACAACAAATACGATTGGCCGGTTTGGTGTGACAGTGAAAGTGTTAGGTGGCGGCTTAATGGGGCAGCTTGGCGCGTTTATTCTTGGCGTTTCACGAGCGTTGGAAAAAGTCGATAAAGAAAAATTCCGTCCAATTTTGAAAAAACGAGGATTTCTTACGAGAGATCCCCGCGCAAAAGAACGAAGAAAAGCGGGATACGCTGGAAAAGCCAGAGCAAAGAAGCAATCTCCAAAGCGATAATTTTCTCTCTTGCGTCTGCGACGCATATCTTGTTACGCTTGATATATATGAAGAAGAAAAGGGCCCATCAAGCAAGCGTATCGCAGAAAAAATCATCAATTCTTCTGGTAAGTTTTTTTATTATTTTTGCTTTTCTTATTCTTGGATCTATTTCACTAATTCAACAGAATACACGGCCGAAAAATTTCGCGGAAGATATCACGCCGATCCTTCGTTGCGGTTCACCGTGTTCATACAACGCGCAGTGTCCACATCAACTTTTCTGCTATAACGGTTCGTGCAGGAATCCGCAATGCAAAAACATGGAAGATTGCGCGTGTATTATGACGCCAACGCTAAATCCATATGCTTCAACTCGTCGCCCAAGTGCTATTGCAAAAAATTCTATCACGTCAACGCCACAATCTCCAACTGTAACTCCAACACGGTCGACAACACCATCTGTTATTGTTATTATCTCTCCGTATCCAACAGAGGATCCAAATCCGACACCAACAGAAGCGCCACTGTTTGAGATAGACAAGGAAGTTCCACGAAACAAAACAATTTTTGATAGATTTTTTGACTTCGTCGTCAATCTTTTTTGTAGAATTTTTGGATGTTAAGCGTGGTCGGGGTGAGCAGACTCGAACTGCCAACCTCACGCACCCCATGCGTGTGCGCTCGCCAATTGCGCCACACCCCGGTGAACCTTCTACCTTGTATTCTAGCATGTTTTATGTAATGATGAAGCAATAAAAAATACAAGAAAATATATACAGAAATGAGGAGGAAAGCATGGGTGAAAATAACGGAAACGCGCGAAAACTTCAAGCTATTCGTCTTGCCATAGAGCAAATAGAAAAACAGTATGGTAAAGGTTCAATCATGCGTCTTGGCGAGCAGGCGTCTCGAGC